>CAYWRQ010000028.1:0-23947 GCA_964460915.1 uncultured Oscillospiraceae bacterium
TGTTGTTGCGCCTTTTTTCAACTTGTGCTTGCTGCTACCTTGTTTCAAACTTTTGTCTCCCCTTTTTTTACTCAAAACGGCAAATCGTTACCGTAACCGTTCAGTCCATCGTCTGGAAAATCCCCAATTCCTTCCCTGCCGCTCTCGTAAGCCTTTTCTTTGGGAAGGGCAGAAGGATTGTCGTTCCTGCCGCAGAAATAAGCCCGCTCTACATTCACCTCATACGCAATCCGTTTTTGCCCGCTTCTGTCTTCATAGTTCCGGCTCTGTAAACTTCCTTCAAGGGCGAGTAAAGCGCCTTTCTGAAAATTCCGGGCGATAAACTCCGCCGTCTGCCGCCAGGCTACGCAGTTTATAAAATCTGCCTGCCGCTTTTCTCCCTTCGGCGCGTAGTTGCGCTCAATTGCAAGGCGAAAGGTAATAACGCTGATCCCGCCCGGTGTGGTTTTCAGTTCCGGGTCTGCTGTAACCCGCCCTATAAGATTGACACTGTTTAGCATGATTTTTCTTCCTCTCTTGTCTGAATCGGATTTTCTTTTTCCAAAGCCTCATATATCTTTCCGGCCTGCCTGTCCGTCAGGCTGACCGGTTCCGGCTGGTCTTGATCGTTCCATACCACGCCAATTAAGATACCGGGCGGGAAAATATCCGCTTTTTCTATCCGGCACAGCGGTTTTTCATCCGCCTGTTTGCCTTCCCCCTTGATATAAAGGAGGTGCGGGGAGCACCATATCTGATCGGCCATTTCGACCCATTCTCTAACCGCTACCCAAAATCCCTTCCAGCCGTCTCTGATGGGGTCGGGCAGTTCTATCATTTCCGGATCCCCATCCTCGTTTATGTAAATTTCACGGAGCATATCATAACCTCTTTTCTGTATTTACGGGGAATATCCTTTTCCGTCCAATTCTTTCTTCACTTCCAGCCAGGCCTTTCTGAACCCGGCAATAAATTCTGTGACCGCGTCCGAAATACGGACGTGATCTTTTTCCGCCCGGGAAATGAGGCCGTTCACCGCGTCGATTCCGTATGATTGAAAATTCCTTTCCTGCTCTGGTGTCATGGATTTTCCTCCTTTAGTGCCATTTCCATCCGTCATGAATAAGCTTGCTTTCCGCGTCAGATAAGACCTTCTCCCGGCTCTCTTTGATATACGCAACCTGTTCCGGTGTAAGCGCCGGCAGCGGCGTTTCGGTGCGCTGCCCGTCCTTTTTGGGAATGAGCCAGTAGCTTTGATCGAACTCAACGCCTCTCTTTTCCATTTCGGATTGCACCGCGTCTGTCCATTCATCCTTGTAAAAGATAAACAACTCTTCGGCCAGCTGATACACCCGGTTCATCAGCCGCTCGACTCGCCTTGGCCCCCAGCATTTCCCGTCCGCCCCGTCCATCAGCGCTTTCCCGAACAGCAGCATCAGGCACTGTACAATGTACCCGCGCTGTAACAGGCTGAGACGGTTGACCTCGTAATCGACCTCCCGCCGGAGCTTCCCTTGTATCGGCGTTCTCGCTTTCATCCCGTGTTCCCTCCTTTGGGTATTCCCTTTATGAATCGATACACCGTGTTTTTGCTTATCCCGACCCATTCGGCGATTTCTGAGCCGGTAAAGCCCTCACTCCGCAGTTCCCGGATTGCCTTTATTTCACCAGTCGTGATTTTCCGGTTCCGAAGCGGCTTTTCTTGGTTGTACCGGTATACTGTTGTTACTGAAACCTGGAACCGTCTCGCGATTGAGACGGCGCTCTCTCCCGTGTCCCACGCGGCGCATATTTCCGCTTTGCTGCTTCCGCACCGCCTTTTTCGGGATTCCCGATTGCTTCTATATTTTTCCACTTTTTTCCCCTTGCCCTTCCCTGTAAAATCAGGTATAATATAGGTGAGCCTATTTGGCTTGGGTTTTGCTCTACCCTTTGTACTTCCTGAAAAGGCGCTGTGTTTATCGCAGCGTCCTTTTATTTTGCTCTTTTTTCGCAGGCTTGATGGTGATAAGCCGTCCCAGCCACCTGTACGCAAGGCACCCGGCGCACGCCGCCGCCCAGATATCGGCTGATACCGGTATACTCAAATGGAAGCAGACCGCCAGCATCCCGAACCATCCGCATACCGCAAGCTTTACGATCCCCGCTAAAATGACCAAGGTGTTTTTCTCGACCTCCCGGTAAATCCCTTTCGCGATCATGCGCCTTTCTTCCCGTGTCATCCGGGTTCGCCGCATTTTTTTCTCTTTGCTCCCCGCTCTCGCCTTTTTAAAACAAAAGCGTGCTTCATACTGTGCCATTTCCATGGTCCTTTCCTCCGTTTTCTTTGATAAGTTCTTCCTTGATGATCCGCCAGACCGTGTAGTAATGCCGCCCTGTACGGGCTGCGATTTCCCTTCGCTTTACACCGTCTTTGTACCAGAGCACCATTCTCCGGCGCTCGTATGGCGTAACATTCTGCGCTCCCGACGTCCTCATGCGTTTACTTCCTCGTTCATGTACCCTGCGACGCTGAGAAGCTTCAGCGCCTTCGGAGTTTGGATGATCTTTTCAAAGTTGGTCATGTTTCCCGCTCCCCTTTCTGGCTGATTTCTAAAGGCAAACACGGCTCATAATCCGGATTCTCGTAAACTTCCGGGTTAATAAGTCCCTTCGTTTCCCAAATCCACAATGCACCCGGGGAAATAATGTATCTCCCGTTTTCCTGTGCGTGCCATGCATACGGGCAATGTCCCGCCCGGATAGCGTTTGCCATTGTCCGGCGGTCTCTGCCGTAGTATGCCGCCAGCTCTTCCAAAGGGATACAATCCCGGCAAGTATTGCACAGCTGGTAAAGCTGTCTGTATTTATCTGTGAATGACATCCTGTTCCTTCCTTTCTGTTATCGTGCGGTTATGCTGAAAACCGCCCCGATTCCCCATCCTGCCGCCGTTCCTGCCGCGAGGATAATCTTTACTGCGCCCTCGGCCCATACGTAAATAGCGTGGGCCTTTTCACGGCGCGGGGAAATCCCTTCAATCGTTTTTTCCATTGGTTATCATCCTTTCATCATTCAATCCAAACTCGATCTGGGAGTATGTCGCAAAGCCCTTTAAATTCTTTGTCATCTTCCCAGTCATCCGTCTGTCGCTCATATGCCGCTTCAATTTCTTTGATTACCTTAATAAGCGATAGATTTTCGCCGCGAAGAATGTCCATCGTGGCCTTGAGATAATCGTAGGACTGACGTATATCGTAATACGCCAACAGAATGCCCATGCACTGGCCTATCTTTGACAGCATATCGGCCTTTGTCCAGCGGCAGACCCGCTTGCCAGCCTCCGTGCTTGCAAGCCCCTGCTCATAGTTGGAGAGACTGTAGTAGTCCTCCTGATATCCGTCAAATCCGACCGTTTCATACCGGTTGCCGATGAGTGCGACTGTGCAGTCATCAAAGTATTCGCCGAGATCATATTGCTCATTAATGGCACTCAACAACATCTCACATTTTGTTTCCAAATCGGCAAAAGCTATCTTGAACTCATAGGCCTCATCTTCATCTCCGTCAAAAGCTGCGATCAGATTGTCTTCATCGGTATCAAGGTACCAGTGCACATCGTAGCAGCCTTCCGAGATATTCTCCAACTCATACATCATGGTTTCCCACCCCATCGATGCCAACGCCGGACGCTTGTATCGGAGATTCCTGGCTTTCTCTTCTTTTGTCTGGTTCATTCTCTTGTCCTCCTCATCCACTTTTCGGCCTCGGTGCGGTTATTAAATTCTTTCATTCTTGCCGCCTGTCCCTCCCTGTGATATACTGGACGGGAAAGGAGGTGTGTTGAAATGCGTTTATGGACTTATCACACACGTGTTGGTACTCTCCAAATCATTGAACAATCAAATGGGCTTTTGGCTGCCCGGAGCGCTTGATGATTACGGCCATGGTTTCATCTCCTTTCTTATATACCCGCACTAAGAAGACTATTTGTATCTTCCTTTTCGTGCTGAATCCGCTCATATCCGGCGCTCTTCATAGCGGCATCCTGCATAGCAAGACGCTGCTTTCTTGTTACTTCGGCTATGGGCTTTACTGTTCCATCACGAAATTTTACACTAACCTCGCGAATTTTCCATTCAGATTTTGCCATTTTGATTCCTTCCTTTCTTGTACTCCCTCCCTCTGCATGGTAAAATGGTTCTAGGGAAGGAGGTGTTTTCATGAACGATTTATACCCAAATGTTAAAACCACTGTACGTGTTGGCAAATTAACAATAGAAATTTTTGCTTACCGCCTTCTCACACAAAACGAATGCAAAACAGCTATTGCTCAATATTTAAAACAAACGCGACAAAAGATTCTTCCTACATCGGGTATTTTGCAAATCCATAGTATTATCGGAATAGATCCATTAGATTTTTAGCAAACTGTTCTACTTCCTTTTCCCCTCGCATGATGATACACATTTCATCATTTAAAGGATAAATTTTTACCTCCCGCCTTGCTGGATCGAATTCTAAACCGTACACCAGCTTTCCTTGCATCTGAGAAGCATCCATTTCTTTCTTCATCCTTCTCACCCCGCTTTCTTCTCCTTCTGTCTTGTTCTTTACCTTTCCTCGTGATATACTGGTTAAAAAGGAGGAAATCACTATGGAAAGATCTTTACTCGTTGCCTTTGTCTCCGCTATAGCAGCTTGTATATCTGCGTTAGCTGCTATTATTGCTCCGCTAATCTCGTCTGCAATCTCCGGTCATAATGCTTTTCGTATTAAGGCAACTGAACTATATTTTGAAGCCAGAGTTAAAGCATATGAAGATTTCTTAAAAACGGCATCACGGTTTCCTTTACATCCATCGCCCGAACAAATGCAATCATTACAAGCAATGTCTACAAGCGCTATGCTGTTCTCTTCTCCTGAAACACAAGAGAAGATCGGCCGGTATGGCCAATTATTAATGCAGCCGCATCAGACCGCCGAACAAATCCAACTGCTTAGTGAAGCAAATAGAGACATGATTTTATTCATGCAGCACGAACTGCGCGATTACCACAAGTATCGGCATAAGTAACACCAATCCCATAATCTACCCTTTGGCCGCTGTGTATGGGTCTCCTTTTATGCATCCGATTATTGATATTGCCAACGCTATGAGTGATAGGATAAGTAGCAGAATTGACAACAACATCGTTACCATTCTCTCACCCCGCTTTCTTCTCCTCCGTCTTGCCGCCTGCCCCTCCCTGTGATATACTGATATCGGGAAGGAGGTGTGTTAATTGGTTGATACAGAAGACTTGCGTAAAGCTGTACGGAACTTTCAATTTAGAGCCAGTCCCAGCAGCGGAACCGGTTCAAGCCCCTGCACCGTTGACGATATGAACAGGCTGATTGATCAGATTGCAAAAGTTCTGAACACCTTTATTCATGAATTGGAAAACGACTAATTTCTGGAAAGATTATCAGTGCCCGCTGGTAATCTTTTATTTTTCGCTGTTCTCGCTTTCCCGGACAGTCAATACTCCTAACCACTTTAATTCATCATAGCACCGGTATATTTCTTCCTGGGCTGCTGTAAGACGGTCCATAATTTCCTTGAGCTTCCCCGGCTGTACCTCGACCCGAATTGCAAAGTTGCTCATTCCTCTCACCCCGCTTTCATGTGGTCGATCGAAATTGGTCTTCAATTTGCTAGCTTTGGTCATTCAGTACTCATGCTCGTTGAAAAAATTGAATGTCGTGGTTCTGACTATTTGCTATTCTATGGTTCTATAGAAAACTCTCCCGCCAGATTGATTCAACATATAAGTCAATTAAATTTTATATTAACGGCTGTTAAACGTGAATCATCTGAGCCGCGCCATCCAATAGGGTTTATCATCTCTGATTAACCGGGCACAATATGACAGATTCTTCATAGGTGCGGCCTGCTGCCTGGAATTTTCGCTCGCGTTCTTCCTCAATGACAGTAGCTGCCGCTATCATCTCTGGCATACGTTGAAGTAGCGATTCAATGTGTGCCAGAGATTTTGTAATGATGTCGAGCTTATCCTCCATCCTTCTCACCCCGCTTTCATGTACAGTCTGTTTCGCAGTCATTTGTTGTAGAATGATTTTCTGATTGAATGTTTCCAATTAGTTCCCGCACTGGGGTCTGGTTTACAATTCGGCGCGCAGCGGATACATATTGCCGGCCAAGTATAGACAGAAAAGATATTGCAGCTTCAACCTTACAATCTTGTATTAGTTCTATCGTTTCTGAATACGCTTTTTCTTGTCTCTCGTTCATCTTTTCATCCTTTCTCTTTCCTCTCCTATATGCTATACTGTTTTTGAAAGGAGGGATTTGTCATGAATGATTTTGCATTTGTACATGAACCGGAAAATTCTCATGCTCTTTTACCGGTTAAGATCGTGACTCGCGATAGTCTTGGAATGCTTGCAGTCACCGTTTTAAGCCAGCGGCCTGATTTTTCTTCAATGAAATCGGAAGATATGGTTCGTTCACTTTATGAAATTGTGTCAGAATTACATAAAGCGTATGATACTATCTATCCTGATTTACCGGACTAAAAGTTCTTCCGCGCCCATCTTGTTTCCCAGCCGATCAAGATGGGCTTTTTTAGCTTCTTCAAGATCGTTTATAAGTTTTTGGAGCAGCTGAACCGCTTCTTCAACAGTGAGCTTATTTCCTTTAATAATGTCGTGCATACTCTGATCGAATTCTTCTTTCTTCATCCCTCTCACCCCGCTTTCACTATGCTCCGTCTTGCCGCCTGCCCCTCCCTGTGATATACTGGTATAAGGAAAGGAGGTGGAGACATGCGCTTAAATCTTGACTGCATAAGAGACATTCTGCTTTGTGTAGAAACCAATACAGACTTACGCACTTATTGCATCTTCTACGATATCGGTACAATGCAAGCAATTAAAGTATGCATTGAAGACGATGAAGAAGAAACTATTCAGGAATATCAAGAAATTCTGCTTAAACGATACGAAAATGACGAACTTTTCTATCATATTCGATATTGTGTGGAAGCTGGACTTCTTAAGGAAATCCCTGGCCAACCTACATATAGAATCATAATCACAGACTTGACACCTAAAGGCCATGATTTTATCGAAAATATTCGTAATGACAAAATTTTTGATGGAATTAAGTCAATAGCCTCTAAAGTCGGTTCTAAATCGCTTGAAGCAGTTATAGCCATTGCTTCAAATGTAATAACCGAACTTATACGTGCTCAGTTTCTTACTTCGTAATATGAAGGGCCTTCATAATTGCCCATTTGACACACGTATCCATCTCTGCGTCAGATGGATGCGTGTATTGCTTATCATCAATGTATTTCAGCAAGGCGCATCCCGAAATCCAATATATCCATGCCTTTATCAGGCATACAACAAACGCTATCATAAAGACGATAGCAAGTATCTGCCACATATCTTCTCACCCCGCTTTCATGTACAGTCTGTTTCGCAGTCGCTTGTTTATTATGTTAGACAGCATCTTTAAAAAAAAGAGCATCTATGGTTGTATTTAGTGCTTTTGCAATTTTTTGTAAGGTTTTTATTGTTGTCTGCTCCGACTTTCCTGTCTCTAATTGAGAAATAATGCCACGTGCTACACCTGCTTTTTCAGCAAGTGCTTTTTGAGACATCCCGGCCATTTCCCGAAATTCTTTAATTTTGTATCCCATGTTTTCACCTCCATGTCATCAGTCTAACATAGTAGACAAATTATGTCAACTGTTTATTTTCACAAATCCATCATGTCTATTTTGTTAAACACGTCTATTGCCATTTACGCAATTTATTTGTATAATGTACAATATAATGAACAAGCGGAAGGTGATAAAGTGACACTAGGCGATGCTATCAAAAAATATCGTCAAGAGCATAATATGTCGATGGACGAATTTGCAAAAATAAGCGGTGTTTCAAAAGCATATGTTTCTGTTCTAGAAAAGAATAAGCGACCTGGAACTGGCGGAACAGTTAGTCCCACCATTACCATATACAATAAAGTAGCAAATGCAATGGGACTGACCGTCGATCAACTTTTTGATAAACTGGACCCTGAATCATCTGTTACATTACAGGAAAAGATTCAGGATAATGTAAACGAGGTATCTGCTTTTAGTCCAAGCGCAAAAGAAGCGCTCACTCTTTATGAGCAATTAGATATTGAAGATCGTGCTGAAATTCGCGGTACTATGAAGCAAATGCTCAAGGCCGATAAATACCACCAAAATGAAGAATCGAAAAACGCGTAGGGAATATTATTTTCTTGCGTATGGATAATGAGGAAAAATAAAAAAGCACGCAAGTTTAAGCCTGCGTGCTTGAAAGGATGTAAATTTATGGCAAGAGGTAGAAAAAACAATTCCTTGGGTTGTTCTATATGGCTCTTACTATTAGCAATAGTCTGTTCTATCCTAAACTTCATAACAAATCATCCTTTTCTTACCGCTGTAATTGTTTCCATTGTTATTCTTATTTATGCTTCTATCAAAACTGATCTAATAGAGCGTATATCCGTCTTCATAAAGAATCGTAAAAAAATGTATGAACTAGCCGGTGGAACGCCTGCTTTGTTTCACGACTTTGCTTTTGCTGTAATGGCGGTAATAGAAGCCCCTCGCATTTGGTTACAACGTGTATGTAAATTTCATACTTTTGATGAATATTACGATCTCTTATCAGCAGCTACTCCTAAAAAAGAAACGAAATCCCCTATCTCTCAAGATGTGAGTTTTGAGGAACAAACTATCCCCTTACCTTCTCCACATATAGAACCCTTGCCGGAGCATTTAGTATCAGAAAAAAAAGAGAGGTCAAATATGCCGCCAATTAATGAAGAAGGACAAGTGATCTCTGACCAAATTTATACAGTACACGAAACACCTCCTGTCTCCAAAACGCCAGATGAATCTGTTAATGAAAAATCATTTCCCGTTCTTTCGCCTTTTGCCCAGTATGCCTTAAATCTTGGGATAAAAAAGGACAAGATTGATGGCCTCCCCGACGAAGCAATAAAGCCTCTGGTTGCTTCCAGATTAAAGGGAGGACACAAGCGAAAAAAGAACGCGCTATTTGCGTATGCAGTCTATTGCAAAGTTAAAAAAATTCCTCTTGGGAATTTAGATGATGAACCCTGTCGTAAAGACTGTGAAAAATTTGCGTATAATCTATCAGTTACGGCTCAAAAATATGTGAACGGTTGCGATGGTGGAGATAGACTTTTCCGGCCTTACCCCGGTTCAAGCGCATATAATGAATCCCTCTTTTTTCTGCATCTGGTAGATTTGGAGGGACAAAAACGTGAATAACCAACATGGATTTTTCTTTTACATTTGTGTTGTTGCTTTTTGTATCTTCTTTTCCCCAATTATTATTGCCATAGCCGCAACCCGTGTCCTAGATATGGCTCTTGTTGGTCACCTATTACATCAGGACAGCTTACTTCCTTCCCCTCAAAATGAAGGTGATATGCAAGACCGCTTTATTTATCTTTATCACCGCAAAAAGCAATTTACAGGTATGTCTACTATTGTCGGTATATTGCTTGGTATACTGCTCGTTGTTTTATTAGTAGTCCCCATAGTCCATAGCACATCTAACGATACTGCTCCCGCTCTCAATACTACTTCATCTTCTGCGAATATTGTTGCCTTGGAAAGCAGTGTAGAATCAAGCGTACTTACCTCTGAACCGGAAAGTGAAATATCAATATCAGAGGAGCCGTCGGAACTCTCTATGGTCTCCGAAGCAGAATCATCTTTAGAAAGTTCATTCTCGGAAGAATCAGAAAATGAATTATCCGAAGATACGTCTCTTGAAGAAAACTCAGAGAATTTATCTTCCGTTGAAACTGCCGATGAATCATCTGAAGAGCCACTAGTTGAACCTGTTCCCGAAATCGAAACAGAATCGGAATTCCTTGAAGAGGCAGAAAATGAACAGGTTTTACAGTTAATCAGTATAACTGATTCTGTATCTCCTAATTCTCATGCGCGCATAAAAGTCCAAGGTTTACCCTCAACCGAGTATTCAATCATTGTTGAATATGCTTCTGGTCCTGCGACTGCTCAAGGAGTAACAGGCGAAAATGAAACAAAGATTTCAGATTCCAATGGCTATGTATCTTGGTCTTGGAAAATTAGCGGCAATACAAACAAGAATACTCCTGATTACCGTCCTAAGGTAATCATCCGGGGTGGTGGCGAAGTTCTTTCGACTGACTTTGCTGTAATCCGATAATTCCTTTGCTACAGAAAACAACTAAAGCTTTGCAAAAAGACATTGACTATTTCTTTTCATTGTAGTATAGTATTGATTACAAGGAAAAAATGATAGTTTTCATTTTTGCGGGGCTTGGTCGAAAGACTTCGCCCTATTTTTTATGCAAAAAAAATCCCGCTCCGATGCTGCAACATCAGAGCGAGATCAATACATGTGGCCACAGGTGGCCTATAACAAATCCATGCAGATTTATTATACCACCTTGGCCTGGTTAAGTCTACCCTTTTTCAAGGAAAGGTGGTTTTTTCATGAAAAAAGTATGCTGCTATATGCGAATGTCTACCGACCGACAGGAATACTCTATCGAATCCCAATGGCACACCATTGAAGACTATTGCAAACGGCAAAAGTTCAAGGTCATCGAGCAATACATAGACGAAGGTATATCTGGCGGGTACGAAAAGATAAACAAGCGCGTGAACTTCTTGCGCATGATACGTGATTCTTCGGATGCAGACTGGGAAGCCGTTGTCATTTACGACAGTTCCCGCTTCAGCCGCTCGTTTGAACAGGCCGTTGCCTACCGCGCAGAGCTGCAGCGCAACAATAAACAGGTCATTTCGGTTACAGAACCGGATGTAGCCGGTGAAGGCGGGAAATATCTGAACGCGATCCGCGCGATCGGCAATGAAGAGTACCTAATCCGCCTTTCTCAATCTGTCCGGCGCGGCCAAAAGGAAAAGCTGGAACGCGGAGAATTATTCTGCAAGCCGCCATACGGATATAAGAAGGTTGGCAACGCTTATGAAATCATTCCGGAAGAGGCAACTGTCGTCCGAAGCCTATATGATCGTTTTGAAATGGGTGTTTCCGCTTACAATCTTACCAAAGACTGTGTGGCTGGCGGCATCCGAACACATAGGGGCAATCTATTCGATTCCCGGCAGGTAGAATCCATTCTTACAAACCCGGCCATGAAAGGGACTATGCACGTTGTTGCCAATGCGAAAGAATATACGCGCGACAACGCCTTCCCTGCAATCATCCAGCCGGATCAATGGGAGCGCGTGCAGGCTTTATTCCAACAATTTAAGAATACTCATAAACACAAGCAGCAGCCCCGTGAGGTGGGCAAGCATTGGCTGTGTGGCCACGTCCGCTGTGCAACTTGCGGCGGCGCTTATACCCGGACACCGGATACTCGCTGTTCCGGTATATACAACTGGAAATGTACTCGCAGGTTCAAAGCAAGCTGTGTTCAGAAAACAATGATTTCTGAACGGAAATTGGTTAATCTGTTTCTTTCTGTTGTACGCGATCTGGCCGATGATCTAAAAACAGATTATGCGACTGTCACATTTGAACCTGCAAAGCCGCTATTCACAGTCGATTATGAAGCACAGATCGCCCGATTGAATAATCAGCTGAAACGTTGCAAAGAAGCTTATGAAGCTGAGATCGACACCTTACAAGAATACGCCGAAAACAAAAAACGTATTACAAGCCAGATTTCCAAAGTATTGGAACAAAAAGAAAGAGAGACTATCCCCATCTTTAATCCAGTTAAAGCAAAGGAAAATCTCTCTAGTCTATATGCGCTTTTAACGGATGAAACCGTTTCTGTTCAGGACAAAAGGAAAGCCATTGATAAGATTGTAGATCGGATCGTAATCCATCCGGATCGCACAGTTTCAATACTCTTTCTAGCCCCTGATAACGAATAATTTATTCTTCGTCATCCGTGGGTCTGTCCCAGTTGTGCCAAACGTTCTGAACGTCGTCATTCTCTTCCAGCTTTTCCAGAAGCAAGCCCATCATCTTGATCTGATCGGGGTCGGAAAGGTTGACATAATTGTTGGGGACCATCTGGACCTCTGCGGTTTCGAAGGTGTAGCCCATGCCCTGGAGCGCTTCCAGGACACTGCCGAATGCGGAGGGTTCGCAGGTGATCTCAACCGATTCGTCTTCCATCGTGAAGTCGTCTGCGCCGGCTTCCATCACATCCTCCATGATCTTGTCTTCGTCATAATCGCCGTCTTCATTATTGATGACGAAAACGCCCTTTTCCTGGAATCCGAAGGATACGCAACCGGTAGTGCCCATGTTGCCGCCGAACTTATCAAACAAGTGACGGACGTCGCCTGCGGTACGGTTCTTGTTGTCGGTCAGCGTCTCAACAATGACTGCAACGCCGCCAGGGCCGTAGCCTTCGTAGGTGTTGTTCTCGTAGCTGTTCTTGCTGCCCTCGCCAGCCGCTTTCTTGATGATACGGTCAATGTTATCGTTGGGGATGTTGTTGGCCTTTGCTTTGGCAATCAGGACCTTCAGGGTAGAGTTGTTGTTGGGGTCGCCGCCGCCCATCTTAACGGCGACTGCGATCTCGCGGCCAACCTTGGTGAAGATCTTCGCCTTGGCGCCGTCGGTTTTCTCTTTCTTTCTTTTGATGTTGTTCCATTTCGAATGTCCGGACATGAAAATCTCCCTTTCTTTTCTTTTTATTTTATTGTATAAAATCCAAATGTACGCCCATACTTGTCGATGTAAACGGGATGCCGTTTACAAGTGTGTTTTCCATAACACAGAAAGGATGGTTTTTATGATGAGAAACAGTGAACAGCAGAATACCCAGACGGAGAATGCAAGCAATAAGCAGGGAGCGCAGAATTCTTCTAAGAACTGCAGAAACCAGCAGTCCCAGAATAACGCTTCCAGCCGCAGCTCTCAGAATTCAACCAATATGAATTCTCAGAACGCAAACAACCAGTACAGCTCTCAGAACTGCAGAGATCACCAGAACTAATGATCCGCTGAACATTCTCCGGAGAGGCGGCCTGTTCTTTCAGGCCGCCTTTTTGCTGCCTAATCGTCGGAGGATACCGGCTTGAAGCCTTCCCCCATCACCTCATAGGATTCGGCTGCAATCATAAATGCATCGGGATCGATACTGCGCACCAGCCGCTTTACCTTATAGTATTCCGTCTTACGAAGAGCACACATAACGACCTTTTTATCCTGCCCTGTGTATCCGCCTTCTCCATCCAGCAGCGTAACCCCGCGGTCAAGGGAGGACATGATTGCATCGGTAATCTCCCGGTAATGATCGGACAGGATATAGAGAAGCCTTCCGCTGTCCCCGCCATAGACAACGACGTTGATCATCTGCGTATTAGCATATATGACAATAATGGCGTAGAGGGCGCTCTCGGTAGAATGATATACGGCAATCGACGCCAAAACCACCAAAAGATCTACAATCATCAGCAAGCGCCCGATCTGCAGATGCGGGAAAACCCGCTGCAACAGCTTGGAAATGACGTCGGTGCCGCCGGTGCTGCCCGCCGCAGCAAACACCAGCCCAAGCCCAAGGCCGGTTATGACACCACCGAAAATACAGGCAATCAGCCGTTCCCCATCGTAACATGGAAAGTGCAGGGGCGTCAGCACATAGTCATATATGACCGTAAAGCTGGCAACCGACAAGAGCGTTTTGAAAATAAACTCCTTGCCCAGGAAAATAAGTCCCAACACCAACAGCGGGAGGTTGATCAGCGCGCTGGCGGTACCAATGGGAAAACCTGTGCAATAATTGATCAGCAGGGCAATACCGCTGACCCCTCCGGGCGCCGTATTGCTCGGCTCAATAAAGTAATACAGCCCGACCGCGTAAATTGCCGTTCCAACAATAACAAGAAATATATCCCAGAACATTTCCCGGGAAAACCTCATCTGCTTCATGACAATCCCACCTTTCCGAGCGTCACAGTCCTTTCTGCATCTCTTGGGAGGCATCCTCCCAGACCGCATCGAATAAAAACTGTGCCCGTTCCATCTCACCTTTTACATACAGGAAACCAAACAAAGCTTCTATTCCCGTCGCGCTGCGATAGGCGGCCGGATCGGCGTTTTTCGGAATATTGTTATGGGTATTCCGGCCGCGGCGGTAGATAGCTGCCTCCTCTTCCGTAAGAAGCGGTTCCACGACCTGATACCCCTTCGCTTGCGCCGCCGCGCAGACATGGGCAACGGTCATCTGGTGCAGCTTTTGTACCGGCACGTTTCCCCCCGCCAGCATCCGGGTCCGCACCATCAGCTCATATACCGCATCACCGATATAGGCAAGAACCAGAGGACTGAGCTGTTTTGGATTTGTGATATTGGCAATCTCCAAAGCCGGTACCCCCTTTCCAATCAATGGATATATTCAAACTGGAAACCGAAGATATCGACGGTCTGCCCCTCCTGGATACCCATTTGATCCAGCTTGTCGATGATGCCGGATTCCCGGAGCACCCGCTGAAAATACTGCAAAGAGGCATAGTCATCCATATTGACGGTGGAAAGGACCTGCTCCAGCCAGTCGGCCTCGACATAAAAGATGCCATTTTCCTCGGTAACCTCGAATTTGGTGCGGTCGCCCGTACCGGCCTGCGGAAGCTCATGGACATATTCCGCATCATAAACCTTCACAGGCGGCAGCGTTTGCAGCCGGTCGATTACCGTGTCGATCAGCTGCTTCACGCCATCCCGGGTCGCGGCGCTGATCGGGAAGAAGGAAATTCCCCTCTCCTCAATATATCTGCGGAAACGGGTGATCTGCTCCTCGGTCGCCAGGTCGCACTTATTTGCGGCAACGATCTGCGGCCGCTCCCCCAGCTCCTGGTCAAAGTTGCGCAGCTCGAAGTTGATCTTCTCGAAATCCTCGATCGGATCTCTGCCTTCGATGCCGGAGACATCGACCACATGGATGATCAAGCTGCAGCGGTCGACATGGCGCAGGAAATCATGGCCCAAACCAACTCCCTCGCTGGCGCCTTCCACCAGGCCGGGAATATCCGCCATCACAAAGCTGCAGCCTTCATCGCCGTACCCGACCACGCCCAGAATCGGGGAAAGGGTCGTAAAATGGTAGTTCGCGATCTTCGGACGGGCGCCGCTGACAACCGAAATCAACGTGCTTTTCCCGACATTCGGAAACCCGACTAAACCAACGTCCGCCAAAAGCTTCAGCTCCAGCTGCAGGGTAAAGTTCTCGCCGGGGGCACCGGGTTTTGCAAACCGCGGGATCTGGCGGGTCGCGGTCGCGAAATGCTGGTTGCCTGCTCCGCCCTTGCCGCCTCTTGCAATGACAACCGGTTCATTTCCGGAAAGGTCCGCCATGATCTGGCCGGTTTCCGCCTCCCGGACGATGGTGCCCTCCGGAACAGGGATGATCAGGTCTTCACCGGAGCGGCCGGTGCAGTTTCTCCTGCCGCCGGGCTCTCCCGACTCTGCCTGATATTTCTTCTTATAACGGAATTTTTCCAGCGTGTTCAGGTTTTTGTCCACTACAAAAATGACGTCGCCGCCCCGTCCGCCGTCTCCGCCGTCCGGGCCGCCCGCCGCTATATACTTTTCACGATGGAACGAAACGGCCCCGTTCCCGCCGTTTCCCGCCTTAACAAAAATCATCGCACGATCAATGAACATGGAATATCCTTTCTGAATTTTACAACATGGCATACTGTTTGTATGCCCGGTAAAGCGCCGAATATACAACACAGAATCTTGTTATAAACAAAAGCAAAAACCCCGGTGCATAAGCTCCGGGGCTCTATCCCGGAAAGAAGTCCGGGCTGACTTTTCTTATTGAGCGGGGTAAACGCTGACCTTTTTACGGTCGCGGCCAACACGTTCAAATTTGACTTTTCCGTCAACCAGAGCGAAAAGCGTATCATCGCTGCCGATGCCTACATTTTCACCGGGATGGATATGGGTTCCACGCTGACGAACCAGGATGTTGCCGGCCAGAACCGACTGACCGTCGGCACGTTTTACGCCCAGTCTCTTGGACTCGGAGTCACGGCCGTTCTTGGTAGAACCTACGCCCTTTTTATGCGCAAAAAACTGAATGCTGATCTTTAACATGGGTTACACCTCCGTACAAGTAAGTTTGACATTTTTCGGATAATCCTCCGCGAGTACCGACAGATGAAGCTGCAAAGCCTGTAAAAAAGCTTCCGCTTCTCCGCTCGCCACCGGATTATCCAGCCTGAGCGAAACGGTATCACCCTCCGCCCGAACCTGCGCCCGCAGGCCCAAAACCTCGGTTATACCATTCGCCGTGAGCTGAACCGCCGAACTGACAGCCGCGCAGACAATATCCTCGCCCGCGTCCGCGTACCCGGCATGTCCGGATACCAAAAAGCCTGTCAGGTGTCCAGCTTTAGAGAAAAACTTCGCCCGAATCATCGGAATCAGGCGTTAATGGAGTCGATTCTTACCTGCGTGTAAGGCTGTCTATGACCCATTTTGCGCTTTTCGTTCTTCTTGGCTTTGTAGGTGAAAACGGTAACTTTCTTGGACTTGCCGTTCTTCAAAACGGTAGCGCCGACGGAAGCACCCTCAACATAAGGAGCGCCAACCTTCAAACCGTTGTCGTCAGAAACCATAACGACTTTGTCGATCGAAATCTGGGAATCAGCCTCGCAGTCCAGCTTCTCAACAAAAACGACGTCTCCAACCTGAACGCGATACTGCTTTCCGCCAGTTTCCATAACTGCGTACATCACAAGGCACCTGCCTTTACTATAAACTCGCTATTCTCTAGGCGCGGGGTACATCCCCGGCTTAGCTGCCCGGAACAAGCGGCAAAAATATTATAGCATTTCCTTCCTTTGTTGTCAAAGGTTTTTTCTGTTTTTGCCAGATTCTCCGATTTGCACAACTTGCACCAGAAACAAATGCCGTTTTTGGAGAGTTTACTCTCCGAGGTACTCTGAGAGCACCTCTGCAGCCGCCCGCACAATTTCCGCACAGGGGCGGCTGCGATAATACCCTTCTGATCTTTCTTCCGGTACCGGCGGCTCCGGTATCCGGGGTTTGCCGAGAATATCGGCACAAATGTAGCTGCCTTTTCCGTTTCTGGCAGCAAAGGCCCTTAAAAGCTCCTGGCCATGGGTGTACAGGGCGGTTTTCCCCTCGGTGTCCTCCGGGGAAGAATACCCTTCCAGCATCCCAAGAATCAGCATCATACCGGACGCGGCGCCGCACATCTCCCGCATCCGGCAGACTCCGCCCCCAAAGGCGGAAACCATCTGCGCTAGGACCTTTTCGTCCATCCCAAGCCGGTCGGCAAAAGCGAGGACAACTGTCTGCGGGCAGTTATACCCTTCTAAAAAGAACTGCTCCGCTTTCTCTCCCCTGGTCATCACGCCTTCAGTAGCGATTCGACCTTCTCAGCTGCGCCATCCATCCAGTCGCCTTCAAACAGCTCGATGGCGCCCTTATCCGCAGCGCCGGAAATGGCCGGTGTGATCGGGATCTTCGCCAGGACGGGCAGGCTGTATTTCTCGGCCGTCTCCTCGATATGGCTCTTGCCGAAGATTTCCAGCTTTCTCCCGCAGTCGGGGCAGATCGCGTAGCTCATGTTCTCGACCAGGCCCAGAATCGGGACATTCATCGTTTCCGCCATCCGGACCGCCTTTTCGACGATCATCGAAACCAGCTCCTGCGGAGAAGCGACAACAATAATGCCGTCCAGCGGGATCGACTGGAAAACAGTCAGCGGCACGTCGCCGGTTCCGGGAGGCATATCGACAAACATAAAGTCGACATCGTTCCAGATCACGTCGGTCCAGAACTGCTTTACGGTGCCTGCAATGACCGGGCCTCTCCAAACCACAGGGGTCGTCTCGTCTTCCAGCAGAAGGTTTAACGACATAACCTGGATACCGGTTTTCGTCTCGACCGGCAGGATGCCGAAATCGTTGGCCGTCGCCCGCTCATGCAGGCCGAAGACCTTCGGGATGGACGGGCCGGTGATGTCGGCGTCCATAACCGCAACGCCGTACTCTTTACGGCGGAGCAGGGTTGCCAGCATCGCGGTGACCATCGACTTGCCGACGCCGCCCTTGCCGCTGATGACACCGATCACCTTTTTGATGGTGGACATCGCATTGGGCTGCTCGAGAAAGCTCTCCGGGTTCTGCCGGGAAGCGCAGTTCTCGCTGCAGGAGCCGCAATCGTGACTACATTCGCTCATGTGTTTACTTCCTTTCGAATTCCTTTATTTCTGTATCCATCACAGCCAGTTTTGGCTGATGACAGCAATTTATTCCACAGAAAAAGCATATACTGTTTTCTGTGTGTAAATTTCCCCGGCGCGAAGGATTGGGGAGGCAAAAGACGGGCAGGCCATCGAATTCGGAAAATGCTGGGTTTCCAAGCAGAAACCGCTGCGCTTTCCATAAAAATGCCCCTGTTTGCCGGTCTGGGGGGTAATCATATTCCCGGTATACAGCTGGACGCCGGGCTGCGTCGTAAAGACCTGCATCCGGATCCCGGTGCGGGGACAGGAAACCTCCACCGCTTCGGTTAGCTCGGAGGACGGCTCCAAAACAAAGTTATGGTCATAACCGCCGCCGTTATGCAGCTGTTCGTCGTCCGCGCCGATATCCCGTCCGATCGGTTTCGCCGCCGTGAAGTCAAAGGGGGTGCCTTTGACCGGGATTACCTTTTCAACCGTCAGGCCGTTTGCATCGACAGCCGTATAGGCCTGTGCATTGAGCCGGAGCAGATGGTCCTCGATGGTGCCGTTTCCTTCCCCGGCGAGATTGAAATAGGTGTGGTTGGTTAGGTTCAGCACCGTGTCAGCGTCCGTCTCCGCCTTATATGCAATCGAAAGAGACGTCCCGTCCAGGGTGTAGGTGACCGTTACCGACAGGTTGCCGGGATAGCCCTCCTCGCCGTCCGGAGAGAGGAGATGAAGCGACAGGGCGTTTTCCCCCGCCGGCTGGGCCTCCCACAGCTTCCAGTTAAAGCCGTCCTTGCCGCCATGCAGATGGTTCGGGCCGTCGTTGGCGAATAGCGTGTACGCCTTTCCGTTCAGGACAAAGGACGCCCCGCCGATCCGGTTGCCGAAACGGCCGATCAGCGCGCCGAAATAGTTGCCGCGATACGCTTCGCATCCCGCCGCAGTATCGTAGCCAAGGGCGACATCAACCGGTTTCCCCTCCCGGTCAGGGACACACAGGCTCTGGACGATGCCGCCGAGGTTTAATACCGACACCTCCGCCTGTCCGTTCCGGATCGTGTACCGGATTACTTCCCGTCCGTCGGAAAGCGTTCCGTAAAGGTTATGTGTAATCATATGATCTCCTATCGCTTCAAAGCATTTTGATCATGTCCTGATGAGGACAATGCTCATCCATATACGGCTCAGACACAATCTGATAACCGTTTTTTTCATAAAAGCCGATTGCCTGGCACTGGGCCGAAAGGATCATCCCTGTCCCGCCAAGCGCTGCGACCTTGTCCGCAACGGCCGCCATGATTTGATTGCCCAAATGATACCGGCGGTACGCCTTGATAACCGCTACGCGGCCTACGTGCCACAGGCCGTCCTGATCCGGGAAAATCCGGGCGCAGCCTACGACGTCGCCGTCCACCGCCAGGGCCAAATGCCAGCAGGTGCTGTCAATATCGTCAAACTCGTTTTGAAACCCCTGCTCCTGCATAAAAACATTTTCCCGCACACGAAAAACCGGAGTTAAATCCTCCGGAGCGCGCAGCCAATGAATTTCCGTAGTCATCATAACCTCTTACTGCCTGCCGGCGGATACCGGCAGACAGCCTTATGCTCTTAATAATACTGAACGTTGACCCGCTTGCCGGCCTTTTTCAGGTTTTCCGAGATAACCTCGACAATCTTCAGCTTGATCGAGAGGTTAATCGGCAGCTGCGGGTTCTGGTGGGCCGGGTTCATCGCACGGCCCACAAAGATGTTGATATCGGTTGCGTCCTCAAACAGCATCTTTGCAACGGTGGTAGCGGCATCCTTATGATTCTTCCAGCTGGTCGAAATCGTGCCTTCAACCAGCTGCTGGGAAAGCTCCATAACCCTGCCCATCGTAATCACGCCCTCGGTGACCAAGTCGACCCCTTCCATCGTGCCGGCCGGCGGGATTTTCGGATCCAGATAATCCAGACAGGTTTCCACTGTCTTGCCCAGATACCGGCTTACAATCTTAGAGGTCGTACCGCCGCTGACGATCTTCTTGCCCGGACGGGACAGGAAATCTTCAATGACCCGAATATCGTCTTCGGGATTAGCGGGCGGCCCAAGCATAATCGACAGCTCCGAGCGCTGGCGAACCTTCATAACGCCAACCGTCGTATCGTCGCCCATATGGCCGAGGTAAAGCTCCTTCGCCGCGTCGACCAGCTTGGCGGCAATCGTATGGGGCGAGTCTTCGGTCGAGCATTTGCTCTCCAGGAAACTGCAGATATGTTCGTTCTGCCAGCCAAAGCTCATGCTGATGCCGATCCCCGCGTGTGCGACGCCGTCGCTGAACATGACGAAGGTATCGCCCAGCTGAACCTGCATCCGGGTCTCGTACAGGGTCTTATCCCCCACGATATTGATTTCCACCGGATACTCGATCGCTTTGCCGCCCCGCAGCACAATAGCGAGCGGGTTGTCAAACTGGACCATATAGGCCTCGCCCTCGGCCGTGATCTGCAGAATCGTAAAGGTCGAGTAGGCAACCATAACATCCTTGCGCATCGGCAGCGTCGCCGCGATGGTTTCCACACAATCCTCAACCGACATCCCGCTGGACATCATCGTACAGATAATCTTCGAGGTCAGGCTGGAAAGGATATTGGCGCGGACGCCGCTGCCCATTCCGTCGGCCAGCACCATCGTCTGTGTATCATTATAGTATGCGGTTTCAACGCGGTCGCCGCACAGCTCTTCATCATGCTTGTTTAAGCTGATGTAACTGTTTTCAATAAAGTATCTCATACGGGGCCTCACAGCATACTCTTTTTCAGCATTGTCAACGCAACTTTCGTTTCAGCTGTTGTTTCACCCAGCAGCGACGCAATCTCCTGAACCGCGCGCATCTGTTTATCGACTACCTGGTCGGTAATACGGATTGTTTCACGGCGCATCTCGGCTGCTGCTTCTTCTGCCTTGACAATATCATCGATATTCTTCAAAAAGATGAGGAAATTGGAGTGCTCGGGATCATACATGACCGTACGGTCAACAAACAGGTCGCTCCTATCCAGGTGCGCCTGCTTATGGATAATATTTTCCCCCGTCTCCATTACGTCCACCAGCTCGACAATGTCGTAATATTCGCCAAAATCGCTGCCGACAGGATCTGTCCCCTCCGGGATTGAAAGCATATTCAGCGCTTCTTTGTTGATCTGACGGATGACAAACTGGTCGTCGACCGCAATAATGCCGTTAGGAGAGGATTCAAATACCTGATCCGAGAAGGATTCTGCCCGCTCCTTCATATAGTGCAGGCACATTTCCAGCTCTGCCTTGCCCTGCCATACGGCAATCGCTTTTTCGCGGCAGGTAGAATAGCCGCAGGCGCCGCAGTCCAGCATATCCTGGGGGCCATGCTTGCCGGTACGGGCCAGGATTTTCTGGATCTCCGCTTCGCCGGGAATATCGTCGCGGTGAGCCTCGGGGAGAACCTCCTTATACAGGTTCAGGCCGTGCTCAACGTCAAAATCCGACTTAGTATCGGCCGCCTGATCGACCATCACGTTGGCCATAATGTGGCCGCGGCGTTTCTTCGGCATACCAGGCCCGTTGATGCAGGCGCCCTCGCAGGCGTTCATCTCGATAAAGTAGCCCTTTAAACCACCGGCCGCAATCTCATCCAGTGCGGCGCGGCATTTTTCGACGCCGTCAATCGCTATGTAATGGAAATCGGGACGCAGGTTCATGCTCCGGATGACGCCGCCGGGCTTGGGGAAGAAGCGGGAACGGAAACGGCTGTCATCCGCCGACTGATTATCAAACGTAATTCCTTCTTCTTCGAACCAGTTTTCCAGCTCGTCAAAGGTGATCGTCAAATCGACATGGTCGGAGCAGTACTGCTCAACCTCATCCTTTTTGGAAATACAAGGCCCGACAAAGACAATGCTCGCGTCGCGATACTGCTCCTTCAGCAGCTTGGCGTGGGCTTCCATCGGGGAGACAACCTTAGCGTAATACTGTAAACATTCCGGATGATACCGCTGAATCAGACGGGTGATCGAATGGCAGCAGGAGGAGATGATCAGCTCCGCGCCCTCGTCAATCAGCTGTTCATAACGGGTCTTTACGATATACGCACCGACAGCCGTCTCGAAAACATCGTAAAAGCCGAGCTTTTTCATCGCTTCCGCCATCGGACGGAAACCGGCCGCGTCAAAGGCCGCAATAAACGACGGCGCAAGGGTCGCAATTACCCTCTGGCCGGAAGCGATCTTTTTCTTGACCAGCGGGACGTCGTCGCGAACATCCTTTGCGTTTTGCGGGCATACATGTACACAACGGCCGCAAAGGACGCAGTCCTCCGAAATGATCGAAGCCTGATGGTCCTTGACACGGATAGATTTTACCGGACATTCCCGTACGCATTTATAGCAGTCACGGCAATTCGCCTTCGTGAACTGTAATACTTCCATGGCAAAGATCCTTTCTCTCAGCGTCCGATCGGTTCCATCGCGTGTTTACGGAAGACTTCGACCGCATTGTCGGGCGTGACGTTGCCGACAAATTCCTCGTCGAACATCGTCGATACGCCTTCGGTGCAGTGGCCCATGCAGAACGCTGCTTTCAAGGTGACTTCATCCTGCAGGTTTTCGCTCTCAATCATCCGCTGAAACGCCTGAATGACGTTGTATGAGCCTTTTAAATGACAGGAACTGCCTACACATATTTTTACAACCATTTTTATCCAACCCTTTCGTATATTATTATCCGTATGCCGGATCCGGCCGCCCGCCCCGCAGGCACGGACAGCTGCGACTATTCCTATTATAGAATGTATCGATGCGTTTGTCAATTATCAAACAAAACCTTTGGGATCATCCCATTGCATCCGTCCTTCCCACTCTTATATTTCCTATAGTATAGCATAAAAACCTATAACGTGACAAGCCTTTTTTAGATTCTTTTTCCTGACTTCCCTTTTCCCCGTCTCTTTTGTCTAAGAAACTCCATTTTCCACAAAACCTTCTTGACCAACTTTCATACTAGACTTTTTTGGGGGAAGCGTGTATAATAAAAAAAATGACGTATACAGGAGGTTGTACCATGAGACATATGATTGATCCGCTGGACTTTTCGGTTGAAGAAATTGACAAGCTGCTGGGGCTGGCCGACGATATTGCCGCGGATCCGACCCGCTATCGGAACGTTTGCAAATATAAAAAGCTCGCCACCCTATTTTATGAGCCGAGTACCCGCACCCGTTTAAGCTTTGAATCCGCGATGCTGAATCTGGGCGGCAGCGTCCTCGGTTTTTCCAGCGCGGATTCCAGTTCCGCGTCCAAAGGGGAAAGCGTCGCCGATACAATCCGCGTCATCAGCTGCTACGCCGATATCTGCGCCATGCGCCATCCGAAAGAGGGCGCGCCGCTTCGCGCATCGATGTACGCCAAAATTCCTGTTATCAACGCCGGGGACGGCGGCCACCAGCACCCGACCCAAACCCTCACAGACCTGATGACCATCCGGCGGAGGCTCGGCAGGCTGGAAAACATGACCATCGGCCTTTGCGGGGACCTCAAATTCGGCCGCACCGTCCATTCCCTGATCAAATCCCTTTCCCGTTATGACGGCATCCGTT
Organism: uncultured Oscillospiraceae bacterium; assembly: GCA_964460915.1. Taxonomy (GTDB): domain Bacteria; phylum Bacillota; class Clostridia; order Oscillospirales; family Ruminococcaceae; genus Faecivivens. The sequence goes on from CAYWRQ010000028.1 coordinate 23,830, forward strand.
TTGTCCTGATCTCACCGGAGGAGCTGAAGGTTCCCGATTATATCATCCGGGAGGTGCTGCAGCCCAGAGGAATCCCCTATGAAGAGGTTACCTCCCTGGAGGACGTCATGCCCCGGCT
>CAYWRQ010000029.1:0-23790 GCA_964460915.1 uncultured Oscillospiraceae bacterium
CGGGAGATTTTGCGGGTATCCCAGGAGCCGGTTTCTTTGGAAACCCCGATCGGCGAGGAGGAGGACAGCCATCTGGGCGACTTTATCCCGGATGACGACGCCCCGTCCCCCGTTGACGCGGCCTCCCATACCCTTTTAAAGGAGCAGCTGAACAGCGTTCTGAAGACCCTCACCCCCAGAGAAGCGAAGGTATTGAGTCTCCGGTTCGGCCTGGAAGACGGAAAGAGCCGGACCCTGGAGGAGGTTGGCAAGGAGTTTAACGTTACCCGTGAACGGATCCGCCAGATTGAAGCGAAGGCCCTCCGGAAGCTCCGCCACCCCAGCAGAAGCAAGAAACTGAAAGATTTCCTGGACTAAGAAATCAGAAAGCCGGCCGTAAGAAACGTTTTGTGTTTCTTACGGCTGGCTTATTTTTGTGATTATGATAGTCTGGTTTCTCTTATTTTTCGCCGGTCAAAAGCGCCGCGACCTCCGCCACGTCGACCGGGCCGTCCTCCGAATATTTGGAGCGTCCGAGAAGGGCTTTCAGCTGCTTTAAATTCAGAACCGGCATTCCCTTTCCAATCGAAAGGGTGGCCTTCGGGTCGCCGAATACGACGTAGAACTCGGTTTGGATTTTGCCCAGCTTGTTGCGGGCGAGGATCCGCCGGACGGCATCGTTGCCCTTCTGCGCCGTAAGGACCGGGTTGTCAAAGGAGACCTTGCGGAGGGTCTGTTTTTCCTTATTGGTTTTGACCGAGATCCAGGTCGGGTCCTTGAAAGTGCCATAAATGGTGTCACATTCTTCCCGGATCTGGAAAAGGATCACATGGTTAAAGGTGATCAAGGCCCGGTCGATTTTGACGGTTTCCTTTTTACCGGTTGTCAGGGTCAGATCCTGCAAAACCTTAAAGCTGCGGATAGAGGCGAACTTTTTGAGCTGCCCGGACACGCGGTCGTGGGCCAGGGTACCTTTTCTCCGTCTGAGATAGGTATCAAGACATCGCCATCCGATCAGAAGGCCGATGACGACCGCCAGAATACCGATGCCAATCAGAATTTTGATCCATGTTTCCATAATGTTGAAAGTCCTCCCGACAGTGATTATAAAAGAAATTATACCACAAATGAATAAAAAAGGAAAGCCGGGAACATACTAGATTTGAAAATTTTTTGCGGCTTTCGCACGCTTGCGCCAGGCCGTAGGTTTTCAAAAACAGAAAGGAAGAATGAATTATGAATGTGATCGACAAGATCGCTTTGGCGCTCATCGTCATTGGCGGTATCAACTGGGGAAGTGTCGGCTTATTCCAATATGACCTGGTTGGCGCGCTGTTCGGCGGGATGTCCGGTATGATCAGTCGGATTATCTTCACCTTGGTCGGGATTTCCGCCCTTTGGTGTATCTCCCTTCTTTTCCGCAGTACCGATTCGTGACATAGGAGCAACCTGGGAATTTTTCCCAGGTTGCTCCAGCTTTTTGAACCAGCTTTTTGAACCAGCTTTTTGAAAAAAGCTGGGCAAAAACTTTTGGTTCGCGGCGGTCCTCCGGGCTGCGCCCTCCGTCGTTCGATTATTTTTAGAAATAGCGGGGCGCGCCGGGTACATACGGCGGTTCGGAACGCTGTTCTGCGGGGTAAAAGGAGGCTGGCGATGTTGGTTCGCTATGTTATGGCTGTGTTGGGTTAAGGCAATTCCAACAAAATACACGGGACTTTCTGAAAACTCCGTAGGGGCGGATGACCACATCCGCCCGCCTTTACTTCATCAACCTGGCGTTTATTGCACACCTTCCGCACGTTCACCGCGTCCCGTCTGTCATTCTGAGCGCCAGCGAAGAATCTTCGCGCTGCCGGGAATGGAACCTCTGCCCGTTGGCGCGAAACAGGCGGTTTGTGCATGAACGCGGGCGCACACGCCGGGCATATATACCGCCATCATGCGGCGCCCCTACAAAATGCACGGGACAATCCGAACATTCTGTAGGGGCTGGGGGTTATTGTACTGCCTGGCCATCGGGAATATGGGTATGTACTGGTTTTTGCTTTATGATCCGGACGATATCCTCGTCGCTTGAATAGCCTTCCCCACAGACCCGGTCATAGGTAATCATGTCCAGCAGCCGGTCGTTTTTGGAAAAATCGCTGGCGACAGAGTAACAGGGCTGCGCCTCCATTTTGTCCAAGAACGCCTGGATGAACTGGTTTTCCGGAAGGCCGGCGGCGCGGTAGACCAGATGGGGCAGATAAAAGGCCGAAATCAGCTCATCCGGCGCGACGTTCCTTTCCAGCCCGCAGTTGGACCAGATCAGATAGGACTGCTGATATAGGCTGACGCAGTTGTCCGCGTCGATACCGGCCTTTTTGTAGATGTTGTCGCCGGGGCTGAAATAGGGGAAATGGTCGCCGATGAACGCGACAATCGTCGGCTCATGCCGCTGGGAAAGCTGGGACAAAAAGCCCTCCAGGGTTTCGCAGCTGCGCTGGATCCCCTCCAGGTAGTAGGTAAATTCATCCTTGCTGCCGTCGTTGAGGTAGGGCATATGGTTCTGCATCGTGGTAATATAGATGTAATCCGGCCCGGCCGAGGCGTCCATCACCGCGGCTGCCTGACGGTAAGCGGTTTCGTCGTCGACATAGTCGTGGAAGGTATGCTGCTCCACCGTAAAGTCGTCCAGGAAAATCAGTTCGTCAAAGCCGTATTCCGCGTATGTATCCTCCCGGCCGTAAAAATTGGAGAGGTAGGGGTGGATGTAGGTGGTACGGTAGCCAAGCTGACGGTAAATCGAGACAAAGGAGTTTTCCGCCTCCTCGTCGCTTTCCAAAAGGTCATGGGGAATTGTGGGGTTGCCCAGCGACTTGACCGGAAGGCCGAACATCAGCTCAAATTCCGTCCGGACAGTCCCGCCGCCGAAGGTGGGGACGATGGCCGTACCGGTGTCGGATTCCGCTTTGATCTGGTCGAGTGCAGCGTAATAGCCGCTTAGATCGCCTACCGACTCCAGGACGCGGAAATCGGCAAAGGTTTCCGACATAATAAAAATGATGTTCGGGTTTTGGGCTGTGGGCGGGGATTTTTCGGCAGGGGACGGTTCAGCGGGGGCGCAGTCCTCCAGCAGCTCCTCAATCGTGTCGGGGGAATACTCCTCCGGCTCGGTTACCATCGACTGGACCGTCTGGTTAAAGGAGACGCAGAGGTTGCCCAACAGGTTATTGTTTTCAAACCGTTCCTCCTCCGAGAAGGTGTTGTAGCTGTAGGTCGTATCGATGCCGAGGACCGTAGAGATCGGCAGGAAAAAGGCCGGGAGGGCAACGACGCTGACGGTGGAAAACCCGACGACAACCGCCTTGATCCCACGGGTGCGCCACTTTTCGTGCAGCTGCACATGGCAGCCCCAAAGCAGAAAAACAAGCCCCGCCGCCGCCAGGACGCAGATGATCAGCAGAGCGCTGATAGAGATCGCCGTAAACCGGGTAAGCTCACCGGCGTTGCGCAGCATGAACAGGTCGGTAAAGAGCAGATGGTTGCCGCTGGAGCGGAATTTGCAGTACTCGCCGACAGACAGCCCCATATAGACAGCCGCCTGGAGAAAGCCCGCAGCCCAGGTCCTGCGCAGCAGCAGGGACAAAAACCAGAAGATCGAGGTCGAGATGAGGATGACGAAAACGCAGACGCCGATCCGGTCTGCCATAAAGGACAACAGGGCCGAAAGGCTCCCCATCTGGCCCAGCTCGGCCAAAAAGGAAATCAGCATGGGAAACAGGATGAGAACGGTTCTTTGCACCCATGGCCTTGTAAAAAACGGACAACGGTTTTGCAGCTTGTGCAGTAGCTTATGTGTGCGCTGCTCCATAGTGAAGGTCCTTTCTGTAACGCGAAACAAAAATATGGACATAGGGCAGGAAAGTAACCTGCCCTATTACCATATAGTATAGCAGAGGTTGGATAGACAGGCAAGCTGCGGACTGCTGATTTTTGGGACCCATTTGCAAAAAAACTTAGCAAAACAGACAAAAGGAAGGGGTCATTTTTGTCTATTCGACAGAAACATAGATGGTTTCGGTATTTCCGGTTTCCATAGACTTCTGGAGCTGCCCGGCCATCGTGCGGAAATGCTCAGAGGAGGTCGTTGCGCCCGCCACCGCATCAATTTCTGAGGCCTTTTGGCGCTCCTTCAAGGAGTCCTCCAGCCGGATGGTATAGTCGGCCGGGTCGGTGCCCAGGCCCGCTTCCCGGTAAGACTGCTGATACTCCATATCCTCGCTCTTCCGTCTGGAATCCGTCTCGTGCAGGGCGTCGAAATCCACCTCGGTAATTTTTCCGTCTTTGACGGTGACGTCCAGGAATTCCTTCCAGCCGTGCTGATCAAAATCGGTGGCCTCGGCGCGGTAGGAGCCGTCCTGATAGCGGGCGCCGCAGCCGGCCAGGGACAGGGCTGTGAGCAGGGTGAGGAGCAGAATCCGTATTTTTTTCATGATCGTTGCATCCTTTCTATTGTGTGGGGGTATCCTTTTAATAGGGAATCGGATGCGGGTCATGGAAAATGCGTTTAATCCGGGCCGCCGGTGATTTGCTGCTTGACAGATTTTGCGAAATATCCTATAGTATTCTATAGGAAGGTGATGGCTATAAAAACGTTACGCATTTATCTGATTGCTGCGGCGCTGATTGCCGCGGCGGCAGTTTTTTATACCAAGGCGATCGCTCCGACAGAACCTATAGACAGTGATACCGTTATCAGCTTGCCCGAGCCGCCGACCGTTTATACCGGGGAGCAGGAGATCTTCGGTACAGAGGTTGCGCAGGAGGCGTACGGAGAAGGCGCGCCCGAAGCGATCCGGGCAGTGAACGAGCGGCTGTACGCAGTCTCCGCCCATTGGGACTCGGAGAGCACCGAGTCCGTCCCGGGGCAGATTGCCGCGTCCGCCGGCCTGGAACCGGCCGTGCTGGCGGAGGAGGACTACCAGGTTGTGCGCCGCGTTTTTCAGCTGGCGGAGGAGACAGGCGGGCTGCTGGATCCGACCATAGGGGCGCTCTCCCGGCTTTGGAGGGAAGGGGAGCCTACGGCGGATAAAATCAGCTGGGCCCTCACCTATACCGGGTGGCAGCAGGTGACCCTCTCGGACACGGAGCATACAGCGTCGATCGTCCATCCGGGGATTTTGATGGATTTTAACGCGGTCGTAAAGGGAATGGCCGCGGAAGAAGCCCTTGCGGAATACCAGAAGGCCGATATAGATGGGGCGATGCTCTGTATGGACGGGGCGGCCGTCATGACCGGGCAGAAGGGGGACGGCAGCCGGTTTAAGCTCGGGCTGCGCGACCCGCTGAGCGGGGACGGCGGATATTATGGGATCCTGTCGGTGCCGGATCAGGTGATTTGTACGGCGGACAGTTCTTCGGGGCTGATCGACCCCTTTACCGGCGATCTCGTCGATAGCGGCTTGGCAGCCGTAACGGTCGTTGGGCACGACGGGTTTTTGTGCGACGCGATGTCGAGTATCCTCTATATGCAGGGGGCCGAGGCCGTGCAGGCCCATCTGGATGAGGATTACGGTGTAATTGCCGTCGGAAACGACGGGAAGGTTTGGATTTCGGACGCGCTGAAGGAATATTTTACCCTTGCGGACACAAATAATTTTGAGATGGTCGACTGATTCCGGCAGGTTTTTTGACGCCGGTATGATAGGATGGATATGCGGAACGAAGACCGCAGTCCATCTTTCTCTCTCCCTCTTTTATAGGAGAACTGCTCCCGTTTTTTTCGGGAGCAGTTTTTTTCGTATATCAGCCTGCCGGAATACTATATACTGTTTTTGACGGACGGTATCCGGTCATCATGGATCCATTTCATCGCCGGAATCCGACAGAGAATCCGGTTTATTTATGGTATACTACCCATGGAGGTGGCCATATGGAACGAAAATCGGAATCAGATGCTGAAAAAAGGGCGAGGGTATTGGAAACCATCGACACCCTGCAGAAGGAAAAGGATTGCTGGCGGCAGATTGAAAACCACACCCGGGTTTTGCGGGCGCGGACGGAGGATCTGACGGAGGATCAAAAAGAGCAAAACGCCCGGGAGACAGAACAGGTGCTGGCCGCCTGCCGGGAGCAGTACGCGGGCCTGGACAGACTTATCAGCATCTGCGTACATAGCTTAGAGGGCGAACCAGGATAGCGGAATACCCGCAGGGAAAGGCGGTTTATCCGTTATGCCGGACCGCCTTTAAAAAGCAGTCTTCCGAAACAATCGGGATGCCGAGGGCCTTTGCCTTTTCGATCTTCTGGCCGTAGGAGCCGCGGGTCCAGCGTTCGCTGCCGAGGGACCCGACGATCACATACCGGACGGCTTTCGTGACGGAGGATTTCACCGCGCCGCCGTGAAGCTTGATCATATCTTCCGCTTCCTCCCGGGTAACCGCCTGAAAGTCCCCGGTCACGACAAAGGCCGCGGTAAAATCAATCGTGCCGGGATCTGTGAACAGCTCTGCGGGGAGCTGCGGGCGGGGCGACGAGGGGCGGGAACGATAGGAGAAAGCAGCGTCCTTTGACTTAAAATCATAGGTTGAGATAAACGGTTTCACATTGCCGGCGGCCAGCGCAGATAGCTTCTGGAACAGCTGGTAGCAGCCATAGGTGTCGCTTAGGGCGTTATGATGCTCCAACGGGATGGAAAAATGGCGGCAAAGGGTGTCGAGCCGGTGATTATCAAGCGTTGGAAGGAGCTTGCGCGCCATATTGCAGGTGCAGGCATAGGAAACCTCCGGCAGATTAATCTGATACCGCTTTGCGGAGCTGCGCAGGAAGAAAAGGTCGGCGCTGAGGGCGGAATGTGCGACGATAATGCTGTCGGTAAAATACTGCCGGATTTCCTTCCAGACCTGATCAAAGGTGGGGCTGTCCTTCACCATATTATCGGTGAGATGATGGATGGCGGTGTTTTCCGGGAGGATCGGGCACTGCGGATTGACGAGGGTATGATATTCTTTCAGGTCTCCGGAGGGGGACTGATGAATCAGGGCAATCGCGCAGATGATTCCCTGCGGGTTTGCGGTTTCGCAGTCGAGAAAGGTATAGGCGGGCGGGGCCGGGGGCGGAGCGGCCTGCTTGTACATCCCGATGTAGGTTTCCCAGTCCTTGCAGAGGGGGAAGATTTTCTGAAACAGCCGCTCACAGAGAAGGACATTGCGCTCCTCTTTTTCCTGCGGCGGGATTACGCCGAAGCTTTCGCAAAGCCTCGGGAGGGTGCAGTCCTTTAGATCCTGAAAGGCGTCCGGCCGCACGCCGCGCCCCATATCCCGCAGGTTCAGGGAAAAGATCGTCGGGACGTGGAGGCCGCAGCCTTCAAGTGCTTTGGTCAGGACGGCCAGATCGTTTCCAAAATAGAGCACAAGGCTATGGAGGAAGTGGCCCCGAATCCGCTGCCAAATGTCCGGGAGGGACGGAGCGCGCAGCAGCGTGTCGTTGGTGACGCCGCACAGCTGCTCCTGCTTGGCGGAAAGGGGCATGCCGGGGTTGACCCAGCCGGAGAACCGGGTTTCGGTCCCGTCCTCGTCCAGGTGCAGCAGCGAAAGGAAATAAATCCCGCCGCCAGCGCCGGCTGTTTTACATTCGATGGATGTCCGCTGCATACTATCTTTCCTTTTCAGTTGATGTTTGATGGTTTGACCGAAAAAGGCCCCAGAGTTACACACTCCGAGGCCTTTTCAAGCTGCATCTGCCCATATTCATAAAAGCCTTACTCTGCTTCGTAGTCCGCACGCAGTTTCTCCAGCAGTCTTTCTTCGTCCTCTTTCGAGCAGCCCATCATCCGCATTTCAACAGGCTCGTTCAAATCCAGCGCGAGGATACCGATCAGGCTTTTTGCATTTGCAACAGCCGAACCGGACACCAGGAAAAAGTCGCCTTTAATTGGAGTCAAAAGCTGCGCCAGTTCCTGCACGCGTTTCATGTTCTGCAGACGAATTTGCACACGTGTCATAGTTTTACTCCCTCCCTGCAGTCCCGGACCGTCTTCACGCACCGGGATGCCGTATCTTTTCTGTTGACAGCAGGAACGCCCGGTTGGTGGGCCGCTTCTGTTTCTCCCATTATAGCATATTTCATATGCGGCTGCAACGATGTTTTCGTAAAAAGTCGAATGTATTTTACCGATGTTTTGGAATAGTTTTTATCACATTTTATCGGTTTTCTTGTTAGCCTTTCCGTCAGCGCGTGCACAGACCAGCGGATTTATGCGTAAACGCGGGCTGGCAGGGAATTCCTATGTAAACGATAACCTTTTGAATGGAGACATACCAATACGATGAACGGCGGGGAAAATCCTGCGACAATAGGCCGGCCGTCCTGCGTGAGCGAATCTATTCAATCATGGCGCGACCCGCGCCATACCATAATTATTCATTATTCATTAAATCATTTAAGTTCCGCGATGGTGACGCCGGTTTCGCCCTCGCCGTAGACGCCCAGCCGGTAGGAACTGACGCTCTTATGTTTTTTGAGATGCTGCTGGATCGCTTCACGCAAAGCGCCGGTGCCCTTGCCGTGGATGATGGTGACCTGATGGACGCCAGAGAGGATAGAGGAGTCAATGAAGCGGTCGACCTCGATCAGGGCCTCTTCGATGTTCATGCCGCGCAGGTCAACCTCCGGGAACCCGCCCCGCCCGCCGAGCGAACGGCCGCCCCGGGAAACGCCTGCTGTGCGGACGCTGCCGAGCGGTTTGCCGCCGACCTTGACCTTTTCTTTCTCGATCAGCCGCAGGTTATGAAGCGGCACGCGGGTTTTGAGGATACCGGTCTGGACCAGGACCATATCGCCCCGTTCGAGCTTGACGACGGTGCCTTCTTTATCGATGTCGTAAATCTGGACAGTGTCGCCGGGCTTGAGGGCGCGGGGGAGGGTATAGCCTTCGTTGGTGCGCTCGTGGATGGGGTTGGCGGCGTCGTGCATTTTGCCCATCTTGCCGCGGACCGAGGAACGGGCGTTCAGCATCATCTTGCTGAACTCGTCGGAGTCCCTCAGCTTTTTAATTTGGTTCAGTTCGTCGAGGATCGCGTCGGCCTGCTGCTGGACATCGCGGACGATGGCCTGGGCCTGGAGCTTGGCCCGTTCCTCCTCTTTCTCGCGCTCCTTTTCCAGTTTTGCCTGGTAGGCGTCGATTTCGGCCTTTTTGCGGTCGATCTCGAGTTTTTCTTCGGCGATGGCCTTTTTCAGTTCCTCATACTGCTGGCGGGATGCTTCCAGCGAATCGACGATCTCTTCAAACCGCCTGTTGTCGCTCTGCACCAGCCCGGACGCCGCTTCAATGATGTCCTCGTCCAGCCCGAGCCGCTTGGAGATCGCGAAGGCGTTGGACTTGCCCGGCACGCCGATCAGCAGCCGGTAGGTCGGCATCAGGCTCTCGACGTCAAATTCGCAGCAGGCGTTTTCGACCCGCTCGGTCTGGATCGCGTACATTTTCAGCTCGGCATAGTGGGAGGTGACCGCGACTTTCGCGCCGCGCATCCGCAGCTTTTCGAGGATTGCAATCGCCAGCGCCGCGCCCTCGACCGGGTCGGTGCCGGAGCCAAGCTCGTCGATGATGACCAGCGAGGTGTAGGTCGCGACCGAGAGGATGCTGACCAGGTTGACCATATGGGCCGAGAAGGTCGAAAGGCTCTGCTCAATGCTCTGCTCGTCGCCGATATCGACCAGCACGTCGTCGAACACCGAGATGCTCGAACCGTCCGCTACCGGGATCAGCAGCCCGCACATGGTCATCAGCGTCAGCAGCCCCGCCGTTTTCAGCGTGACCGTCTTGCCGCCGGTGTTCGGGCCGGTGATGACGAGGGTCGAGTAATCGTCGCCCAGATGGAAATCGATCGGGACGACCTTTTTCGGGTCGATCAGGGGATGGCGCGCCTTTTTGAGGACGATATGGCCGTCGTCGGTGATTTTCGGCGCCATGGCCTTCATCTTGTAGGCGAGGGTCGATTTGGCAAAGAGGACGTTTAGGTCGATGATGTTCTGGAAGGTCCAGATGATGTTGTCGGCGTCCTCGCCGCACCGGGCGGAGAGTTCGGCGAGGATCCGTTCGATTTCATCCTGTTCCTTGGACTGGAGGACGCGGATCTCGTTGTTGGCGTCGACGACGGCGGCCGGTTCAACAAAGTAGGTCGAGCCGCTGCCGGAGGTATCGTGCACCATGCCGGGGATTTCGCTGCGGTACTCGGCCTTGACCGGCACGACGAACCGCCCGTCGCGCATCGTAATAATCGAATCCTGTAGGTATTTTTGATAGGTCGAGGAGCGGATCATCTTGTCCATCTTCTCGCGGATTTTCAGCTCGGTCATCCGGATCTTCCGCCGGATCGCCGCCAGCTCGGGGGAGGCGTTGTCGTCCAGCGCATCCTCGCTGATGATCGCGGCGGTGATGTCCCGCTCAAGGGAGTTGTTGAGATAAAGGCGGCTAAACTGCTCGGAGACGGCGTTTTCCTCCTCCTCCCACTGGTTATGCCACTGGGATAGGATGCGGGCCTGCCGCAGGACGGCGGCGATGCCAAGCAGGTCGGAGCAGGAGAGGGTGCCGCCCGACTGGGCAATCTTCAGCCGCCCGACCGGGTTTTTAAAGCCCATGAAGGTCGGCGTGCCGAAGCGGACAGTCAGCTGATAGATATCGTTGGTCCGGTCGATCTCGCGCTGCACCTCGTCCCTTTCGGTCAGCGGCTGGATCGAGAGCGCCTTTTCCCTTGCCGTCTCGCAGCAGGTCAGCTCAGAGAGCATCGAGAGGATTTTGTCCAGTTCGAGGGTTTTGATGTATTTCGGTTCAATCATCGTAATTCACCATCTTGATTTAAGAGTGTAGTTTTTCTTTGCGTATTTATTGAATAATGAATAGTGAATAATGAATAATGAATAATTATGGTGTGCGCCGGGTCGGCGCACAATAGAATAGGCTTGCCCACGCGGGGAAGATGTCTATTCCATCGGCATTATTCACGCCAGGTTTATTTCCCGGGGCATCACGATTTATCGTGGGGGACGGTTACTGCCGTTCTGCGCCGGTCTGCATATACATATTGCCTGTCACGCCGCTTAACATTCCCGGATTTTCGCCCAGCTGCCCTTGCCGTCATTCTGAGCGCAGCGAAGAATTTTTGCGTTGTCCGGAATAAAGAGGAACGGATTAGGGTAACACCGGCTTCTTTTGCCATTCCTGCGCAATTTGCAGCAGGAAACGCGCATCCTCCGGCAGATGGATTTTTAATATACAGGGCGTTCCGTATTCGCGGCCGACAGCGGCGGCAAAAGAGTGGGTGCCGCCGGATAGGGTTTCCCTGACGCGGATATGCCACTGTGCTTCGAGTTCTTTAATCATTTGGTCGAGGTCTTTTAACCATTGTCTGCCTTTATCGAAGGCTTCGGCTCTTTTGACGATCGGCCCTGGAAGGGTGTGTTGTCTTATCATCGTCCAACCCTCTTTATTTAGTTAATTAAAAATGAATAATGAATAGTGCATAATGAATAATTATGGTATGCCGCGGTTCGCGGCATGATTGAATAGGTATGTTCACGCGGGATAATATGCTTATTGTCGAAAGATTTTCCCACGCTCCCATAGAATAGGCGAACACACGGGTGGAGGTATTATAACCATCGGTTTGTGCTGTAAACCTGCGTCCAGGATGGCAGATAGGACTGCCCGAACGCTTGACCGGCCCGCAGAGGGCCGGGGCTATGCACTTTGCTATTGCATGGAAAGGGGGACAGGAAAGTTTTTGCCCAGCTTTTTTCAAAAAGCTGGTACGGAGAACAAACAAAAAACGCGCTGCCCGAACACTTGACCGGCCCGCAGAGGGCCGGGGCTATGTTTTTCGCCCTCTGTCGAAACCAGTGACAAAAGTTTAGGGGTCCAGCCCCTTTTTAAAGGGGCTGGTGTCAGCAGAGCGAATGGTAGAAATCGAGAGAAGGGAATTTGCCGCCGGTTTGGAAGATGGTAAAGGCCTCGACGGCTTCGCTGAACAGCTTTTCGGCGTCAGGGGACAGCTTAAAAGAAAAAATCTTTTCGGGTTCCGACTGGATGACGTGGAGGAAGGCGCGGCGGACGGGCTGCGGGAAGGGGATGCGGTACAGCTCGCGCTCGGCCTGGGCCAGATAGGCTGGCAGGCAGTCCCCGCAGAGCATAATCCCTTCTCCCGGCAGCAGCCAGAAATCCCCCTCGGTATTGCCGCAGCCGGCGCACCCTTCGACGTCCGGCTGGAAGCCCGATATGCACATCAGCCGCAGCTCGTAAACCGCCTTGAGGAAGGCGGGGGAGCGGGCACCCTTTTCCAGCAGATAGAGGGTGTTCAGCAGCAGCCGGAGCGTTTCCGCACCGGTTTCCTTCTGCGGGATGACAAACCGGGTCAGCTCGCAGAGATAGGCCGCCAGAGAGATCTTGTCCAGATCCTCCCGCAGCCGGAAAAAATTATTCTCCAGATCGGCCGCGTCCAGTATGTAGTGAGTCCGCCCCTCAAAGAGGGTCAGCTCACTATAAGCCAGCACTTCGCTGGCGGCGGCCAGGCGGGATTTCTTCCGCCCGGGATTTTTCGCAATGGCCGTAATCATGCCCTGGTCAGAAGTGAGCAGGGTCAGCATTTTGTCCTGGGAACCAAACGGCGTCTGCCCCAGGACGATTCCATGGGTTTTGAGGTGCAAAAGCCCCGCCTCCTTCAATCGATTTATAGTTGAGATAATCGTGAACGCTCCCGGTATGGCAGAAACGGTCCCACGAGCGAATCACCGGCAGCGAGTCGGGCATAGACGGGGGAACCGGGATTTCATAAGGTGTTCCGGAGGGGGAGCGGGTATCCTCTGACGGCTTTTTGGGGTCAGTCGGGCCGAATTGTGCGGCCGGTTCCGGATACTCGGGCAGACAGCGTGGTGTAGAGTCCATATGGGATACCTCCTGACAGTGCTGAAAAATAGGATAAAAGATACGCCGAAGCGTCACAGTTATCATGCGCGGTTCAGGAAGTTTTATGCGGAGCCTAGGCTTGTCAATATGTGTCAGTTTTCCTCGTCGTAGGTCAGACCGACCGATTTGATCGCCTTTTCGTCGTTGCGCCAGTCGTTTTTGACCTTGACCCAGCATCTCAGGTTTACGCGGGTGTCCAGGAAGGCTTCCAGCTCCAGGCGGGCATCGGTCGCGATTTTTTTCAGCATCTGCCCGCCCTTGCCGATGATCATGCCCTTGTGGCTGTCGCGCTCGCAGTAGATCGTCGCTTCGATGTCGAGGATATCGGGGTTTGTCTCCCGCTCCCGCATCTTTTCGATGACGACGGCGGTACCGTGGGGGACTTCATCCCGCATATTGCGTAAAATTTTCTCCCGGATGATTTCGGCGGCGATGGTGCGCTCGGGCTGGTCGGTCAGGGTGTCCTCGGGGAAGTAAAACGGCCCTTCGGGACAGTGCTTTTTCAGCTCGTCCAGGACAATATTCGTGCCGCTGCGGCCGGTGACGCTGATCGGGACGACGGCGGCAAAATCATAGAGGGATTGCAGCTGCCCGATCCGGGCGAGAATCTGCTCCGGTGACACCAGGTCGATCTTGTTGATGATGAGGATAACCGGGACATGCTTCTTTTTGAAGGTTTCGATCAGTTCCAGCTCCTGTTCATTCAGTTCCCCCATCGGCTCGACCAGAAAAAGGATCAGGTCGACCTCCCCGATGCTCGTCGTGACGACGCTGTTCATATGCCCGGACAGCTTGGTTTTCGGCTTATGGAAGCCGGGGGTGTCGAGAAAGCAGAGCTGGACATTTTCGTCGGTCAGTACCCCTAAAATCCGCGTGCGCGTAGTCTGCGGCTTGGAGGAGACGATGGCGATTTTCTCGCCCAGCAGGGCGTTCATCAGGGACGATTTTCCGACGTTTGGCTTGCCGACAATCGCCGCAAACCCGGATTTGGTTCGTTGGTTCATGAATGTATGTTCCTTTCGGTATAGGGTAAAATGAGGGAAGGCTCAGCCCTTCCGGGCAATGACGGTGTACCAGTCTGCGTTATCAATGGCCTTTACTTCCATTTGCGCGGGGTGGGCCCAAACCTGTATATCCTGATAGCCCATATCCCGCAGCTTGGAGAGCAGGAGCTGTTTGGCCACCGGGTAATAATGTTCTTCAAACACTTCTTTTTGTACAATCCGGTTCTCTTTTTCAAAGGTATAGAGCAGGTTGAAGGTCATGGAATGGTCATCGTGATAATCCCAAACCTGAATCAGGTTCACACGGGTATCATCGCCATCCAACGGTTATCGCAAACCAGCCGGCATCCTATCCGTGCGGGGAAGATTCTGCGACAATAGGCGTACCGTCCCGCGTGAGCAAACCTATTCAATCATGGCGCGACCCGCGCCATACCATTCTTCATTCTTCACTATTCATTCTTCATTAAAAAAGTAAACCAGGTTCCGGCGGCGAGCAGCAGGACGAACACCGCCAGTCTCCAGCTTGTGCAGATAAGGGTGAGTGTATCAGTCAGCTGCGGGAAATGCAGAAAAAGACAGCACCCGACTGCAATCGACGTAACCGCCGCGATCAAAACCCCGCCCGCGGCCGCGTCCTTGGCAAGCTTCGCAAGGGGATGCCGCTCGGGAGAAATGAGGTCAATGGACGCCTCAACAGCTGTATTCAGGCACTCCGCCGCAATCACCAGCCCGATGGCAAAAAAAAGCAACCCATACCCCACGGCAGTTAGCCTGTAAACGAGCGAAAAGGCGGTCACGAGAACCGCCGCGCTGAGATGGAAACGCATATTTCGCTGTGTCCGGATACAGGCTTTAATCCCGCTGAAGGCGTACAGGAAGCTCTTTGCAAACGACCGCCACCGGGGCGGCTTAGAAGCGCTCATCATCCATTACGTAGCTGGCGCCCCGGGGCAGGCCCAGCATCGTCATAACGGTTTCTTCCTTTTCACGCATATGGACGGCCTCGACGCCGCCGTTTACATGGTCATAGCCCAGCAGATGGAACATCGAATGGGCCGTCAGGTAGCCGACCTCGCGCTGGAGGGAATGGCCGTACAGCTCCGCCTGTTCCACGGCTTTGGGCATGGAAATAACGATGTCGCCCAGCATGGCGGCACCCATCTCGTTGTGGTCGTAAACACCGTTTTCGCCCAGCGGGAAGGAAAGGACGTCGGTAACGGCGTCGATATTCCGGTGCTGGTTGTTCAGCTGCTTAATCTCGTCGTTGTCCACGAAGGAAACGGAAATCTCGGCATCCTCCGAGAAATTCTCCAGGCGCAGCGCCGCATTGCAGCACCGTCTGACCAGCAGGCGGATCCCGGTGGGGATTTTGACAACATTCTGACGGTTGGAAATGATCACTTTTACTTTATTCATGGCGTTTCGTTTTGCCCTCCTCATAATAACGGTCGTAGGCCTTGATGATGTCCTGGACAAGCTTGTGGCGGACGACATCCTTTTCACTGAAGCGGACGATACCGATATCGTCCACATTTTTTAATACGCGGGTTGCTTCGACCAATCCGGAAACCTTGTTCTCCGGCAGGTCGATCTGGGTAATATCGCCGGTGACGACAATTTTGGAGCCAAAGCCCATACGGGTTAAAAACATCTTCATCTGTTCTCTTGTGGTGTTCTGGGCTTCGTCCAGAATGATGAAGGATTCGTCCAGCGTCCGCCCGCGCATATACGCCAGCGGGGCCACCTCGATGCTGCCGCGTTCCTGGAGCCGCTGGAAATTCTCCGCGCCGAGGAAATCAAACAGCGCGTCGTACAAGGGACGCAGGTACGGATCCACCTTGTTTTGCAGGTCGCCGGGCAGAAACCCCAGCTTTTCGCCCGCTTCGACCGCCGGACGGGTCAGGATAATCCGGCTCACGATTCCGGCTTTAAAGGCCTTAACGGCCATCGCAACGGCCATATAGGTTTTTCCGGTACCGGCAGGCCCGACGCCGAAGGTAATGGTGTTCTGCTCGATCGTTTTGATGTACCGCTTTTGACCAACGGTTTTGGGGGAGATTGGCTTGCCTTTTTGGGTGATGCAGATGCAGTCGGAGGCAAGGCCGCGCGCTTCCTGCTCCTCTCCGCCGGCGGCCGCGTCGACAGCATACCGGATGGAAACTTCGTCCGGCGTCTTGCCGGCCCGGATCAGGGCAAGGATACTCTCTGCCGCAGCGGTACAGATCTGTACCGGCCCTTCCTCACCGGAAATTTTGAGCGCGTCGTCCCGGATCGTCAGGGTTACAGGGCAGTACTTGGCGAAAATGTTGATGTTTTCGTCAAAATTCCCGCAAAACGCAGAGGTTTCATCATTGTTGCGAAACTCGATAATTTGTTCAGCCAGTGTTTTTCATCTCCCGCAGTACAAAGCCGTCCCAGGGACCGGGCAGCCGTTTTGATTTGTTGAGAACCGATGCCGGGCCGCACCCCATATTCGGCCCCGAAAATCGGGACGGGTATCCCGGGGCAGGCGGGCGTTTAGATCGTGATTCCTCAAATTACTAGTATTATACCATAAAATTTGCAAATTGTATCTATGCGGAATAGACAAAATTTTTCTTTTGATTTTGCATTTCCAAAGTTAGATTGACCAGTGAACGGGCTTTCATGATCACGCGTGTTATTTTATAGGGTTTTGTTCGGCAAAGGTCACCTCGATCTTACGGGGGGACGCGATATCCATCCGGCAGAGATAGTCGATATGCAGGACGGCGGTATCCCCGATGATTTCCATCCGCTGCTGCCTTTGCAGAATCTCGCCGCCGGCCAAGTTTTCCTCCTCCCAGGCGCCCGCCGCGTTTTGCAGCAGCGGGAGGATCTCCTCTTCGGTGAAGGCCCGATCGGCCTGGGTATATCCCTGGCGGGTTTCGGTCACCAGCCCCAGGGGAAGACGGATGCCGAGGAGGGTTAACGGGGCGCGGGCGGTTTCGCTGTCCCACAGGATTTCCTCCGGGGGGGCAGGGTCCGGGTCCGGTGCCGGGCCGTCAAAGAGGAACTGCCCCGCCCTTTCGAGCCACTGCCGGAAGACAGAGAGCGCCTTCTGTGCGCCGTCCGGCAGGTAGAGGGGAAGCTGTTTCCCGAACAGCTCAAGGCTGCGGCGGCGGACCGTCTGGCCGGTATAGGTCTTTTCCGTCTGATGGAGGTCGAGGGAAAAGTCGTGGGAAAAGGAGGCCTCCGCGATAATTTTGGCACTGGCGTGGACATAGCGGGTCTTGCCGTCGGCCGATTCGGTAATGCCGTTGACCAGCTGCTGGCCCTTGCCGACCGCTTCGCCGACCTTTACGTCCTCCTGGCCGTTGTAGACTTCCATGTAGACGATCTTCCCGGTTTCGGCGGCTACGATGCTGCACGGGTCGGAGGGGAGGACGATCGGGATTTCCGCAATCTCGTTGATTTCGATTTCCACGCGGCTGCCGATTTTATTGACGGCGCAGAACCCCACCCCGGGCAGTTCGGCCAGGATATAGTCCGCCGCCTTTTCCATGTCGCAGGACGGGAGAAACCGCCCCTTGTACAGCCCGGCTTCGGCCGCGGCGGAGAGAATGACCTGCGGGGAAAGGGTTTCGCAGCCGTTGACATCAATCGCCCATAGAAAGCACTGGGAAAACAGCAGCAGCCCGGTCGCCAGCACCGGCCAGATCACCAGCCCGATCCGCTTTTTGTACCGCAAATAGGTGTAAGAAATGCCGTCCTTTTCAGCGATCGAAAGGGAGACGCCGCTTTTTTCCGCCAGCGCCTTTGCCCGTTTCCACTGGCGGGCGGGGATATATCCGAAGGATACGCCGTTTGTGCCGCAAAACCGCTGGACGGCGAGCCCTTCGGCAGCACAATTGTTGATAAACCGCACTACATCTCCTTCCGCCCGAATCAGCAAACATCCCGGTTCAAAGCTGTCCATCCGCAATCCTTCCTTTCCTTCGTTTGTCCCATGTATATGCGGGCAGTTTGCTGAATATAAATACCGGGAAGGGAGGTGCGGACGGTTGGCCGGGAAAAAGCGCAGCAGGTTTTTGGACGAATGGAAAATCGATACCGCCGCACCGTTTCAGATGTGGGAGAACGGCATCATCTATACCGAAAACTGTCGGGAAATCCTGGATTTCGGGGACGGGTACCTGCGGCTGAAGCTGGGAAAAGAGGTCTGTACACTGTTTGGGAGCGAGATCGAGATGCTCCACTACAAGGGCAGCAGCCTGATGGTACGGGGGAGAATTCGGAGCATCGAATTTGGATAGAATGTATTTAGTGAATAATGAATAATGAATAATTATTGTTTGGGGGTGTTTTGGTGAGGGTGAAACTTCACGATATGGCCGAACTTCTCTTAACGCTGGGGTGTATGCCGCTTGTCGGTGTGCTGCTCATCGGCCAGTCGGGCAGGGTCGCGGACGGGATTAGAAGCGGCATCGAGCTGTGTCTTCAGACGGTGATCCCGTCGCTTTTTGCGTTTATGGTGTTTTGTGAGCTGCTCAGCCGGGCGGATCATCGGGCCTTGGGGATCCTGTTCGCGCCGTTTCGTGCCCTTGCGGGGCTGTACGGGCTGCCGGGAGCCGCCGCACCGGCTCTCTGTCTCGGCGTCACCGGCGGGTACCCGATCGGCGCGCGGATGGCGGCGGCTATGAAAAAGGAAGGGAAAATCACCGGCGCGCAGGCCGAAACGCTCCTCTGTACGGCCTATGGGTGCAGCCCGGCTTTTTTGGCGGGTGTAGGGACGCTTGTATTCGGGAGCGCGGAGCTGGGGCTGATTTTATGGGGCTGCCAGCTGGCGGCGACGCTGGTTACCGGGGTGATCATGGGCATCAGGGGACGCAGGAGCCAAACTGTACAAAAAAAGGAAGATGCCCTTCCGCCGCCCTTTTCCGAGCGGTTTGTGGACGCGGTGATGGCGGCGGCCAGGGGAATGGGGATCATCTGCGGGTTTGTGCTGGCCTTTTCGGTCGCGGGTGCAATTTTCGGGATGCTGCCGGGGGAGACGGGAAGATGGCTCTCGGCTTGCTGCGAGGTCAGCGTCGGGTGCAGCATGGCCAGGGGGATGCCGTTCCGGGCGGCACTGCTGATGGTGGCGGGGTGCTGTTCGCTGGGGGGCGTGTCGGTGTGGATGCAAAACGCCTGCTTTCTGCGGGGGAGCGAGATTTCGATGCGGCGGTTTTATCTGGCGCGGGCGGTCCATCTCCCGCTGAGTCTGCTGCTGACCCTTTTGGCCGAGCGGTTCTGCGGCCTGTCGGAGCTGGGCAGCGTCTCGGTCTTTTCCAGCTTTTCCGGCGCCGTCCCGTCGATGTCTGCCGGTTCGGGGATTTCTTCGGCGTTTTTGGTCATTTCCTGTCTGCTGCTCTTGATTGGGGGACGGGAAGTGTGCTATAATACAGGTAATCGGCCGGTGAAACGGCCATAATCCAGTGAGGAGGGGGCCATGCCAGTGGCTTTATTCGGTAAAAAAATTGAGCCTTCCTGCGCGTACTGCGAATGGGGGAGCCCGGATGAAGAGGAAGATATGGTGTTTTGCCGCCGGAACGGGATTGTATCGGCGCATGGCTCCTGCCGGCATTTCCAGTATGCGCCCCTGCGGCGGAAGCCCAGCCAGGTGCAGGTGCTGCCGAAATACGATCCGGAGGACTTTTCTTTATGAGGGAAATGGTGATTGGGGAGAACGATGCCGGGCAGCGGCTGGATAAGTTTCTGCTGAAAGCCGTGCCGGAACTGCCGAAAGCGCTGATGTACAAATTCCTGCGCACCAAGCACATCAAGCTCAACGGCAAAAAAGCGGACATCAGCACCCGTCTGCAGCCGGGGGACCGGCTGACCTTTTTTATCTCGGACGAGTTCTTCCTCCGGGATGAAAAGCGGGCGTTTATGCGCGCAAGGCCGGATATTACAGCCGTATACGAGGATGAAAACATCCTGCTGGTGGACAAGCCTTCCGGCCTGATTGTCCATGAGGACGACGGGGAGACGGTGGATACGCTGATCAACCGGGTGAAGCACTACCTTGTAAACAAGGGGGAATATGACCCCGACAAGGAGGCGTCCTTTGCCCCGGCGCTCTGCAACCGCATCGACCGCAACACAAGAGGGATCGTGATCGTGGCGAAAAATGCCCAGTCGCTCCGGCTGCTGAATGAGTGCATCAAAAACCGGGAGCTGCATAAGTTTTACCTCTGCCTGCTCAAGGGCGTCCCGAATCCAAAAGAGGCGACCCTCTCCCATTTTATGCGCAAGGACGAGCGGGAGAACAAGGCGATTGTATACGATAAGCCGGTTCCCGGCGGAAAGACGATGATCACCAAATACCGGGTGCTGAAAAGCTGCAAAAGGGCGGCGCTGTGCGAGGTAGAGCTGAAAACCGGCCGCACCCATCAGATCCGCGCCCATATGGCCTATATCGGCTGTCCGCTGGTCGGGGACGGGAAGTACTCCGATAACCGTGCCGAGCGGGCGCTGGGGTTTAACAGCCAGGCTCTCTGCTCCTATAAGCTGATTTTCGATTTCCGGGAGCCGTGCGCTCTCTCCTACTTAAACGGGCGGGAATTTACGGTGAAGGATGTGCCCTTTGCGGAGGAGAAGGTCCTGCGCCGGATCGAAGAACTATTGGAATAGTGGCGGTCACGGACCGTTTTTCCGATGCGCCAACCTGCATAAACAGAGAATGTTCATGAATACAGAAAAACCGTATGTCAAAAACGAGCGTAGGAAACGTTGGCCCTACAGGTGCCTTCCTGAATGAATTATGATGGAACGTGTTGGCGCAGTCATACGGGGCCGCTTTGCTGCATATCCATCCATAGGGGAGTGATGATATGGAGCTGCGCAGCGGGGCCCTTGGCCGGAAACAGATTTTATGTATTGGGGACGGAAGATGCTTGGGCTATGCCGACGAGCTGCTGCTCAGCTGCGAGGGGCTGGAGGCGGGAAAGGAAAACTTCCTCTCGGAAACCCGTCATCCGGCCGCCCATATCCATGCGCTGGTGGTCAGAGGGCGGCTGCGCTGGTTCGGGCTCCTGGGCAGGGATCCGGATTTATTGATTCCCTGGGGGGATATCCTCGTGATCGGGGAGGACGCGATCCTGATCCGCGGTGCGGGACAGGAGGTTCCCGCTGAAAAGGGCGGTCCTTCGGAAAAGCTGAGGGAGGGTGTCCGGCGGTTCTTTCACAGGCTGCCTGGAAGGACAGAGTGATTTTGGGTGCGGCGGATTGGAGAACAAACTGCAATGTCTGGTTTTGACATTGCGGTTTTTTTATGCCTAAAGAGCATTATTGCGTATAGCTTTCAAGTATTTGACATATGACGAAAAAAGCGGTACAATAACCCTATAATTTTATGGAAAAAGGGAGATTTTCCCGAAAGCTATTGACTTAAACTTTACTCCAAATGATATAATCATGCAAAAGGGAATTTTGTTCAAAAATTAAAAGGGAGATATGGAAATGAAAAAATATGAGAATTTGGTGTTGGACGAGGAACGCGCCCTGTACGGGGTCCATGATGCCGAGATCGTGGGCTGCTTGTTTGACGGCCCGGCGGATGGGGAGTCGGCTTTGAAGGAGGCCGGGAACCTGCGGGTAGAAAACTCTGATTTTCATCTGCGGTATCCCTTTTGGCACGTGAAAAACGCGGCGATTGAAAACGTCCGGATGACCGATACCTGCCGCGCCGCGCTGTGGTACGATGCGGATGTGACGATCCGGGAGAGCGTCCTCGGCGGCATCAAGGCTCTGCGGGAATGTGACCGTTCGGTTTTGGAGGACTGTAAGATCGTATCGCCGGAGTTTGGCTGGATCTGCCGGGGCGTACGTATCCGCAGCAGCGAGCTGGAGAGCGAGTATCCCTTTTTCCAGTGCCGCGACCTGGATATTGACGGGCTGAAAATGAAGGGCAAATATTCCTTCCAGTACGTCGAAAACGCGGTCATCCGCAACTCGGTTTTGGATACGAAGGACGCTTTCTGGCACAGCAAAAATATCACGGTGATCGATTCAGTGGTCAAGGGGGAATACCTGGCCTGGTACAGCGAAGGGCTGAAGCTGATCCGCTGCAAGATCATTGGCACCCAGCCGCTGTGCTACTGCAAAGGGCTGGTGCTGGAGGACTGCGAGATGGAGGAGTGCGACCTCTCGTTTGAGAACAGCGAGGTGACCGCGACGGTGCGCGGCGCCATCGACAGCGTGAAAAACCCGGTCCACGGCAGTATTCTTGCCGACGGGATCGGCGAGGTGATCCTGGACGAGAACCTTTGGGAAGGCGCGGACTGCAAGATTGCGACGCGGTAATGAATATTGGAAAACCCGGAACCTGTGGATTGGTTCCGGGCTTTTTTATGGTCATTTTTCTAAAACGCTGCCGAATTTATCCTGCACCATTTGGTACAAAAACGCGGCCGCATCCTCATATCCGCTGTCCTTCGGGCAGACACTCCCTCTCCAGGACGCATAGTACACGATATCATCGTCGACCTCCTCCGCCTTGCCGATCATCAGGTCATAGAGGGTTTCGCTGGCGGCAGTGAAGCGGATGCCTTCCTTGTCACCGGCGGGAAAGCTGCCGCAGAGGTGGTGGAGCTTGCCGTCCGGCATCAGCAGCTGCAGCTCCGCGACATAAAGGGTATCACCTGCGGAGGTGGTAACCTTGCCGCACTGGCGGTGGTAATATTTGGGCATAGAAGACCCTCCTTTCTGGGATGGTGAGATTGAAATCGGATGGTTATGGCAAACCTTCCCGCACGTTCGCGGCGTCCGGTCTGTCATTCTGAGCGCCAGCGAAGAATCTTCGTGTTTCCAATAACGATGCATTTCGTTCAGGATGACGTGCGGGGAGGTGGGTGATAGAAATGTGGAATGTGACTATCTATCAAACCGATCATACGGGACAAAAATCGTCCGAAGACTGCTGAGCTTCGGTCGAACGACTAGATAGAGTGTTTACAATTAAACGTGCGGAGAGGGTGCCACAATAATAGACGGGCTCCCCCGCGTGAGCGAAGCTATTCAATCATGGCGCGAACCGCGCCATACCATAATTCTTCATTATTCATTAGATAGATTCGTGAAAGGTTCTGCTGATGACCTCAAGCTGCTGTTCGCGGGAGAGGCGGTTGAAGTTGACAGCGTACCCGGAGACACGGATGGTCAGGGTCGGATACTGCTCCGGGTGCTCCATCGCGTCGATCAGCAGCTCACGGTTTAGGACGTTTACATTGAGGTGGTGCGCCCCCTGGGCAAAATACCCGTCGAGGATCGCGACGAGGTTATGCTCCCGCTGGGTTTCGTCCTTGCCGAGGGCAGTCGGAACAATGGAGAAGGTGTTGGAGACGCCGTCCTGGCAGACATTGCGGTAGGGGATCTTCGCGACCGAGTTTAAGGACGCCAGTGCGCCGTTTGCGTCCCGCCCGTGCATCGGGTTTGCGCCGGGGGCCAGCGGCTCGCCGACCTTTCTGCCATCGGGGGTCGGGCCGGTCTTTTTGCCGTACATGACGTTAGAGGTAATGGTCAGGGCGGAGAGGGTGTGCTTCGCGCCGCGGTAGAGCGGGTGTTTTTTCAGCTCACTGGAGAAATAGGTGACCGTTTCAACCGCCAAATCGTCGACCCGGTCGTCGTCGTTGCCGTATTTCGGGAAATCGCCCTTGACGCTGAAGTCGACGGCGATCCCGGCAGCATTGCGGACAGGTTTGACCTTGGCAAACTTGATTGCCGACAGGGAGTCCGCCGCAACCGACAGCCCGGCCATGCCGAAGGCCATCAGCCGCTCGACCCGGGTGTCATGGAGCGCCATCTGGGACGCTTCGTAGGCGTATTTGTCGTGCATATAGTGGATGATGTTGAGCGCGTCGACGT
>CAYWRQ010000030.1:0-23465 GCA_964460915.1 uncultured Oscillospiraceae bacterium
CTAGGAATGTATCCGCCAGGTATATGGCGGATACATTTATAAAGGGGCGAAATAGGACGGAAGGGAGAAATTTCCATGACGAAAAAAGAACGGGTCTTATCCGCATTGAAGGGTGAGAGGGTAGATAAGATCCCGGTCAGCTTTTGGCGGCATTTTGAGGGCGCCGGCGTAAGCCTGACCAATAAAGAAGTAGCGCAAAAGCACCTGGATTTTTATCGGGCGACCGACCTTGATTTTATTAAGGTTATGTATGACGGTTTTACGGCGCCGTTCCCGCTGGAAATGTAGGACGTCTCCGATTTAAAGAAAATCCGCCCTGTGAAGGAAGACCATCCCTATGTTCGGGATATCCTCGACCGCGCCAAATGGGTCAATGAGCTGCTGAGCGACGAGGTGTATACCTGGATGAATCTCTTTTCCCCTTTATGCTGATCAAAAAGCTGGGGGAAGAACGCTTAAAGGCCTTTATAGAGGAAGACCGTCAGGCGGTTATAGACGCTTTGTCGGCTACCGGGGAAACCCTTGCCTATACGGCTGAAAAATTGCTGACCGAATGCGGATGCAAGGGGATATTCGCCTGCTTCCAGGGGGCGGAGTTCAGCCGTTTTTCCAAAGAAGATTTTATAGAAATTGTCCGCCCTTCCGATTTGCAGCTGCTTCATGCGGCCAATCGCTATTCTGAATGGAATTTTGCACATTTTTGTACCTGGGACGGCGGGAAAAACGATTTGTCCCGCTGGCGGGATTATCCTGCCCGTGCGGTAAACTGGGCAATTTATGTGGATGAGCTGGCGCTGCCGGAGGGGAAAGCGTATTTTGGCGGACGGCCCGTGTTGGGCGGTTTTGACAACCGTGTAGGGAAGCTGCTTTTTGCCGGCAGCAAGCAGGAAATCGAAGAGGAAACCAGGCGGATTGTCCGGGACTATATAGAAAAGAATGGGTCGGAGGCAGGGCTGGTCATTGGCGCGGACTGCTCTTTCCTGCCGCCCTTTGAACTGGAACGCTTTAACTGGGTTTCAAAGGTACTGCGGGAGATGGCCCTTGATCCGCGCGTAGGAGGAATGTAAGATGCAGTCAAACTGGACGGAAAAGATTATAAAGTGGATAGACGGCCATCGGGAGGAAATGATCGCGGACATTGTCCGGCTGGTGCGGATTAAAAGTGTTTCGGACACTTCTTCTGCCGTAAAGCCCTATGGACAGGGGTGTCTGGATGCCCTGCACGAAATGCTCCGCATCGCGCAGGGATATGGCTTTCAGGTCAAAAACTATGAGGACACGATCGGAGAAATCGATTTGGGATACCCTGGGGAGGATATCGGCTTTTGGGGGCACCTGGATGTTGTGCCGGAAGGGGATGGCTGGGACTATCCGCCTTACGAGGGCATTGTCGAGCACGGCCTGATTATCGGCCGCGGCGCCCAGGACAATAAGGGCCAGACCGTTGCCGTACTGTTTGTCATGCGCTGCATAAAAGAACTGGGGATCCCCCTGCAGCACAATCTGAAGCTGTTCGTCGGTACCAGCGAAGAAAACGGGATGGAAGACCTGACCTGGTTCCTTGCAGATCATGCGGTCCCGTCGTTTTCGATCATCGCGGACAGCAACTATCCGGTGTGCTTTGGCGAAAAGGGAATTGTTACCGCCCATTTCACCGGGCCGAAGCTGTCGGGGAATATGGTGGATATCTGGGGCGGGACTGCGCCCAATGTGGTTCCGGACAAGGCGGGCGCCGTCGTAAAATGCTCCGAAGAGGCGCTCAAGAAACTGCGTTCCGCAGAGGGAAATGTGGAAATAGAAGAGGCGGAGGACGGATATCATCTGCTGGCGAAGGGGTCTGCGGGCCATACGGCTTTCCCTCAGCACGCGGTGAACGCGGTCCGCGTCCTCACCCACGCGCTCTGCGAGGAGGGTGTCCTCTCCCCGGAGGACCGGGCGATCCTCGCGTTTTGTGATCAGATCAACGACGATTATTTGGGGACGGGGCTTGGCGTCAATTCTGAAGATGATGTATCCGGCCCGCTTACCTGTGTCGGTTCGATGCTCACGCTGCAGGATGGCGCTCCGTGTATGACGGTCAATATCCGGTACCCCGTGACCGGGGAAGCGGAGTGGATTACGGAGAAACTCCAGAGCGCGGCGGAAAGCGCCGGCTATACGCTGACATTGGAGCGGGTGGATCCGGCCCACTATTTCCCGGAGGACCATCCCGTTGTCCACATCCTTACGGATATCTTTAACGATATTACCGGAAGGAATCAGTCTCCCTTTGTCCTGCCGGGCGGCACCTATTCCAGGAAACTGAAAAAGGCCATTTCCTATGGGATGGGCTTTACCGGGGGAGAGCATCCCGACAAAAAAGGGTATTTCCGACCGGGACACGGCGGCGCGCACGGCCCGGACGAATGCACGGTTATTGCGGAGCTTTTGGTATCCATCCGCATTTACGCGGAAGGTCTGCTGGCAATTGACGATCTCGACTTATCGTGATATCCTGTACTTAGTATACGGAAAGGAAGGATTTTTTTGCTATGAATAAAATTGAACGCATGAAGGCAGTTTTTGCGGGTGAGGCCCCCGACTACACCCCCGCAGGGTTCTGGTTCCACTATTCCCCGGCTTTGGACGCAAAACAGACGGCACAGGCTCATGTTAAGCTCTATCATGACCTGGACAACGATATCATCAAGCTGATGGACGATTCCTTCGGCCATATGGTCACCGAAGGCACCGTCATCGAAAAGCCCTCCGACTGGCGCGCTCTCACCCTCCCCGGCCGCGACTGTTTCCAGTACCGCAAGATGGAGGAGGTCATCTGGCTGGTCAAGGAAATGACAAATGGTGAAGTCATGATCTTCCCGACCGTTTGGAGTCCCTTTAAGATCGCATCCTTTACCTACTGCTTTTCCGGCAGCGACGACGCCACCTTCATGAAGCACTGTGCCGAGGATCCCGATTCGATCCTCGCCGGTATCCAGAAGCTGGCGGACACCCTTTCCGATTGGGTAAAGGGCTTTATCGACGCGGGCGCGTCCGGGGTTTACTACTCCGGCCAGTTCAGCGAACCGCAGCGCTTTGATGCCGCTGCCTGGGAAAAGCTGGTGAAGCCCTCCGATCTGCAGGTCTTAAACGCCGTCAAGGCAGCGGGCGGGTACAACATCCTCCACATCTGCGGCGAAGCGGAGCACGGTTTCCGTTCCAGCCCGGAGCGCTACGCCGGTTATCCCGGCGACCTGTTCAACTGGGATACCCACCGCACGAATCTAACGCTCAAAGAGGGCAAAAAGCTCTTTCAAGCGCCGGTCCTCGGGGGGCTGGATAACCACGGCCTGCTGATCGAAGGCTCCCTGGAGGAGATCGCTGCCGAAACCCATCGGATTATCGGAGAAATGGGCAGGGAAGGCTTTATGCTGGGCGCAGACTGCACCGTTCCGGGCACCATCGATATCGCACGGCTGCAGACCGCTGTAAACGCTGCGAAGGAATCATGAACAGAAAGGACTGATTGACGTGAAATATCTGCACATTGCCGGTACCGACCTTGCAGTCTCCAATATCGTCATGGGCTGTATGCGTTTAAGCAGCCTGTCCAAAACCGAAGCGGAGAAGCTGATCCGCACCGCCATGGAAGAAGGGGTCAACCTCTTCGACCATGCGGATATCTACGGCGGCGGCAGCTGCGAGGAACTGTTCGCGGAGGCGATCGGCATGAACGAAACGATCCGTGACAAGATGCTCCTCCAGAGCAAATGCTCGATCCGTGACGGTTACTTCGATTTTTCCAAGGAGCACATCCTGGAGGCGGCCGACGGTATCCTCAAGCGGCTGCACACCGATCATCTCGATCTGCTGCTGCTCCACCGCCCCGACCCGCTGATGGAGCCGGAGGAGGTTGCAGAGGCGATTGAAAAGCTGCACGCCAGCGGGAAGGTCCGCTACTTCGGCGTCTCCAACCAGAACCCGATGCAGATCGAGCTGTTACAGAAATACGTTGGCCATAAGCTAGTTGTCAACCAGCTGCAGATGAGTGTGGTGCACACTCCTGTCTTCGACAGCGGCATCGCCACCAATATGCAGATCGACCAGAGTATCGACCGCACCGGCAGTATCTACGAATACAGCCGCCTCAAAGAGATCACCCTCCAGGCATGGTCTCCCTTCCAGAAGGGTTACTTTGAAGGCCCGTTCCTTGGCGATACCGAGAAATACGGCAAGCTGAACGAAGTTGTGGACCGGCTGGCGGCGAAATACGGCGTCACCAACACCGCCATTGCCGTTGCCTGGCTGACCCGCGTCCCCGCCGGTATCCAGGTCATCCTCGGCACCACCAAGCCCCAGCGGATGAAGGACGGCTGTGCAGGCTCCGAAATCCCGTTGACCCGCAAAGAGTGGTTTACGATGTACGCTGCGGCCGGGAATAGGATCCCTTGATTCGTTCCATCGCGGCGTCGCACGGATAGAAAACGGCTCCATGATGGCAGAGCATAAAATACCCTTGTCCGGCACTTTGGTAGTTTGTGCTCTGCCTTTCGTATACCGGAGTATTACTGCCCAAGGGTTTTCCCATCCCTTTTTTCACAGGTGGGACAACCTTTTATGCTATTTTGCCCATCCGGTGATCAGAGCTTTTCCCTTTGTTTTAGGGGGATCGGTGCAGGATTTCGCTTTCAGCGGCTCGGATCTATAATGGAATAGGATGAAACCGAAATGAAAATAATTTTCATACAGATAGGTCGAAAATTGGGTGCAAGATAATGAAAAGGCATGATAAAATATATGAACAATATATTGAGATTTTAAGAAGCGAGTTGGTTCCCGCGATGGGCTGTACGGAACCGATTGCGGTCGCATATTGCGCGGCAAAAGCCCGCAGCCTGCTGGGCTGTCTTCCGGATCGGGCCGAGGTAGAGGTCAGCGGCAATATCATCAAAAATGTCAAGAGCGTGATTATCCCAACACCAATGGGGCCAAGGGGCTTGAAGCAGCGGCCGGAATCGGGATTGTCGCGGGGCGCGAGGATCTAAAGCTGGAGGTCCTTTCCCAGGTAACGGAGGAGGACAAGGCACGTTTTGCCCGATGGATGGAAAAGGCGGACATTAAGGCCTGCCAGGCAACCGATGGTCGGCTGCTGAGCATAACGGTTCGGGTATACGGTGATGGTCACTCGGCCACCGCTAAAATCGCCGATGTCCATGACCGTATCATCTATCTGGAAAAAGACGGCGAGGTGCTGCTGGATACACCCCGTTCAGATGCGCAGTCGGCCGAGAAGCCGGGCTATGCGGCGCTCAGCGTAGAGGACATTTGTACATTTGCCGAAATCGCAGATATCGACGATGTTCGCGAAATCCTGGATCGGCAGATTGCGTACAACTCTGCCATTGCGGATGAAGGGCTTCTCCACGATTACGGCGCGAATATCGGCAAGGTGCTGCTGAAAACCGGGGGGAATTCGGTCCGGACCCGCGCCAAAGCCCGGGCGGCTGCCGGCTCGGATGCCCGTATGAACGGCTGTGAGCTGCCGGTCGTCATCAATTCCGGCTCCGGAAACCAGGGTATGACCGCGTCTTTGCCGGTGCTGGAATACGGAGCCTGCCTGCACGCAGATAAGGAACTGATCTATCGCGCCCTGCTGATCTCCAACCTGCTGGCGATCCATATCAAGTCCAGCATCGGCTGCCTGTCGGCGTACTGCGGCGCGGTTTCTGCCGGAGCGGCGGCCGGGGCGGGCATTGCGTGGCTGCAGGGCGGCCGGTTTACCGAAGTGGCACATACGGTTGTCAATGCCCTTGCGATCACCTCCGGCATCGTCTGCGACGGCGCGAAAGCCTCCTGTGCCGCGAAGATTGCGATTGCCGTCGACGCGGGGCTTATGGGCTATGAGATGTTTCAGATGGGGCAGCAGTTTTACGGCGGGGACGGGATTGTTTCCCTGGGCGTCGAGAATACGATCCGGAATATCTGCCGTCTGGGCCATGACGGCATGAAGGAAACCGACCGGGAGATTCTCGATATTATGACCTGTGTCGATTAGGAAATGTTTTGAGATAAGATATATTGAAAAAATTATATGATAGAAAAGTCCTTTCCCCCGGTCGTACGGCCGGGGGCGTTTATCTTATATCGGGTGTTGTCCGAAAACCCGCAGAAGATAATCTGTCTTTACGTTTTCCGAAAAAGTTGGTATAATAAAGGAAAACAAACGGACAAGGAGGGCAAGGTTTATGCCGCAGCCGATCCCCCATAAGCAATCCAACCGGGCGCGGATCGCCCGCTATATCCTGCATCATAAGGAGGCCTCCCGCCAGCAGCTTTCCCAGGAGCTGGGCCTGAGTATGCCGACCGTCCTTCAGGCCGCGACCGACCTGTTGGACAGTGGGATCCTGTGTGAATCCGGCGTTTATCAGTCCCGGGGCGGGCGGAAGGCACGGGCACTGTCGGTGAACGCCGGTTTCCGGTATGCCGCGGGGATCGACGTGACCGCGAATCATATCAGCTATCTGCTGCTCGGCCTGGACGGCAGCATGATCGCCGCCGACAGGGCCCGCTGTCCGTTTGCGCATACGCCGTCCTATTGGGAGCGGGTTGTAGACGGTTTACAGGCATTTTTAAGGCGGTATCCGGGCGCGGAGGGCAGTCTGCTGGGGGTCGGGGTTTCTCTTCCCGGTATTGTCGACAGCGACCGCAGCCTATTGAACCGTTCTCATCTGCTGCACCTCGAAAACGTCAGCCTAAAGGATTTGGAGCAGAGGATTCCTTATCCGGTGCGTTTTTTTAACGACGCCAACAGCGCGGCCTATGCGGAGCTGGTCGGCAGCAGCCGTGACGCGGTCTATCTGCTGCTCAGCAACAGTGTTGGCGGTGCGATTTATTACCATCAGGCAATCGTAGTCGGGGACTGCTTTAAAAGTGCCGAGTTTGGGCATATGATCCTGGAAAAGGGCGGCAGGCGCTGTTATTGCGGGAAGGACGGCTGTCTGGACGCCTATTGCTCGGCGCTCAGGCTGACGGAAGGGCTGGACGAGCGGTTGGAGGACTTTTTTGCCCGTTTGCAGGAGGGTGAGCCGGTCCATAAAGCCCGTTGGGACGAATATCTGGATTATCTGGCGGTGGCTGTTTCCAACCTGCGGATGGCCTTTGACTGCGATATTGTACTGGGCGGATATGTGGGGCCGTTTTTGGCGGCCGATATGGGCGAGCTGGGCAGGCGTGTACGGGCCTACAATAAATTTGAAAGCGACAGCGCGTACCTGAAGGCCTGCCGGTATCCGCAGGAAGCCGCTGCGGTAGGCGGGGCGCTGGCTTTTGTGGAGGAATATATCGAGAGCCTGCCGTAATTTCGGATGCATTGCCGCAGTTTTCGGACAGCGGCTCAGACTGTCGAAAAAGCAGAAACCTCGTTTGCCCTCTCCGGCCTAAGTTTTCCTACGGAAAACGCACGTCATCCCAAAGGGAGAGGCCTTGGCAAAATCGGGATAGATGTAGTAGTTATCGGCCTTTTTAGCCACTGTCCATCTTCGCCAGTGGCTCCCCTTTTGGGGGAGCTGGCAGCCGTTAGGCTGACTGAGAGGGCTTTATCGACAAGCTGTGCCGCTGTTTTCGGACAGCGGCTTCTGTCGTTTTGTGGGATTTTCAGATCCGAATTTGTGCAACTGGGCAAAAATCGGGCGGGACGGACGTATTTTCAAAACGGCCCTTGACTTTTTGCAGCCAGCATTATATAATTACTTTTATAAAAAGCTTTATCTAAGTTGCAAAGGAGCGATATGTATGCTGCAAGAGGTCATGACAGCCCCCGGTCAGATTGAGTTCCGGGAAATCCCTGTGCCGGAGATTACCCCGGATCAGGTTTTGGTCAAAATCCAGAAAATCGGTGTCTGCGGTTCCGATATCCATGTCTACCACGGCAAACACCCCTTCACCAAATACCCGGTCACCCAGGGCCATGAGGTTTCCGGCGAGATCGTCGAGATCGGCTCCGCCGTACAGGGCGGCAGCACCGGAGAGCCGCTGTCGGTCGGCCAGAAGGTCACAATCCAGCCGCAGGTTGTCTGCGGAAAATGCCATCCCTGCCGCCACGGCAAATATAACCTTTGCGAGGAGTTAAAGGTCATGGGTTTCCAGACGACCGGCGTAGCCTCCCATTTCTTTGCGGTGGACGCAAAGAAGGCAACGCCGCTGCCGGAGGAAATGAGCTTTGACGAGGGCGCAATGATCGAGCCGCTGGCGGTCGCCGTCCATGCGATCCGCCGCGCCGGGGATGTAACCGGTATGGACATCGCCGTGCTGGGCGCAGGCCCGATCGGCATCCTGGTGGCGCAGGTCGCAAAAGGCATGGGTGCAAAGAGCGTGCTGATCACCGACGTCAGCGATGTCCGCCTGGCGAAGGCAAAGGAATGTGGTGTCGATTACTGCGTCAACACGCTGCATAAGGATTTCGGCGAGGCACTGATTGAGAGCTTCGGCCCCGATAAGGCGGACGTGATCTACGACTGCGCCGGAAATGATATCACGATGGGCCAGGCAATCCAGTATGCCCGCAAAGGCAGCACGATTATCCTGGTCGCCGTATTCGCCGGTATGGCCAAGGTGGATCTTGCCGTCCTCAACGACCACGAGCTGGACCTCAACACGACGATGATGTACCGGAACGAGGACTATGTCGAGGCTATCCGCTTGGTTAAGGAAGGGAAAGTCCTGCTAAAGCCGCTGATCAGCAAGCATTTTGCCTTTAAGGATTATCTCGCGGCCTATCAGTATATTGACGCGAACCGGGAAACCACGATGAAGGTTATCATCAACGTTCAGGAATAACCGCTTTCCGGTAGCGCAGCCCTTGCAAAACCCATAAACCGGTGAAAACCTGCCGCAGAATGTTTGAAAAGAGCCGTCTGCGGCAGGTTATTTTATCTAAAACCCTGTTTCTTGTACCTTGTCCGACAATTCTTGACTTATATTACTTGTCCGGCGGTTTTCTTTGTGTTATAATCGGTGGGAACGAATGGAGGGTGTGCTGTGAAATATATCAAAGAGTTTCTGATAATCCTGTCGGTTTCCTTTCTGGGAGAGCTGCTCCATGCCTTGATCCCGCTGCCGGTCCCGGCCAGCATTTACGGCCTGATAATCATGCTGGCATCGCTCTGCACCGGTGTTTTGAAGCTGCCGCAGGTTGAAAAGACCGGGCTTTTCCTGGTCGATATCATGGCGGTCATGTTTATTCCGGCGGCGGTCGGGCTGATGGATCAGTGGGGGACGCTTCGCCCGATTTTGGTTCCGGTGGCGGTTATCACCGTTTTGGTGACCGTAATCGTGATGGCCGTGACCGGGTGGGTCACCCAGCTGATCATCCGCGCGGAAAAATCCGGCAAAAAGGTGGAAAAGTGAGATGGAACCGATCAAAGAAATCCTTTCCGGCTCTGTTTTCTTCGGGGTTTTTGTCAGCCTTGCGGGGTATGAAATCGGGCTGATGCTCAAGCGGAGGTTCAAATGGGCGGTTTTAAACCCGCTGCTGATCGCGATTGTTTTCGTTATCGTCCTGCTGAAGCTGCTGGGAATTGATTACGACGCCTATTCCAGCGGCGCGCAGTATGTAAGCTATCTTCTGACCCCGGCGACTGTCTGTCTGGCAATCCCGCTGTATCAGCAGCTGGAGGCACTGAAACAAAACTGGAAGGCCGTAGCGGCGGGGATCACCGCCGGGGTGCTTTCCAGCCTGACCAGCATCTTCCTGCTCGCAAAGCTGTTTGGGCTTAGCCATGAGCAGTATGTGACCCTGCTGCCCAAATCGATCACGACCGCTATCGGGATCGGCGTTTCGGAAGAACTGGGTGGCATCGTCACTGTGACGGTCGCCGTGATTATTGTCACTGGCATCCTCGGGAATATGATCGCGGAGCTGGTCTGCAGGCTGTTCCGGATTACCGAGCCGATTGCCAGAGGGCTTGCCATCGGTACCGCTTCCCATGCGATCGGTACCGTCAAGGCCATGGAGATGGGTCAGGTCGAGGGCGCGATGAGCAGCCTCGCCATCGCGGTTTCGGGGCTGATTACGGTCGTCGGGGCCTCGATCTTTGCCCAGCTGCTCTAATGAAACAAAAAAGCCGGTCTGATAAAAACCGGCCCAGAGTGTCGATAAAGATTGCTTTTCATACCTAAAGGAACGATTGATTGGACAATGTGGCCGCACATCACCTTTACGTGTGCGATCCCTATTGACCCCTGCATTTCGTAGGGGCCGATGACCACATCGGCCCGCGCATAAACATTTCAGTCTGCAGATGATCACATTAACCCTTAGATGAACTAAAGGTCCATTTCAAAAGAGGTTCACACAAGCACGTTTGCAGACTTGCGTGAACCTCTTTTTTGCAAGTATTTACCGTTTAGGCGTACATTTTACCGCTTTTCGGAACAGTACCAGCCCGACAACAAACAGAATCGCGATCATGCCGACGCCTTTGCTGATGTCGCCGGTGAGCTGAGAAACAAAACTGACAATTGCAGTTCCCATAAACGATGCGCCCTTGCCGCAGATATCCAGCAGCCCGAAATACTCGCCGGATTTTTCCGCCGGGACAATTTTCGCAAACCACGAGCGGGAAAGGGCCTGGACGCCGCCCTGGAACATACCGACGCAGGCGGCGAGGATCCAGAAATGGGCTTGACGGTCCATGAACATCGCGAATACCGCGATGCCGAAATAGGCACAGATACATACGGTAATCAGTTTATCCGAAGAATACTTCCCGGAGAGCCGTCCGAAAAGAATCGAGCAGGGGAACGCGACGATCTGGGTTAAGAGCAGCGCCAGCAGCAGCCCGGTGCTGTCCAGCCCGAGGGCCGAGCCGTAAGCCGTCGCCATGTCGATAATCGTGTAGACGCCGTCGATATAAAAGAAGAATGCGATCAAAAACAGCAGGATGTGTTTTTCATTCTTCATGCCGCAGAGTGTCTTCCAGAGCCGGGAGAAGGTTGTTTTTACTGCGCCCGGCTGACGCTCGACGTAGTTTTTCTGGCGGTAGACTTTCAAAAGCGGCAGCGTGTTTCCTGCCCACCAGACGGCGACGATCAGGAAGGCAATCATCATCGCCACGCCCATCGAAAGGCCGGTGATCCCGGTGGTCAGTACGACCGCCAGACAGAGGATAAACGGGATACAGCTTCCGATATATCCCCACGCAAAGCCCTGGGAGGAAACGTTGTCCATCCGCTCGGGCGTGGTGATATCGCCCAGCATCGAGTCATAGAAAATCAGGCTGGAGGAATAGCCGACCTTGGCAATGACAAAGATGATCAGGAAGATAAGCCACTGCTGTGCCAGCCCCAGCGCCAGACAGCCGATGCAGCCGACTGTAATCGCCAGGATGAAAATCGGCTTCTTAAAATCCTTGTTATCGGCAAAGGTCCCGGCGATTGGGCCGATGATTGCGACCAAAAGGGTCGAGATCGACGCGGCATAGCCCCAGAAGGCAAGGTAGTCTTCCGAAGAAAGCCCTGCCTGGTCGGTCAGGTAGTTGAAATAGATCGGCATGATCGTCGAAACCAGCAGGGTAAACGCGGAGTTGCCGACGTCGTAGAGGATCCAGCTTTTTTCCGCCTTGGTGAGCTTTTGGGTGAGCAATGATTTCATAATATCCAGTTCCCTTCTCGTTTATGTAGCGACTGTTTTTTAGGGAATTTGCGATTCAAAATTAAGGCAGTAGGCCGCATCCCGCAGCCCGTCACCGGCTTCAAACCCTTCAATCAGCCGTGCGGCCAATGGGAGTGCATCCTCATATAGGGCAGATAGATGGGCCACCGCCTCGGCACAGGCCGGGTTGGGCACAGGGTTTATCACCATCCCGTGCAGGCCCTCGTACTGCCCGATGAGCCGCATACCGGCGAGCAGCGCCTTCCGTTTGGCCGGACCGGGGCAGAGAAAGAGGTCGTTAAACGCGATCATCGCCTTTAGGGCCTTTTGGATTTGAGAGGCCGATATGCCGTCAAAAAAGCGGCTGATGACGCTGGCGTTGGCAAGGGTGGGGACAATGTGCCCGGTCAGCGGATGGGAAATGGGGTCGATTCCGTCCTTTACCATCAGCAGCCGGTCCAGCTCCCCTTCGATTTCCGTATGGGGGACGCCGGTTTCGTCGATCGCCTGCTGGACATACCCGTGGCAGACACTGTCCAGGGCGAAATGACAGAGGAACCCATAGAGGTAAGCTGTAGCGGCGGTCCGGTGTTCTTTCGGCAGGCGGAGCAGCTTTTGGTTCATCTCCGAAAAGACCGTAAAGCCGCTCAGCTGGTGCATGGCGCTGCCGGTGCTGCGGATGGGATTGGGGGTCAGCGGATGATAATAAAATAGGATGTCCGGGCCGTGCAGGCCGATCTGGAACAGCTCCGGATAAGCGTCCAGAGGAGCGCAGCCGTTTAGTCCTGCACGGACGTCCTTCCCGAAACGGAAGTGTGCATAGGTGGATGGCATAATTTGTATATCCGTTCCTTTCTATAGGCTGCAGGCAGGTGAAGCAAAGCTCTCTCAATCCTGCCCTATATTTTCTATCTAGTATAAAGGATACCATAATTTGCGGAGATACGTCAAGAAAAATATATAAAATTTAGGTATATCCGGTGTAAAAATATGGAAAAGGCTCTCAAAAATCATGATAAAATAATTCCCGAAAGTCTTTTTGTTTATTCTGTTTTGCTGACTGCGAGGACTTTATTTAAGGCGCCTGTGCGTTTTAGCGCTCCTGCCAGGAACACCGCGAGGATGGTCCCGCCCGCACAGCTGACAAAAAACGGCAGGATGTAGGCAAAAACCGCCGCCTCTTTGCCCAGGACAAACACCGCCACCGGCCAGGCCAGCAGCCCGCCGAGGATACTGGTGCCGAACAGCTCGCCAAGATAGGCAAGGATGAGCTTTTTCCCGCAGTACTGGTACAAAAGCCCGCCCAGGAGCGCCCCCGCCATGCTGCCCGGGAAGGCGAGGAGCGTGCCGGTACCGATCAGGTTGCGGATGAGGCTCGCGCAGAAAGCCATGGCGACGCTGTACCAGGGGCCGAGGAATACCCCGGCCAGGATGTTGCACAGGTGCTGAATCGGGAAGCATTTGGACGCGCCGACCGGGATCGAGAAGGACGAGGTGGCGACGCAGACGGCCGTCAGGGCGGCTGCCAGACAGAGCTTGCGGATACGGATGGATTGGGATGCTTGGGTCATAATAAGGACTCCTTTTGTATATAGTAACAAAAGACCGGGAAACGCGGCGCTGCAGCGCGGGCATTTCCCGGACAAAGGATCCTTCTATCGTATGTAGACAGGCTGTACAGAAAATCCCTTCGTTGGCATTATCCAAATCAGGTTGCGGGTCAAGACGGCACTGCGTCTCCTCTCAGCCCCCGTGCGGAAGCTCCCCGTTTCAGTTACGTTTCTCGTTTTTGTTCCAAAGGTATTATAGCACAATATGTTTATTTATGCAACTGTTTTCGGCATTTTGGAAAAATATCGATCGAAATGCCGCTGGAGGCTTATGTGATCAGGCCCAGCGACCGCAAGAGGAAAATCCAGAGGAATACCGAGATCATCGAAAAGATGCTGGTCATGACCACCTGCTGCCCCGCAAGCTCCGGGTCGTGCCCGTAGGCCGCCGCCATCGTATAGGAGCTTACGGCGGTCGGCGAGGCGAAAACAATCACGAGGGACAAAAGGTTGGCGTCCCGGAAGCCGCATAGGGCCGCGATCGGGATGACAATCAGCGGGGATATGACGATTTTGCCGATGACGCCGATCATCAGTGCCTTCACGTTGTGCCGGAGCGCCCGGAAATAAAAGGTCCCGCCCAGTACGACCAGGGCCAGCGGCGTCGCGATCGCCGCCATGCTGGAAAGGCCGGTATAAATCGGCTTATAGAGGGTGAGGCCGGTAAATTTAAACAGCAGGCCGAGAATCGCCCCCCAGATCAGCGGGTTCTTCGCTATGCCGATCAGCACCGGACGGAGCCCATTTTTACTATTCGTAAAATATTCAAGCACAAATACGGCTAGTATATTATACATAGGGATGACGATGGCAGCCATAACGGACGCGACTGCGGCCTGCTCGGCCCCGTAGACGTTGGCTACGACCTGGTAGCCGAAGATAATGAAGTTGCTGCGGAAGATTCCCTGGATTAAGACCGCCTGCTGGCTGGCGGCGGGGACGATATTCCCTGCCGAGTCCCGTCCGTCCTTTTTGACGATATGGGGGATGAGGAGGAAGGTGAGCAGGAAGACGGCGAGTACCGAGACTGCCGCAAAGAGAAAGGCGGCGGGCTGTATCGCGCTTTCCAAATCGGAATTATAGACGTTCATGAAGATCATGAGCGGCAAAAAGGTTTTAAAGCAGAACGTATTGCATTTGCGGCAGAACGCTTCGTCGACGATATGGAGGATCCGAAACAGGTACCCCGCCGCCATACAGAGCATCAGCGGCAGGACCGCGTCTATGCTGATCATCAGGTTTTCATACATGGCCAAACCTTCCTTACATACTTTTTTCATGTTTTATTATACCCGAATGCGCCTGTTTCGTAAAGTATCTGTTTTTTCAAGGAATGTAGTGGCTTTTTGACGGTGCGGGCGGAAAAATGGAAGGTTCATCTTTACCCTGGCGGAAAAATGTGCTATACTAAAAACGGTCTGTATCAGCCTGCCCTTTGGACATGATAAGGTGGACAGGACAGCTTTTGCAGCCGGGAAATACGGGAAATCCGGGTTATGGGTTTTCCAAAAGGTTAGGAGACTGAATATGCTGTCCACTGTGTTTGGCGAGTCAAGGTTGATTGTATTTTTGGGCATCGTTGCGGCGTTTGCCCTTTCGTTTATCGGGATCCGTTTCGGCCAGAACAGCCTGCCCCATGACGGCGGGCGAAAATTTGCGGTCAACGGAGAGCTTTCCCGGGGGAAGCCCAGAGGAGCGGGACTGATTTTTGTCGCGGCCTTTGCGATCTGCGGCATCCTGTTTGTCCCTTTTACGGCGGAAAACCTGATTTATATCCTGCTGGTTGTGGGCGGGATGCTCAGCGGGTACCTGGACGATGCGTCCGAGAAGCCCTGGGGCGAGTACAAAAAGGGCCTGATCGATCTGATCATCGCTCTGGCTGGCTCCTTTACTTATGTGAACTTCAACGGTTCGACCATTGCGGTTCCCTTTACCAGCCTCAGCGCCGAGCTGCCCCGCTGGCTGTATATCCTGCTCGGGGTTGTTCTGATCTGGGCGTCGATCAATGTGACCAACTGCACCGACGGCGTTGACGGGCTGAGCGGAACCCTTTCGATGATTACGATAGGCTCGTTTTGCCTGCTCTGTATGAGGACGGACCCGTCCTTTGCTTTCCTCAGCGGCATTATGATCGCGGTTATCCTGGCCTACCAGTGGTTCAACGCCTCCCCAAGTATCCTGATGATGGGAGACGCCGGTTCGCGGGCGATGGGACTGTTTATCGCTTTCGCGGCGATGAAGAGCGGGAACCCGCTGCTCTATATCCTGCTGGCGCTCGTGATGATCCTGGATGGCGGCCTTGGCCTGGTCAAAATCTCCTTCAAGCGGTTCCTGAAAATCCAGATCCTGAAAAATATCCGTACCCCTCTCCACGACCACGCTCGCAAGAACAAGGGCTGGTCCGACCCGCAGACGGTTTACCGCTTTGCAATTATCCAAGCGGTGCTCTGCTTTGCGGCGCTGGTGCTGACGATGTGATGCGCCCTCGGAGAAAAAACTTCCTGCATAAAAAATCCCGTGCTTCCCATACTGGAAGGCATGGGACTTTTTTTTGGAAGGGGCGTGTCGCGATGCCGATCGGCAAAAAAGTGCGTAAAAAGAAAAGGAAGTTTTCCCGCAGATTTTTAAAGCTGCTCCGGAGGACAACCCAGTGGTTTGCCGTCATTTTGGCGGTTCCGGCTGTGGCGATGATCGGGGCGGTGCTGTATTTTTCCTTTGTCCTGCCGGATACGTATTATGTAGAGGATCCGGCGCATTTCTCCCTTTCGCAATACCGGATTATCACTCCGATGACGGAGGAGGAGCCGGAGACGGTTTCGGTACTGGTCAGTACGACGGATGCCCAAAAGGAGGCGGAAAAGCTGGAAAAAGCCTTGTCGGCGGACGGGGAAACGACCCGCTTCCAGCTGATGCTGGGCGGTGTGGTGCCGGTTAAAACGGTTGTTGTCTGTAAAACGGATGCACGGTATGTCGTGCCCAGCGGCAGCGTGTTCGGGCTGAAGATGCTGACCGGGGGCGCGGTCATTGCGGCGCTTTCCCCGATTGAGACAGCCTCCGGGACGCTGTGTCCGGCCGAACAGGCGGGGCTGCAGGCCGGGGATATTATCCTGACGGCAGACGATACGCCGGTCGACTCCTTTCAGACCCTCTCCTCGGTCATTTCCGTTGCCGGGCAGAATGGGAAAAAGGTCCGGATTACCTATAGACGGGACGGCCAGGAATCGGAGACGCTTCTGACGCCGGTGCAGGCGCTGACAGGCGAATGGCTGACCGGGATGTGGGTGCGGGACTCGTCTGCGGGCATCGGGACGATTACCTTTTACGACCCGATGAGCGGGTGCTTTGCGGCCTTGGGACACGGAGTGTGTGACGCGGATACCGGGGTATTGCTTCCGCTGCAATGGGGCGAGGTCTGCGGCGCGACGATCCTGGGAGTCACGCGCGGATCCGCCGGTTCTCCGGGGGAGCTGGAGGGAGCTTTTTTAAACAGTTCCTTTTCCCTGTCGGGCAGCCTGGGCAAGGAGGGGATTATCAGCTCCGGCACGGTGCTGGAAAACCTGTCCTGCGGGCTGATCGGCAAGGTAAACGGGGACGGTCTGATCCGGGTAC
The DNA here is from genome assembly GCA_964460915.1 of uncultured Oscillospiraceae bacterium. Lineage (GTDB taxonomy): Bacteria > Bacillota > Clostridia > Oscillospirales > Ruminococcaceae > Faecivivens. The sequence goes on from CAYWRQ010000030.1 coordinate 16,849, forward strand.
CGGATCAGTCTATGATTGCGGTATGCCCGCGGCAGGAGGTACACACCGGCACCGCAAAGATCCTTTCGACCATTGGAGGGACGACCCCGCAGCTTTTTGATGTGGTAATTGAAAAGGTGTCCTACACGGACGGGGCCGACAGCACCTCCCGCAATATCATCCTGCGTATTACCGACCCGGTATTGCTGGCGGCAACCGGCGGGATTGTCCAAGGCATGAGCGGCAGCCCGATCATCCAGGACAACCGGCTGGCCGGCGCCGTCACCCACGTTTTCGTCAGCGATCCTGCAAAGGGGTACGGGATTTTTGCGGAAACCATGCTGGATGCGATGGATGAAGCGGAGGAAAAAGTAGGCTAAATGACGATAAACGACAGCGGCCCGCATGATTCTCCATAAAAAAAGCAGAGAAGCGTATTTCCGTTCAGATGAAATCCATATTGCGTTCCGATGAAGGCGGTGGTACAATAAAGGCGGACAAGGTCCAAATACCGGCGGCTGCCGTCTGCGTATGGGTGAATGAATATGAAAGCAAGCTGTTCTTCAAAGCCTTTCCGCCGTTCCGAGCGGCTTTTGGTCTTCCTTCCGCTGTCGGCGGCTTCCGGCTTTTGCGGCGCTTATGGGGTATTCTTTTGCGGGCAGGTTTTTGCCTGCGGCCAGACAGGCAACCTGCTGGCTTTATGGAACGCGGCCGCGGAGGGGAATATCCCGGAGCTGCTGCTGCGGATGCTGGCGGCGTTTTTGTTTATGCTGGGCATTACGGCTACGGTTCTGCTGCCGGAAAAGCTGAAGGGGACCTGGGTCGGAAAACGAATCAGCTGGCAGCAAGCCGCTTTGATCCTTGCGTTTTTCTGCATCCTGGCCGTGGCGCTTTTCCCGCCTTCCCTGCACAGCCTTTTGCAGCTTGCGCCGGTCTTTTTTGCCTCGGCCCTCCAATACAATTCGTTTAAAGACTGCGAGGGCGTGACGGTTTCGACGATATTTTGCTCGAACAATATCCGCCAGCTGACCCTGAGTTTTTGGGGCTGGAAAAAAAGCGGGGCGCAATCGGAACGCCACCGCTTGAAAATATACGGACTGGTTGTTTTAGCGTACAGCTTCGGCGTTTTTTTCTGCTGCCGGACGATGGACAGATGGGGAAGAATATCGTTTTTGCCTGTTTTGGCGGTCTACCTTTTACTGGCGGTTTACCTGCGGGAAGGAAAGGAAAAATGACCGGCCGGGTGTTTTGGAATCTATGATGAATATCCCCGGCCCGGGAAAGGATTTGGGCCCGGCAGTCCGCGGGCACAAATTATATAGCCCATGACACGCCTGTACATCTAAATAAACCGGAAACAATAGGGGCTTTTGTACACCGCCATGCTGCAAAGTATGGCGGTTTTTGTCGCACCGTACAAAAAATATCAGCAAAACCGGCCGAACTCCTATCAAAAATATCTTGACGGAAATCCTCGGATATGATAGGATAATAGCGAAGTTAGATAGAACTAACTTTTTTGCGCATCTTTCGATATTATACCAACGTATATATATCTTGTACCTATATATAGAAGGAGAACAGCGATATGACACTTGCAGAAATGGCGGTCGGCCATAGCGGCACGATCCTGACGGTCGGCGGGGAGGGCACCCTCCGGCTGCGGCTTTTGGATATGGGCCTGATCCCCCATACCCGCGTAACCGTACAAAAAATCGCGCCTTTAGGCGACCCGATTGAGATCCGCATCAGAGGGTACGAGCTTACCCTGCGGATGGACGACGCGGCGAAAATTGAAATACAGGAAGCATAAAAGAAAGAGGGATTTCATATGGTATTTGCCTTGGTGGGCAACCAGAACTGCGGGAAAACCACCTTGTTCAACAGCCTGACTGGCGCCAATCAGCACGTCGGAAACTTTCCCGGCGTCACGGTGGATCAAAAGATGGGCAATATCCGGGATGCAAAAGGATGCTCGGTCGTCGATCTGCCCGGCATCTATTCGATGCGCCCGTATACCAACGAAGAGATCGTGACCCGCGATTTTATTTTAAACGGCCGTCCGGACGGCATTATCAATATCATCGACGCGACCAATATTGAACGGAACCTGTACCTGACCCTGCAGCTGTTGGAGCTGCGGATCCCGATGGTCTTGGCGCTCAATATGATGGATGAGGTGCGGAACAACGGCGGCACGATCGATGTCAAGGGCTTATCCCAAAGGCTTGGGATCCCGGTGATCCCGATCAGCGCCGCAAAGGGCGAGGGTGTTTCGGAACTGGTCAGTAAAGCGGTCGACACCGCCAAAAATCAAACACGGCCGAAGGTCTTGGATTTTTGTCCCGACGGCCCTGTCCACCGGTGTATCCATTCGGTCTCCCACGTAATTGAAGACCACGCCAGAAGGATCGGTGTTTCCTCCCGTTTCGGCGCCACCAAGCTGATTGAAGGGGACGAACTGATCCTGAACCAGCTGGAGCTGGACGAAAACGAAAAGGAACTGCTGGAGCACAGCATTGTGGAAATGGAGCGGGAATCCGGCCTGGACCGGAACGCGGCTTTGGCGGATATGCGCTACACCTTCATCGAATCGGTCGTGTCCGAAACGGTGATCAAGTGCCATGAGAGCGCCGAGCACCAGCGCAGTGTAAAAATCGACCGGATCCTGACCGGCCGGTACACCGCGATCCCGGTTTTTATCGGCATCATGGTCCTGATTTTCTGGCTGACCTTTAACGTCATCGGCAGCTTTTTAAGCGACCTGCTGGCGGCGGGAATCGACCAGCTGACCGCTCTGGCGGATGCGGGGTTGACCCGTTACGGCATCAATCCGGTTGTACATAGCCTGATTATCGACGGCATCTTCGCCGGGGTCGGCAGCGTCCTTTCCTTCCTGCCGATTGTCGTTACCCTTTTCTTTTTCCTGTCCATCTTGGAGGATACGGGCTATATGGCGCGGGTGGCGTTCGTAATGGATAAGCTGCTGCGCAAGATCGGCCTGTCCGGCAGAAGCATCGTAGCCATGCTGATCGGGTTCGGGTGTACGGTCCCGGCGGTTATGGCAACACGCACCCTGTCCTCCGACCGTGACCGGAAGATGACGATTATGCTGACGCCCTTTATGAGCTGCAGCGCCAAAATTCCGATCTACGCGACCTTTGCTGCCGCTTTCTTTCCGCATAACGCGGCGTTGGTGATGATTGTTTTGTATTTTTCCGGGATCCTGGTCGGGATCCTGACGGCCCTGGTGATGAAAAAGACCGTATTCAGCGGCCATCCGGTGCCATTTGTCATGGAGCTTCCCAATTACCGTTTCCCTTCGGCAAAGAGCGTTGGACTGCTGCTCTGGGATAAAGCAAAGGACTTTTTGCAGCGCGCCTTCACGATCATTTTTGTGGCCACAATCGTTATCTGGTTCTTACAGACCTTTGATACCCGGCTCAACGTCGTCTCGGATAATTCCATGAGCCTGCTTGCCCATTTGGGCCAGCTGATCGCGCCGGTCTTTGCGCCTCTGGGCATTGCGGACTGGCGGATTACAACCTCGCTGATCACCGGCTTTACGGCAAAGGAAGCGGTTGTTTCGACCCTGGGGGTGCTGCTGGGAACCGGTACCGGGGAGCTTGTACCGGCGTTGGGCAGTATGTTTACAACCCTTTCCGCCTGCAGCTTTCTCGCTTTCACACTGCTGTATACCCCTTGTGTCGCGGCGGTGGCGACGATTAAGAGTGAGCTGGGGTCCGGGCTGAAAACGGTTGCGGTCGTGATGATGCAGTGTACGATCGCCTGGGCCGTCGGAGCTTTGATCTATCAGGTTGGAAGCCTGTTCATGTAAAGAAAGGAAACCTTATGCAGATTTTGGATTTTGTGCTGCTGGCTGTCATTGCCCTGCTCGTGATCCTGTCGGTCCGCAGTATACGGCGGCAGAAGAAAAAGGGCGGGTGCTGCGGCTGTTCGGGCTGCGGAGGATGCACCGGATGCGGCGCCGGTCACGGCGGGGAAAGATGCCGTAAGGAAACGCCCGCCGGTTATTCCTCCGACTGAAGCCGGAAAAGGCTTTTATCCTAAGCTTCTTCTCCGTTTGAACTGCTCTTATTGTCCGGCAATAGGAGCAGTTCTTATTTGAGCTCACAGTCTCTTTTCAAAATAACATCTATTTCCATTGTAATGTTCAATCCGTTATGGTATAATATCATATGAACAACCATTTCTTTAGTATTTTTACGAACTTTACCCAAACTTTGTCACAAACGGCTTCAAACAACGTTTATATAAAAGGTGGAATCAATCCGTTTCCCCAAAAATTCAAAAAATACGAAGGAAATCATACCTTTGGCTGGCAAAAAAATGGAAATTGTTTTTGAAAAATGCAACCTTTTTGGGCTGTCATGTGTATTGATTATGAAAGGAGAGGGAGCATGAGCGGGGTTTCATTGCGCGCGAATGAAACACTGGAAGCAACCCTGGACCAATATGGTGATATGATTATGCGGCTGGCGTTTTCCTGCTTGAAAAGCCGTGAAGACGCCGAGGATGTTTTACAGGATGTTATGCTCAAGATGTTGGAAAACCAACCTCATTTTGAAAATAACGAGCATGAAAAAGCCTGGCTGATTCGGGTTACGATCAACGTTTGCCGCAACCGGCTGCGGTCGCCTTGGAGGCGGCACAGGGAGTTAGACGAGACTCTTGCGGAAGACGCTGCATATGGGCAATGGGATTCTGCCTTAAAGGAGGAATCCAGTGTCTTGGCGGCTGTCTTGGAATTGCCGCCAAAATATCGGGAAGTTATCCATCTGTTTTATTACGAGGATTACAGCATTATACAAATCAGCAAAATTTTACATAAAAAAGAGTCCACCATCCGTTCCCTTCTCTATCGGGCACGGAGTATACTGAAAGAATCATTGAAGGAAGGTTTGGATCTTGACGAATAACTCTACGCCGGTAAAGCAAAATGAGCCTGCCCTGAAGGAGCATGAACGTTTTTCCGACGCGTATAAGCGCGCCATGGATGGGGTTACGATGTCTCCGGAACTGCGGGAACGTGTGCTCCGGCTTCAGAACAAAAAGCCTGAACCGTTATTTTTCCGGATCGCGCGGCCGGCTGCCTGCGTGGCGGCTTGCCTTGCAATCGTTTTTACCGCACGGCACTTTACCCAAACGAATATATTCCAGCTTGAGACAGCCAATACTACGGCTGCTGTAGATGAAGAACTTTCCTCCGTGGGTTTTCTCAGCAGCGCTCAGGCCGATTTCCACTCGGAGATTGCCTTTGATACGGATACATCGGATTCCTCTTCTGCCGAGTCGGCTGAAAGCCACCGCATTGAAGCCAGGGAAGGTACTTCATCCGGGCAGCAGGCCGGCAACGGATATCAAACGGCCGTCCCGCAGGATATACCGGAAAATGAGGAAGCCGCTGCCGAATCGGAAGACGGTCCGTCTTGTTCCGATCTGCCTTCCCGTGCCGACCCTTATGTCCTCAGCGCTTCTATCGGTATGCCGGAAGAGGATGCTCCGCAGGAGCCCACCGAGGGAGAGGAGAGCAGCGCCCCTGCCCAGGATGATGAACCGATGCCGTACACGGAAGAAAAATGGGATATAGATAACGGAACGGAATCAGCCGGTGATGGGACCAATCAAATGACCACCGTTGCAAATCCGGTTGTTGTATATGATTCTCTTTCGGAGGCAGAAGCCGTATTGGGCTGGAGCGCAAAGCTCCCCCCGATTGCGTACAGTAATGTCCAAATTGCTTTGATCAGCGAGGAAGTTCTGCAGATTTGCTGGGCTGAGGGGACAGTTTATTATCGGATGGCAAAATCGGAGCTTGGAGAGGATATCAGCGGCGATTATACCATCTATGCAGTGACAACAATCGTCGAAAACGGAGCATATACGCTTCAGCTTCGGGGGAATGAGGAAAATGCCTATACCCTGCTGACCTGGCAGGGCGACGGCTATAGCTATGCTTATTCCTGCAGCACACCGATGACGGCGGATGAAGCCATTTGGCTGACGGAAAGCACATTGGGCTGATCAGATGAAAGGAAGATCCGGCCGGCCATCTTTGAGGAAACACGCAATGAAAAAGAAAATCTGGATTTCTGCCCTCGGATATATGTTTTTCAGCATCCTTCTTGCGGTCTGGGGGCAGTCCATATCTCCCGAAAGTGAAGCCGTCTTTTCGATCGTGGGGTTATATTTAGCCCAGCCGCTGGCTGCTATGATCAGCGCGATCCCGGTGGGGCTCTGGGCACGAGGGAGCGGTACGCTCGCCTTGTATACGAGCTATACCCTGCTCATCGGCCAGGCGGTTTATTGGACGGTGTGGGAGCATATGGACGCGGAAGCTATGCTGATTACCGGGGCGCTGACGATCATCGGCATTGGGATCGGCGCTTATCTAAAAAATAAACGGGATACGTCGAGAAAAAGAAAACGGATAGAGTGAAGCAGTATCGCAGGCGGGAAAACTGCCTGCGGTATTCTTCTTATGGCCTGTCGATGCTTACGCAAGGGGGATATTTTGCCTGATCGGTGTGATGATGTAGTCGCCGTGCAAAGTTTTTAAAAAATGTTATGGTACAATAGATAGTTGACAGAGAAAAAAATAGAGAAACAACTTCAAA
>CAYWRQ010000031.1:0-23459 GCA_964460915.1 uncultured Oscillospiraceae bacterium
GTCGCCCTTGATGTTCAGGCCGGTGGTCGGGTTCTGCTGGTGGCCGGTCATGCCGGTGATCGAGTTGTCCAGGATGATAACGGTCGAGGCCGACTGGTTGTAAGCGATGTTGCACAGGCTGGTCATGCCCGAATGGACAAAGGTCGAGTCGCCGATGACCGAAACGGTCTTGTTCTGGGACGCCTTCCCGAGAGCGACGTTAAAGCCGTGCTCCGCCGAAACGGATGCGCCCATGCAGATGTTGATGTCCATGGCGGACAAGGGAGCGGCGCTCCCGAGGGTATAGCAGCCGATGTCGCCGATGACGGTACATTTCTGTTTCATCAGGGTGTAAAAGATCCCTCTGTGCGGGCAGCCGGAGCACATGACCGGCGGGCGCACCGGAATGACCTCGTCCAGCTTCCGGGAGGGAGCGAGAGGCAGGCCAAACTTTTCCGCCAGCATATTCTGGGAGAACTCGTCGCAGATCGGGAGCTTGTCCTTGCCGGTGACCGGGATGCCCATCTGTTTGCAGTGTTCTTCGATAAACGGGTCAAGCTCTTCGACGACATAAAGGGTCTGCACTTTTTCGGCAAAATCCCGGATCAGCTTTTCCGGCAGCGGCCAGACCATGCCCAGCTTGAGGACACTGACCCTGTCCCCGAAGACCTCCTTGACGTACTGGTAGGAAGTAGAGGAGGTGATGATGCCGATTTCGGTACCGCCCATCTCGACGCGGTTGATAGGCTATGTCTCTGCCCACTGGACGAGCTTTCTCGTCCGCTCCTCGACGATCGGATGGCGGACCTTGGCATTTGCCGGGGTCATGACATTGTGGGTATCCTTGACATAGGGGACCGTATCGCGTTCAACCCGCTCACCGGTTTCGACGACCGACTGGGAGTGGGCAATGCGGGTGCACATCTTCATGAAGACGGGAGTGTTATATTCTTCCGACAGTTCAAAGGCAAGCTTAGTAAACTGTAGGGCTTCTTCGCTGTCAGCCGGCTCCAGCATTGGGATTTTGGCGGCCTTTGCATAGTGCCGGGAATCCTGTTCGTTCTGGGAGGAATGCATCCCCGGATCGTCCGCGACGCAGATCACCATACCGCCGTGGACGCCGATATAGGAGATCGTGAAGACAGGGTCGGCGGCGACGTTTAAACCGACGTGCTTCATCGCACAGGCGCTGCGCACCCCGGCCAGGCTTGCGCCGAAGGCCGTTTCGACCGCGACCTTCTCGTTCGGCGCCCATTCACAGTAGATTTCGGGAAATTTGACAGCTTCCTCGGTGATTTCGGTTGAGGGAGTGCCGGGATAGCTGGATACGACCTTGCATCCGGCCTCATACATGCCGCGGGCAATGGCGGCGTTGCCAAGCATTAACTCTTTCATCGGAATGTCCTTTCGTGTCTATAGGGTAAGAGATCATAAGTAAAGGCAGCCGGAACGACTCAAGCACCGGCTGCCTATCATTGTAGCATATCCTGTCGGTTTTGGCAAGGCTTTAACGCGATACAGCGTTAAGCCGTCTCGGGCTGGTTTAGTCGCCCGCCGTAATACCGGATTCCTTACCGACCAGACGGTCGGCCGCGAACATTTCCCGTAGCTTCGGCTTTTCGATCTTGCCGGTCGCGTTGCGGGGGACGTCCATAAAGATGATCTTGCGGGGACGTTTATAGCGGGGCATCCCTAAGCAGAAACGGTTGATGTCCTCCTCGGTGCATTTCACACCCTTTTTGACCTGGACGATGGCGGCGGCAATTTCGCCGAGCCGCGGGTCCGGCAGGCCGATAACGGCGACGTCGCTGACATACGGGCAGGCGCGGATAAAGTCCTCGATCTGGACAGGGTAGAGGTTTTCGCCGCCGGTGATGATGACGTCCTTCTTGCGGTCGACAAGAAAGTAGAACCCGTCCTCGTCCTGCATCGCCATATCCCCGGTGTACAGCCAGCCGTCCTTCAGGACCTCCTCGGTGGCCTTCGGGTCTTTGTAATAGCAGGTCATGACGCCGGGGCCTTTGACGCAAAGCTCGCCGACATCGCCCTGCTTGACCTCATGGTCGCCGTCCATGATTTTGACCTCCCAGCCGTAGCCGGGAATCCCGATTGCGCCGACCTTATGGATGTTTTCGACGCCCAGATGGACACAGCCAGGGCCGATCGATTCGGAAAGGCCGTAGTTGGTATCGTACTGATGGTTGGGGAAACGCTCTTTCCAGCGCTTGATCAGGGACGGCGGGACCGGCTGTGCGCCGATATGCATCAGCCGCCACTGGGACAGCTCGTAATCCTCCAAATTGATCTCGCCCCGGTCAATCGCGTCGAGGATATCCTGCGCCCACGGCACCAGCAGCCAGACAATCGTACATTTTTCCTGCGAAACGGCGTCCAGGATGAATTTCGGTTTGGTGCCCTTGAGCAGGACCGCCTTGCCGCCTTCCAGGAAGGAACCGAACCAGTGCATCTTCGCGCCCGTATGGTAGAGCGGGGGAATACAGAGGAATACGTCGTCGTGGGAGGTCGAGTGATGGTTCTGCTCGACCTTACAGGAGTGCATCAGGCTTTCATGGTTATGTAAAATCGCCTTCGGGAAACCGGTCGTGCCGGACGAAAAGTAGATGGCCGCGTCGTCGTGATCGGTGAGCTTGATCATCGGGGATTGGCTGGAGCAGTTGGCGGTCAGAATGTTGTAGCTTTCCGCAAAGGTAGGGCAGTGGTCGCCGACGAAAAAGAGCAGCTTCCCGTCCAAAATCCGGTCGGCGATTTCCTCGATACGCCCGATAAACTCCGGCCCAAATACCAATACGTTTGCGTCCGAAAGGTTTAAGCAGTATTCGATCTCATCCGACGAGAAGCGGAAGTTCATCGGTACGGCCAGGGCACCCGTCTTCAAAACGCCAAAGTAAATCGGCAGCCATTCGATGCCGTTCATCAGCAGAATCGCGACCTTGTTCCCTTTGCCGATGCCGCGGGAGAGCAGGAGATTGGCAAAGCGGTTGGCCTTTTCGTTGAACACGTTCCAGGTGATCTCCCGGCGGTAGCAGGAAGAAGCGGTCGGCTGGATCAGTTCATAATCCCGCCAGGTGCGCCTGTCCTCCGGCACCTCAGGGTTTAACTCAACCAGGCAGACCTCGTCCCCGTAGAGCTTACAGTTTCTTTCAAGAATATCGGTAATGGGCATTGCGTTTTCCTCCCAAACAAAAATCTTTTGACACTTTTATCTTTCTACGCATTTATGCGTTAAAGTACCAAACAGCATAGATAATTGTAACGCATTTTGGAGAAAAAAGCAAGGGCTTTTGGACAAAAAATGGAGATTTTTGCGTCTTTTAGTTAAAATTTCCGTCCCAGACGGTGAAGTTTTCCAGATACTTCCCTTCGACAGCCGGAACATAGTATGCCCCATAGGTCTTCATGCTGTTTTCCTTTGCCAGCTCCGGCACCTCCACATAAAACCGGTAATAGGGCATAAAGTACGCCGCACTGTTTTCCGTGCGGTAGACGAGTTCTGCTTTTGCAACGTACGCTTTGCCCGGCATCTTTGCCGGGACGGTCGTAATATAATACCCGCTTTCGAGCAGCTTTTCCGCCGCTTCAGGCGAAATGACCGGATAATCCCCTACTTTTTCGCTCAGATCGGGCCGGTAAACGCGCGCCAAAAACAGCTTCCCTTCGTCGTCGCAGGAAAAGGTGATCTTGTTAAAATGATAGTTTAGAATCCGGTTGACAGGGTCGCTGTCCGGTTGATAAAATTCGATCCGATAGCCCTGTTGTTCATAGATGTTATAGTCGCCGCCGCAGATATTGCGTCCCGGATTTTCGGTACCGATGAGGTCAGAGTATTCCTTTTCCAGATAATCCGCCACGTCAGCCGTTTCCGCGTAGGAGGAAAAGTGGGTAAAATGATAGCGGTCGGGGAGGGATACGGCGGGGTCAAAGGTGATGGTCGCCGTTAGGGACGGATCCACCTCGATTTTTATCCCATTGGCCTGCGCCCAAAGGGCAGTGGGAGTGAAGTATTCTTCGGGGACCTCCTCGCCGATAGAAGCAAACTTTTCGGTCAATTTATCCTTTGTTTCTTCATCGGGCGTATTATCGGCGATTGTAAGGTTTTCGGTGTCGATGCCAAGGTTTCCGGCGGTTTCGATGAGGAGCGCGCGCATCGCATCAAAATCCCCCCCGGTCAGCTGTCCGTATTCATTGTAGGCGGCTTTGTTCCGATAGACCGGCAGGCTCGTGAGCCCATCGCTTTCCGTCCAGGGGTTTCCGTTTACAAGCTCCGCAATATCGTGCGCCTCATACCCTTCAAACCCCATTGCGCCGCTGTCCTCGGATATGCGCAGCATGGGGAGGTCTGAGCCTGTTTCGCCGGAAATAGCGGTTTCGGAATTGGGTAAATCAACACTCCGCTGCGCCAGCCGGACACCTCCGACAGTTGCCAGGCATATACAGGCCGCCGCCGGAATCCATAACCAGTTCCGTCTCTTTTTCCGCTCCTTTTCGCTTTCCAGCAGCATCCCGTCATCGATCTCCCCGATGCCCATAAATAGTTTTTCTTCCCGTTTCATAGGGATATTCCCTCCTTTTCCAGAAATAGCTTGAGTTTGCCCCGGGTGCGGGAAAGGCTGGTCAGTACCGCCCCGGGCTTCATGCCGTACCGCTCTCCGATCTGTCCGGTGGATTCCGCGTACCAGTACCGCCGGATGAAGATATTCCGTTCCCGCTGGGGGATTCCCCGCAGGAAAACGGTCAGCAGCCTTCCCAGTTCCTTGCTTTCCAGCTCCTGCTCCGGTACATTTTGGGAAGGCAAGACTTCCTTTAGTTCCGCTAAAACCAGTTGGATTTCTCCGCCGCCCCGTTTTTGCGCGCAATTTTCCCGATAACGGCTGAAGGCAAGGTTGCGGGTGATGCGGCCCAAGAAGGTGCGCAGGACACGGGGACGGTGGGGCGGGATCGCGTTCCATGCGCCCAGCCAGGTGTCGTTGAGCACCTCCTCGGTATCCTGCCGGTTCTGGAGCAGCTGTCCGGCGATTGCCCAGCAATATCCCCGGTACTTTTCTGCTGAGGCGGCGATGGCGGACGGATCCCGCTGCCAGTAAAGGGATACAATCATTTCGTCGTCCATACATTTCTCTCCTTTGCGAAATCAGATGGATTTCACTGATATACTCGCAGAACGCGCTCATTTCTTACACCTATTGTATCACAAATGCGATCAGCCTGTCGAAAAAGTAGAAATCTTATCCGCCCTCTCTGGCCCACGGCCACCTCTCCCAAAGGGAGAGGCCTTGGCAAAATCAGGATAGATGCAGTAGCTATCGAGCTTTTTGGGAACTACCTGTCTTCGCCAGTGGCTCCCCCTTGGGGGACGAGCTGCGTTTTCCTACGGAAAACAGCCGTTAGGCTGACTGAGAGGGCTTACTTATAACTTTATCGACAAGCTGTATCACAAATGCGATTTTTCTTCAGATTTTTTCAGTTGCAGGAACGGTTCCCCTATGGTACAATAAGATCAGTAAGGAAGGAATGAAGAAAAAAGATGTATACAGCCAAACAGATGATTGTCATGCGCCGCGATTTAAAGATGCGCAAGGGGAAAATTGCCGCACAGGCGGGCCACGCTTGCGTTGAAGCGGTGCTGCTGGCCCTGAAAAAGGAAGGAAGGCTTTCCGACCTGCGGGAGGACGGCCGCTATATTACAGTCGACAGCGCCGGAAAGGACCCGACGCCGCTGTCCGATTGGTTCCAATATGGGGTGGCAAAAATCTGCGTTTATGTGGATTCGGAGGAAGGACTTTTGGAGATTGACCGCCGTGCCCAAGAGATGGGCTTTATTTCGGCGCTGATCCAGGACGCCGGTATGACGGAATTTCACGGGGAGCCGACCTATACCTGTCTGGCCCTGGAGCCGTTGACCGCCGAGCAGGTTGATCCGCTGACCGGCAGTCTCCCGCTGTATTAAGGGGCCGCCTATGAAACTGGAAATTCTGTACGAGGATCGGGATTTGCTGCTGGCGGTAAAGCCGTCCGGCGTCCTTTCGGAGGATACGGGCAGGGAGGATTCGATGCCGGCGCTTTTGCGGGAGCAGCTGGGAGCAAAGTATATCGGCTGCGTCCACCGCCTGGACCGGGTGGTAGGCGGCGTCATGCTGTACAGTAAGCGCCCGGAGGTGACCGGGAAGCTGTCGGCCATGGTCGCAGACCACCATTTTACGAAGGAATATCTCGCCGTCGCCCACGGCGTCCCGCAGGAGCCGTCCGGCACCTTTACCGATTTGCTGTTCAAAGATGCCGCCCGGAACAAATCCTTTGTGGTAAAGCGGATGCGGAGGGGCGTCAAAGAAGCGGTTTTGCATTATCAGCTTTTGGACACGGCTGCGCGGGAAGGTGGGCCGTGGTCGCTGGTCAAAATCGCCCTCGAAACCGGCCGCAGCCACCAGATTCGTGTCCAGTTTTCCTCCCGGAAGATGCCGCTTGTCGGCGACGGCAAATACGGCAGCCGGGTGAATATGGACGGCATTGCCCTTTGGTCTTATCGCTTGGCCTTTACGGCGCCCGGCGGGGAGAAAATCGATGTTTATCGTTTGCCGGAGGGTTTCCCCTGGGATTTGTTTACGCTGTCACACGAATGAAAGGGTGATATTTACATGGATTGTATTTTCTGTAAAATTATAAAGGGTGAGATTCCGTGCCGGAAGATTTATGAGGACGATTTTACCCTTGCGTTTTTGGATATTGCAGAAGATGTCGATGGACATACGGTAGTCATTCCAAAAAAGCATATGGAAAATATTTTGGACTGTGACGTGGGAACGATGCATCATGTAATGGATGCGGTCCAAAGAATATCTATCCATTATGTGGAAAATTGCGGATTTACCGGTGTGAATCTTTTGAACGCAAGCGGTGAATCTGCTGGGCAATCTGTATCACATCTGCATTTTCACCTGATTCCCCGTAAGCCGGCAGACGGTATTGACGTCTGGCCGAAATTTACAGGGAGCCGACTGCCGGTTGAACAGATTCATTCGCTCTTGGAAATGGGAGGAGATACGGATGCTGCTGGAAACAAATAGGCTCTTGATTCGCCGGTTTCGCCGGGAGGACGCGGGGAGTCTTTATCCGATCCTTTCCGACCCGGAAGTGATGCGGTATATTGAAAAGCCGTTTTCGATGGAACGGATCTGTAATTTTATCGAAGTGGCCGGGCTTTCGGTTCCGCCCCTGATTTATGCGGTCCAGCAAAAGGGAACGGGAATCCTGATGGGGCACGCCATTTTCCATTCCAATGGGGAAGTGCAGGAATATGAAATCGGCTGGATCCTTGGCCGGGAATTCTGGCACCAGGGTTATGCGGATGAGATTACTTCCGCTCTGATCCAATATGCGTTCGGGCAAGGGATTTCCTCCCTGATGCTGGAATGTGATCCGGATCAAACGGCCAGCAGGCATATCGCCGAAAAGCATGGCTTTCGGTATCAGGGTATCGAGGACGGATGCGCCGTATACCGTTTAAACCTGCATACATAAAATGGTACCCCCGCTGCCCGAAAATACCGGACAGCGGGGGTACTGGCGTTTATTTGGAAAATCAGTCGCCCAGAGAACTCTTCTGAGGAACCTGTCTCTTTTCTTCGTAGCAGGCAAAGGTATCGTCCACCAGTTTCTGGTCAGGCTTCTTGGTAAACAGGCTGACCACGGGGACGATCACCAGTCCGGCAATCATGGCGGTGGCGCCGCAGTTGATCGGAGACTGGAGGATGGCGGGAAAGCTGGAGCGGGCGATCATGTTGGCAATCATCAAGACGGAGCCGAAAATAAAGGAGGTCCAGCAGGCTGCCTTTGTCGTGCGCTTCCAGTACAGGCTGTAGAGGAACGGGGCCAGGAACGAACCGGCCAGCGCGCCCCAGGAGATGCCCATCAGCTGCGCGATAAAGGTGACCGAGCTCTTGTATTGGATCAGGGCCAGGATAGCGGAAATCGCGATAAAGACAACGATCAGCACGCGGATGGTGATGAGCTGTTTCTTTTCGCTCATATCCTTGACAATGTTGTCCTTGATAAAGTCGATGGTCAGAGTCGAGCTGGACGCCATAACCAGCGAGGACAGGGTGGACATCGAAGCGGACAGGACCAAAATGACCGTCAGGGCAATCAGCGCGGGAGAAAGGTTGGAGAGCATGGTGGGGATAACCGAGTCATAGCCGCCTGCGGCAATATCGACCTGGTCGGAGAAGAGTCTGCCGAAGCCGCCGAGGAAGTAAGAACCGCCGGCAACAATCAGGGCGAAAATGGTGGAAATGATCGTACCTTTTTTGATCGCGGATTCGTCCTTGATGGCGTAGAATTTCTGTACCATCTGCGGCAGGCCCCAGGTGCCGAGGGACGTCAGGATGACGACGAACAGCAGTCCGAGGGGATCCGGCCCAAAGAAGGAGTTGAAGACGCCGGGCGTAGTGGAAACGGTTTCGTCGGTGACCTGCGCCAGACCGTCCAGCGCGGCCATAAACCCGCCGTTGCTGTTCAGGATTGCGGCAATGACGGCGACAATGCCGATGATCATAATAATGCCCTGAATAAAGTCGTTGATGGCGGTCGCCATATAGCCGCCTGCAATGACGTAAATGGCGGTCAGGACGGCCATCAGGATGATGCAGTAAGAATAGTCGATGTTAAACGCCATCCCAAACAGCCGGGACAGGCCGTTATAAAGGGAAGCCGTATACGGGATCAGGAAGATAAATACGATCAGCGAAGCGCCGATTTTCAGCGGGCGGCTGTTAAAGCGCGCGCCGAAAAATTCCGGCATGGTCGCGGAGTTTAGATGCTGGGTCATAATACGGGTGCGTCTGCCGAGAATCACCCAGGGCAGCAGCGAGCCGATGATCGCGTTGCCGATGCCGATCCAGGTAGAGGCGATGCCAAATTTCCAGCCGAATTGTCCGGCATAGCCGACGAAAACGACAGCAGAAAAATAAGATGTACCATACGCAAACGCGGTCAGCCAAGGCCCAACCGAACGTCCGCCCAGTACAAAGCCGTTGACATCAGTGGCGTGTTTCCGACAGTACAGCCCAATGCCGATCATAATGCCGAAATAGATGACGAGTGCGAGCAGCTTCATAGGGAAATGTCTCCTTTTACTTTATTGCTTCTATGCTTTTATATATGAAAGCATAAACACTTTAACACATAGAAATATAAAAGTCAATAGTTTTTTCGCAGTTTTGTAAAATATTGACGGGAAATCCTTTACAATTTCGGCGATCTTATCGTATAATAGGTGAAAAAAGGGGGAACGTGTATGATTAAATGGCTGTTTTTCGATATAGGGTCAACGCTGGTGGATGAAAGGGGAGCCTACCGTCACCGCATCGAAGAGATAGTTTCAGGAACCGATATTTCCTATGAAGCGTTTTACGACACGATGCTCGGGTTTTACAGGCAGAATAAAAAGGGGGATTTGGAAGCTGTAAAGCAGTACGGGTTGTCCCTGCCGAAATGGCATGGGGAAGATGAGCTTTTGTATCCGGAGGCGAAAAGCTGCCTGCAGCGGCTGCACCGATCGTATAAAATCGGCATCATCGCCAATCAAAGGTCCGGGACGCGGGAGCGGTTACAGGCATTTGGCATCCTATCCGATGTGGATTTGGTCATCGCGTCGGCGGAAGAAGGTTTGGCAAAACCCGATCCCGCTATTTTCCGGTTCGCTTTGCAGCGTGCAGGCTGTCCGCCGGAGCAGTCGGTCATGATTGGGGATCGGCTGGACAACGATATCGCACCGGCAAAAAAGCTCGGTATGAAGACCATTTGGGTCAAACAGGGATTCAGCGGGCTTGGGGCGCCGCAGGGGGAGCTTGAAACTCCGGATGCATCGGCAGCGGATTTGGACGAAGTATGCAGGATCATAAAGCAATGGGGCTTAGAAGGGACGAATCGGAAATGTTGAGAAGGGCAGAGAAAAAAGATATTTCCCGTATCGCCGAAATCCTGATTTTTGGCAAACGGATGGCATACCGCCCGATTTTCCGGAATGACGCCGTTTCGTTTAACGAGATGCAGGTTTTGCCGTTGGCGGAAGAGCTGTCTAAACCGGGCGTATTGGCGCGCTGGCTGGTTTATGATGACGGGATTGTGCGGGGTGTCATGGAGCGGGGAGAGCCGGAGGGTTCCGGGAGCGGGGAGACAGTGCAGCTATACTCCTTTTTTGTCGACCCGTTTTTCCAGCAGATGGGCTATGGAAAGCAAATGATGAAGCGGTTCCTTTCGATCGTCCGCGTGGAAGGGAAAAAGCGGGTACGGCTCTGGGTTTTGGAAAAGAATGACTGTGCCAGGCGTTTTTACGAAAACGCGGGCTTTGCCGGTACCGGGGAGCGAAAACCGGAAGACGGAACGGCGGAATATATTCTATGTTATGAAAAGAAGCTGACATGAAAAGGGCCGGTGGGACTGCGAAATTGCAGTCCCACCGGTTTTCAGACTGTCGAAAAAGTGAAACCTTGTTTGCCCTCTCCGGCCTACGGCCACCTCTCCCAAAGGGAGAGGCCTTGGCAAAATCAGGATAGATGTAGTAGTTATCGAACCTTTTTAGCAACTGTCCATCTTCGTCAATGGCTCCCCCTTTGAGGGAGCTGGCAGCCGTTAGGCTGACTGAGAGGGCTTTATCCGTAACTCTTATTCTTTATTCTGGGAAGCCGACTCCATGACGTAGCGCATCAGGTTGACAACTGCCTCGATCATATCTTCGCGGGTGCAGCGGCCTTCCTGTAATGCCTTTTGGATCTGCGCAATGACGGGCGGGCCGCCGGGCATGACCACATCGTTGCCCGCGTGAACCGCGTCGCCGCCGTCGACGGCATAGTCCATATCGCCCCAGTCGGTCACGACGACGCCCTTGTACCCCCATTCATCCCGCAGGACTTTGGTGCACAGATCGTAGCTGCCGCCTGCAAAGGTGCCGTTGATCCGGTTGAAGGAGCTCATGACCGTGCGCACCTTGCTGCCGCGCACCATCATCTCAAAAGGCTTGAGGTAGATTTCGCGGGCGGCGCGTTCCTCGACAATCGAATTGACCGCGTCGATCTTTTTTGTCTGTTTGCCGCGGCGGTAGGTCTCCTGTTCATTGAGGGCAAAATGCTTCGGGCAGCAGGTCGCCTTGCTGTTTTCTTCACAGCCGCGCACGATGTTCAGTCCGCAGATTCCGCTGACAATCGGGTCTTCGGAGAAATACTCAAAGTTCCGTCCGCCTAAAAGCGCCCGCTGGATATTGGCGGCAGGAGCCAGCCAGGAGTCGACCTGTCTTTCGTCCGATTCAGCGCCCGCCGCTTCGCCGAACGCATAAGCTAAATCGGCATTAAAGGTGGAGGCGACCGCCGTCCCGGTAGGCCAGGACACCATCCCGATGCCCGCAGGGCCGTCCTTGTACCATGTCGAATGGAACCCGTATTTGGGCATAGCCGGATTGACGTAGCCGGGATTGCCGTAAGGATGGTCGCAGATCGAGATGTCGTTGCCGTCGGCGTCCTTCAGGGTGGCGGGCGTCCCTCTGCCTGCGCCGAAGGGGAGGCCGGGGCCGTAACCGACACAGAGGGCGGTCAATTCATCGTCAGACATCTGGTTGACAAAATCATAGAGGGAGATCCGGTGGTCTTTTGCGTCCCTAAGGGTGTAGCCGCTGACCCCATGCAGCTCCGGCAGCCCCGGATGATGGGCGGTGCGCAGGGTTACGTTTTCCGCCGTCAGGGGAACAACCGCCGCGGCGGCAATCTCCTCTGCCTCACCGTCGTAGCTGATATGCCGCGCGTTTTCGCCGTGGAGAAAATGCAGCTTTTCCTTGTTCTCCGGCAGGACCGAGAGGACGTTTTCATACTGTGCCGCAACAATCGTCTCTTTGACCTCCAGCTTGCCCGCGACATGGGTCGAGCGGGAAGAATTGCCCACACGGACGATGTACATACCCGGCTCCAGGATATACTGGGCTTTTTCTTCATCGTAGGACGCTAGGGCTTCGACAGGGATTTTGACGGTGACCGTTTCCGACCCGCCGGGTGCAAGGGCGGCAGTCTTTGCGTATCCCTTCAGTTCCTGATAGGGCTGGTCGAGCTTGCCCGCCGGGGCGGAGACGTATACCTGCACGACTTCTTTGCCGGTATACTTGCCGGTATTGTGTACCTCTGCTGTCACGATGACATCTTTTCTCTGGGCCGCGACGGCGGGATTTTGAATCGCAAATTCCGTATAGCTGAGCCCGTAGCCGAAGGGATAGAGCGGCTGGACATCATAGCTGTCGAAATAGCGGTATCCGGCATAGATCCCTTCTTTATAAACCGAAACGGGGCTCATATCGTACCCGACGCTCCCGTTCTTTTCCTTGTCCAGGCCGTAGCTTTCGTAGGTCAGGATCGTCTCCGGCTTTCCTTTATCATAGCTGAAGTGCGCGGACGCGGGGTGATCCTCATATTTCCGGACAATCGTCGAGGTCAGCTTTCCGGACGGGGAGAGCCTGCCGGTGAGGATATCCGCCAGGGCAGTCGCGCCCTGTTCACCGGGGGATGGGACGTACAAAATTGCCCGGATCGCCGGATAGCTTTCCGTCCAGGTCATATCGATCGCGCTGACCGTATTCATGATGAGCACGACGTTTGCAAAAGAAGAGGTGACCTGCTCCACCAGCTTTTTCTCGGATTCCAGCAGGTAATAATCGTTTTCCAAATGCCGGTCACATTCCTCGCCGCCGGAGCTGCGGCCGAGAATCAGGACAGCCGTATCGGTTTCGGCAGCCGCCGCCGCGACCATGGCATCCCCGATTTCCGGTTCTTCCTCCGGAGGGGTATAGGTGCCAAACCACTCATACACGGCCCCGGACGCGACCAGGTCGCCGAATTTGGCAAACATATCCGCCCTTTCTCTCTCCGCTTTATCGGGGTCATAAAGACCGAGATAAAAAGCTTCCAGCTCCGGGAAGATCGGCAGGCCGCGCTCCTTCAGCATTGGCAGCAGGCTGGTCGCGTTCTTGTTGGAAGAAGCCCCCGAGCCGGAGCCGCCGATATAAAGCGCAAACTGCCCTTTGCCGAAGACAGCGGTCTTCTTGCGGATATCCAGCGGCAGCGCCCCGTCGTTTTTGAGCAGGATCATGCTTTCTCCGGCAATCTCTCTTGCCAGCGCGACGCGGGAAGTTAAAGTAGAATAACGGTTCATACTGAAAACATTCCTTTCTGTTCTGGTATATCTGTCAAAAAAGTGGGAAAAATATACCAGTAAAATAGGGAAAATCGATATTTCTATTATATCGTATTTGGATTATGTTGTCAATTTATCCATTTGTCCTTTTCCGAGGTGTTTTTGTCCTTTTCCGATGTCGGATACTCTTTTGGCATAGAGCGAGCCTTTCCCGCATAAGATGTTACGCCTATTCCGAGGGACGTTTTAAATTAACAGAAAAAATGACCGGAATACCGGCCGCAAAGGCGTCTTTTTTGATAATAACGCAGAATAACTGTGAAATTTAAACAAACTCAAAAGTAATTTCTTGACATTAAAAAAAGGAAAGCTATAATGAAGGAGAATAGGAAGGAATGGAAAAAGCGGGACGGATTGCGCATCCGTTGAAAGACGATAGGAGCAGGAAGCATGAAACTGATTACCTTTACGGTACCCAGCTATAACTCTGCTGGATATATGCACAAATGTATCGACAGCCTACTCAAGGGCGGGGACGAGATCGAGATTCTGATCATTGATGACGGTTCCAAGGACGAGACGGGCGCGATTGCAGACCGTTACGCGGCCGAGCATCCTGGGATCTGCTATGCCATTCATCAGGAAAACGGCGGCCACGGCGAAGGGATCAACCAGGGCCTGCGCCATGCTTCCGGGCGCTATTTTAAGGTTGTGGATTCGGACGACTGGGTAGACGAAGCGGCCCTGAAGCGGGTGCTGGATACGATCCGCGGCATGGAGAAGGAAGAAGCGGATTTGATCGTCTGCAATTATGTCTATGAGTATTCCGACGGGAGCCCGACCAAGACGATTTGCTATAAAAACGTCTTCCCGGACGGGAAAATAGTCGGCTGGGAGGAGACGCACCGTTTTTCCCCGTCGCAGTACCTGACCCTTCATTCGGCCATCTACTGCACCGAGATTTTGCGGAAATGCGGACGCGTCCTTCCGAAGCATATTTTCTATGAGGATAACCTCTTTGTCTATGATCCGCTTCCGCTGACGAAAAAGGTATGCTACCTCAATGTCGACTTTTACCGTTACCTGATCGGCAGGGAAGGGCAGTCGGTCGCGGAATCGACGATGGTAAAGCGCTGGAGCCATCAGATGCTGGTCACCAAGGAAATTTTTGCCGCGCACGATCTGGACGCGCTGAAAAAAGAAAATCCGCGGCTTGCCCGGTATATGTATCAGGAACTGGTGCTGATGGTCACAATCGCCTCGATCTTTACTCGGATGAACCGTACCGACGAGGCGGAGGCGGAGGTCAAAAAGATGTGGGAATATATGCGCGGTGTCCATCCTGCCCTGACGAGAAAAATCCGTTTCCTGTCTATCGCCGCCTTTGTCAATTTCCCGGGGAAAGCCGGCCGGAGCGTTTCCATTTTCTTCTACCATTTGGCACACAAAATCGTTGCGTTTAACTGATTTACATATTGTAAAAAGGAGAGAGAAAATCATGCGGAAAATCCGCGATTGGGTTTCAGAACATAACTACTGTCTGGTGCTGCTGTACTTCTTCTTTTATCTGGCGGTTTTTACGCTGGAGGAGAAGTTCCTGCGGCCGGTCGTGACCATCGAATGTCCACTGGACGACCTGATCCCGTTTAATTCGTTGTTTGTGATCCCTTACCTGGCCTGGTTTTTGCTGGTGCCCTCGGTTGTGGGGTATCTGATGTTCAAGAGCAAAGAGGAGTTTTTGGACATCTGCTTTATGCTGTTCACCGGTATGACCATCTGCTTGGCAATCTACGCGGTTGTTCCCAACGGCATCCACCTGCGCGAAATGATTACCGGGCACGACGTCTGCTCTCAGCTGGTTATCCTGCTCCGCAAGGTCGATACGGCGACCAACGTCTGTCCGTCGATTCATGTCTTCGCGACCCTTTGCGTGATGATGGCAGTTTTCCGTTCGCCGCTGTTTGATCAGAAACGGCTGCTGAAAGGGTTTATTGCCGTCTTGTCCGTTTTGATCTGCCTGTCGACCGTGTTCCTGAAACAGAATTCGGTCGTCGATCTCTGCTGCGGTGCGGCCCTGTCGGTTATTATGTACCACTGGACCTACCAGTGTGATTGGAGACGGAGAGCGGTTAAAACCCCGATCCGCTCGATCTTATAATCGGATATTCCGATCAAGAAACCTCTGCTCTGATTCGGGGCGGAGGTTTTGTTGCGCCATTTTGGAAAATATGGTATACTGAATGAAAACGGCGTATGCTGCGCCGGTCATCGAGGAGAGGTCAAAAAATGCTGGAAACAATTCTTTCGATTGTCCGCAAGGCCGGACAGATTATGACGGATGCCGGGCTGACCGACGGGGACATTGCCGAAAAGGCCGGCCATGCCAACTATGTAACCCGTTATGACGTAGCCGTCCAGGCGTTTTTGTTTGCGGAGCTGGGCAAGGCGTTTCCCGGCGCTGCCTTTTTGGGCGAGGAAGGGAACGGTGCCCGCACCGTCGAAAAGGGCTATACCTTTGTGATTGATCCGATTGACGGCACCAGCAATTTTATTTGCGGTTATCAGATGAGCGCCGTCTCGGTCGGCCTTGCCCTGGACGGAGAGGTGATTGCCGGGGTGGTCTATAATCCGTTCCGGGACGAGATGTACTGGGCGGAAAAGGGAAAGGGCGCTTTTCTGAACGGCAGGCGGCTGCGGGTAACGGAGCGGGGCTTAAAGGACGGGCTGGTGTGCTTTGGCACCTCCCCGTATAATCCTGAGCAGTCGGAGCGTACCTTTGCGGCGATGAAGACCCTGCTTCCGCTGTCGATGGACCTGCGGCGGCAGGGGAGCGCTGCCCTGGACATCTGCTATCTGGCGGCCAACCGCAATGTCCTCTTTTTTGAGTGCATCCTCTCTCCCTGGGATTACGCCGCAGCCTCTTGTATCCTGCGCGAAGCGGGCGGCGTCCTGATGACAATGGAGGGGACGCCGGCCGATTTGAATGTAAAAAGCTCGATTCTCGCCGGTACCCAGACGGCGGTGCAGGAATTTTTGAAATTAGGCTTATAAAAAACTGCGGGAGTTTCGATTCCCGCAGTTTTCCTTTTTCGGATCGGGCAGTCTCTGCAACCCCCCTTATTGATCCAGCCGATAGGCCTGCAGTGCCCGGGTGATCTCCCCCTGGACGAGCGGGGTGAGCTGTTGGATGATCTGTTCCGGGTCTTCTTTCATCCGGTTTTTCATCCAATTGAGCAGGATCCCGACAAAAGCATATTTATAGAAATCCGCCATGAAGGCCTTGTCCTTTTCCGGGACAACCATCCCGGCAGATTTTTCCTCAATGACCGTAATAATCGGGCCATAGGACAGCTTGTATAAGAATTCTTCAACCCGCTCCCAGCTGATCGAACGGTAGATGTTCAGGATAAAGGTCTTATTCTCCAGCACCGCGTGAAAGATGTTCAGAAAGCCCTGCTGCCAGGTATCCTCTGTCTGCTTTCCGTCCAAGGCTTTGGTAATGCTTTCGGTAAAGGTCCATTCGATCAGGTTATAGATGTCTTTAAAATGGTAGTAAAAGGTCATACGGTTGATGCCGCAGTCCGCCGTAAGATCGCGGATTGTAATCTTATTCAGCGGCTTTTGATTGAGTAGGCGTTGAAAAGACGCGGCCAAAGCCTTTTTGGTTGTTTGAGACATAGATTTTATTTCCTTTGACAATAGAATGATAAATGAACAGAGTATCGGACATACTTGAAAAAAATGCGGGAAAGCATCTGGTTCCGGCCATAAAGGTACGGAGTTTCCCCTTTAGGTTGTGAAATGAATAAAAGCGAGACAGCCGTATACATCCGCCGGCTGCAGGCCGAGGCTTTTGTAAAAAGCGATGGTTCCCGGCTGATTGTCCGTTAATAGCACCTTTTGATAGACATGCGGGTATCTCCCCAAGATTTCCTTGATGAGCCTGCTTCCGATCCCTTTTCGCTGAAAATGCGGATGTACGAGCAGATCCTGTATGTACAAAATGGAAAAGCCGTCTCCAACGACCCGGATGATTCCGACCAGCTGTCCTTCGGCATAGGCTCCTAAAGCGAATAGGGAATCGGCGTAAGCGTTTTTCAACATTTCGGGATGGTCTGTATAGTTTGTCCATCCTACGCTTTCATATAAAGCCAGTATTTCCGCCTCGTTGAAATCTGTATAAGGTTTTAAAGTAATTGTTTCCATATCATTATCTCCACTCATCCGAGAGCGCCGCATAAAGGACGACGTCGTCGAATCCTTTTTCGTCCCCACGTCGGAAGAATCCGCGCAGGACGCCTTCTTTTTGCAGACCGGCCTTTTGCATCACCCGCTCGGAACCGATGTTTCCCGCCGCACATTTGGCCTGTACCCGGTGGAATCCGACACGATGAAATAGGAAGTCCAGCACGGCGATCACACCTTCTGTCGCCAACCCTTGTCCCCAAAATCCTGGACCGATTTTATAGTCGATCTCACACCAACTGTTCCGGTTTCCAAAATCATCGACGAAAACCTCACCGATCACCTGGCGACTTTCTTTTAATTGAATTGCCCAGTAGTAGGTGTCGGGCCTTGCATAGGCATCTATTACACTGATCAGATAGACCTGCATCTCATTCGGCGTCTTTGGCTTTTCGGAGATATGGGTATAGACTTCTTCTTTTGCGCCCCAGTTCCGGCAGCAGTTTTCAGCGTCTCCCTCCGCAAATCTGCGCAAGATCAGGCGCTTGGTTTCCAGTCTCTCTGTTCCAATGTGCTGCATGATATCTCCTCTTTCTATATCAATATTTTATAGTATAGCATGTCGGTTGTGAACTTTTCTATCTCCAAGGGCTGATTGATAAAAAATAGGATTTTTTTATGCAAAATCTTGAAATTTTTACAAATTTCTAATTTATACTTGTATTTTTTATGTTTTTGTACTATAATAGCAATCGTACGTTTTATGAGTTAAAGCGTTGAACCGTAAAAGAAGATGGAGGAATTTTTATGACGGAAGAAAAAAGCTCAATAAGTGGCAGTCCGTTTTGCTGCTGCTGCTGATCATCGGGGCGGTTGCGGTTTGTATCCTGCTGAAGACCGGCGGGCCGATGATCGGTTTGTTTACAAGCTGGGTAATCGTATACCTATTTTGTAAGGTTTTCGGGATCAAGTATGATCGGATCATCGGGGGCGCCTATGAAGCGATACGCGTCGTGGTGCCGACGCTCTGCCTGTTGATGGCGATCGGCGTCATGATCGGCACTTGGCTCCAGAGCGGGACGATCGCGACGATTATTGTCTGGGGACTGAAAATGATCCATCCGACGCTGCTGCTGCCGCTGACGTTGATTTTCTGCGCAGTGCTCAGCCTGGTGACCGGTACATCCTACGGCTCGGTCGGCAGTGCCGGTGTTGCGATGATGGCAATCGGCAACGCGATGGGCATCAACCCGGGTATGGTTGCGGGCGCCGTTATCTGCGGCGCGATGTTCGGCGATAAGCTCAGCCCGCTTTCAGATACGACCAACCTTGCGCCCGCAGTCGCCGGGGCAAAGCTGGGCAAGCACGTCCGTTCGATGCTCTGGACGACGCTGCCGACCTTTGTAATCAGCCTGATCCTCTTTTCAATCCTCGGCTTCCAGCAAACCGGCGGCGGCTATGTTTCCGCCGATCTGGACAGCTATATTACGGCCTTAAACGGCGAATTCCGGCTGGGAATTGTCACGCTGATCCCGGCGATCTTGATCATCGTCCTGCTGCTGCTCAAGGTCAACGCCGTTGTGGCGCTGGGCCTTTCGGGTATTGCCGCCGGGCTGGTTTCCTGGCTGTATCAAGGCAAGGAACTGCGGAGCATCATCATGGTCGCGTATAACGGCTACTCCACCGGCATTGAGGAAGGCATCCTGAAAACGATCCTGAACCGCGGCGGGATGAGCAGTATGCTCCAGTATGTCGCGATCATCAGCTTTGCCGTCGGTATGGGCGGGATGCTGGACAAGCTGGGCGTCCTTGAAAACATCCTGCAGGTCATTGTCAAGCGGATTCACAGCGACGGTACCCTGATTCTGGCGACACTTCTCGTCGGGTATGCGACCAGCCTGATCAGCTGCTCGCAGCCGATGGCGCACGTCCTGACCGGCCGTCTGATGGCCCCGATCTTCAAGGAAAGAGGCATTGCGCCGGAAATCCTGTCCCGCAGCCTGGAGGACGCCGGTACGCTGGCCGGCCCGATGATCCCCTGGTACGGGTACTGCGTGTATATGTCCGGTACGCTGGGCGTAGCGTGGGGCGCGTTCTTCCCGTTTTTGTTCCTGCTGTACCTGACGCCGTTTGTCAGCGTCTTCTACGGCTTCACCGGTATTTCGATTAAACACGTTGAGAAAGAACCGGAGGCGGAGCAGGCATAATGGAAACCAAACTTGTGCTGCTCGGTACCGGGACTCCGAATGCCTGTCCCAATGCCAGCGGCCCCGCGTCGGCGGTCATTGTCGGGGACCGGGCGTACCTGGTGGACTTTGGGCCGGGCGTCGTCCGGCAGGCCGCAAAGGCGTACCACCAGGGCATTGATGCGCTGCATCCGAGCAAGCTGACGGTCGCGTTTTGCACCCACCTTCATTCGGATCATACGGCGGGATATCCCGACCTGATTTTTACACCATGGGTGCTGGAGCGGGATCAGCCCCTGCGGGTCTACGGGCCCAGGGGCATGAAACATATGACCGAGCATATTCTGGCGGCCTATGAGGTGGACATTGATTTCCGCATCAACGGCTTTGAAAAGGCCAATGAACAAGGGTACAAAGTAGAGGTGACGGAGATTTCCCCCGGTATCGTTTATCAGGACGATCGGGTTACGGTCGAAGCCTTCCTGGTCAGCCATGGGACGCTGGAGAGCTATGGCTATAAGTTTACGACCGCAGACAAGGTGATCGTCATCAGCGGCGATACGGCCCCGTTGGAGATTGTAGCGGAGAAGGCGAAAGGGTGCGACCTGCTGCTTCATGAGG
Source organism: uncultured Oscillospiraceae bacterium (assembly GCA_964460915.1). Lineage (GTDB taxonomy): Bacteria > Bacillota > Clostridia > Oscillospirales > Ruminococcaceae > Faecivivens. The sequence continues at coordinate 20,154 of CAYWRQ010000031.1, forward strand.
TCGAATATACGGCCGGCATCTCCGCCCGGGAGCCGAAGTGGCAGAAATACCACCGCGAGGTGCACACCCTCAGTGTCGATCTCGCAAAAGTTGCCCAGGAGGCCCGGCCGAAGCTGGTTGTCACTTATCACCGTATCTATCATATGGACATCCAGGACAACTCGAAGGATCTCCAGCGGGAGATGGATTGGCGCTGTGAAGCCATTTTGCAGGAGATCCGCGACGCGGGCTATGACGGCCCTGTCGTCAACGGGCAGGATTTGGATGTATACACCGTCTGATCCGGAGCAATATTTTTAAAAAAATGCAAAAAAAGGTTGACAAAGAAACGCTTTTGCGCTATAATAAAGGACGTTGACGCGAGGTCAGCGCCGGGGTGTAGCGCAGTTTGGTAGCGTGCATGGTTCGGGTCCATGAGGCCACGAGTTCGAATCTCGTCACTCCGACCATCGAAAAAATCCCACAGATACGATTGAATCGATATCTGTGGGATTTTTTGTATTCCCGCATAAAGTGCAGCCGGAGTTACGGACGTGTTATGACGGCTTTCGCGAAAGGAATAAAGGAAAACCGGCGGTCGTTTAGATGCCTGCCGGTCAGCCTTTTGAAAAAGGCTGACCGAAAACCTTCCTGTTCGCGGCGTTTCTCCGGGCTTCGCCACTCCGTCGGTTGCTTATTTTTAGAAATGGCGGAACGCGCCGGGTACATACAGCGGCTTATAAATTTCTTTATTGTTATCTGCGTACAAATCTGAAAATGACTGTTTTCCGGCTTATTCGGAATCGCACCCTGCTCCCTGGAATCGAGCCGAAATATCCCCGGTCCCAATCCGCTTCAGGATCGCCAGAGCGCATCCGTCGGTTAGGGTAGTCGTATTCTTTTCATATCCGCAGTCATGAAGGGCGGTTTCGCTGCCAAAGGCCAGCAGCCGGGCGGGGCCTTCAATTTGGATGCGGATCTCCTTGTTAGAGAAAACCCTTCGGCCGGCAGCGTCCTGCAGCCGGACATTGAGGAAGATCAGTTCCTCTCCTTCTTCGCGTTCGACGTGAAGCTTTACGCCCTCGCCGGTTGTCTGCAAGACGCTCCGCCCGATCTCTTTGCCGTCCCGATAGGCGACCGCCAGCAGCTCGCCCGGCTCATAGACGGCGTCAAAGCGCGCTTCAAATGCCGCGTCTTTTCCGCAGGGCCGTGTGCCGAGGGACTTTCCGTTTTGAAACAGCTCGACCGTATCGCCGTCGGAGCAGACCTGAATCAGGATCGGCCTGCCTTCCTTGCCGGGATAGGTGTAGGTAAGGGCGCAGTCGGTAAACTGCCAGGGACCGAAGTTTCGGTCGATGCCGAACCGGTCCGGATCCTGCGTGCCGATCACAGGGCCGGTACGCAGCCCAAAGACAATCTCCCGGTAATAGGAGACGAGCCGCCGGACCCCGATGGCGGAGATATCCGCGCCGGTGTTGACAAGGGTAGGGAATACCGGCGGGACCTCGCCTATATAATCCCAGCCCGTCCAGGTAAAATCGCCGATGACGGCAGGCGTATCCATGATGGCTGCCCAGTTTTCCGCGATCTGTTTGGGGTAAGTCTCGCTGCCGACCATCACACGATCCGGGTACCGGGCCGCATCAACGCGGTAGCGGGCGGTCATGTAATTGTAGCCGAGCACGTCCATCGTCGTCTCCAGCTTTTCCAGTATACCGCTGATCACCGGGTGCCGGGTGATGGCGGGCATATGGTTCTCCATCGCGTCCATAAAGACGTTTACATCGCCCTTTCCGGTGTCCGCCCCGGTGATATCCTGTACGATATCCTGCAGCTTGTCCCCGGCGGCGAAGGCGCCGTTGATGCCGTTGGTGGTGCAGCGGGTGGGATCCAGCCGGTGGAAAAGATCGCCCAAGGCCCTGCTGGTTTCCAGGCCCTTTTCGGTGCTGATTTCAAAAATTTCGTTCCCGGTGGAGTAGAGTACGACACAGGGATGGTTGTAATCGGCCGCGACCATGGACGCGATGTCCTGCTGCCAGGCGCGCGCAAAATCCAGGGAGCAGTCATAGCTCTTTTTGGCCTTGTTCCATGCGTCGGACAGCTCATCCATCACATAGACCCCCAGCCGGTCGCAGGCGGTCAGCAGCGCCTGGCTGGCGTGGTTGTGGGCGGAACGGACCGCGTTGAACCCGGCCTCCTTCAGCCGTTTGATCCGGCGGTATTCATAATCATAATAGGCGGCCGCCCCGAGGATGGACTGGTCGTGATGCAGGCAGGCCCCCCGGAGCTTTACGGTTTTCCCGTTGACCCGCAGGCCGTGCCGGGCATCCACCGTCAGCTTGCGTACGCCGGAGACAATGCTGTCCGAATCGGCCGTACCGGCTTCATCTGTTACAGCTGCCGAGATGGTGTACAGCTCCGGCGTCTCCTCGCTCCACAGCTTGGGATGGTCCAGATAAAGGTTTTTGCGCAGCTCTGTCCGGCTGCCGCTCTTGATGCGCACAGGATAGGTTCGTGTAAGAGCGGCAGACCCCGCGCTGTCCTGAACCGTGACGGATACGGTAACCGTTTGGGCTTTTAGACTGCGGTTATATAGAGTCATCGAGACGTTGACACTGGCCCCGTCCGGATCTACATCCAGCGTCGTAAAGCGCAGGGAAGCGGGTTCGATTCCGATTGCCGGGCCGTGCAGGAGGGTTACATCCCGATAGATGCCCGCCCCGCTGTACCAGCGGCTGTTGCGGGTGCCGCATTTTACCGCCACTAAAATTTCATTTTCCCCGCCAAAGTGAAGATAATCCGATATATCCAGCAGCACCTCCGCGTACCCCGAAGACGGCCCGCCGACATAAGACTGGTTTACATAGACCGATGCGCGGGTATAAATCCCTTCAAAGTGCAGTTGAACCCGACCGTCCTGCCACTGGGCCGGGACGGAAAACCGTTTATAGTACCGGTATTCTCTGCCGTCTAAAAAGCCCGTGCTGCCGGAATTGGGGCTGTCCGGAGCCTGCCGTTCATGGAACATGGCGTCATGGGGCAGGGTGATATCCTGCGCGTTTTCCGGCACCCGGAACACCAGCTCAAAAGGATCGTTGTCCGGCCAATATTTCCAGTTTGCGTTAAAATTTTCTCGCTGCATGAAAGATATGCCTCCTTTTTGCATATATATGTTTTCATTATAACAGAAAATGTTGAATATGTAAATCATTCGGGAAATCAGGATATGCTGCCGTGAATGGTGCATAATTTGTACAAAAAAATCCGGTTAATTTTCTTTTCGCAAATTGCAATAGCAAGTTGCAATAGTTAGCAAAAATTTATGGT
>CAYWRQ010000032.1:0-23317 GCA_964460915.1 uncultured Oscillospiraceae bacterium
TGTCAAAAAGTACACTTTTTCACATTATAATGTTTTTGCGAAAAAGCCGATCTAATAATATCCGTATTTTTTGACAAGCAGACAGAAAGGATTTTAACTATGAAACAAAAACAAAGACGGTGGATTGCTTTATTATTAAGTATTGCCTTTGCAGCAGCTCTGCCCGTCAGTGTATTGGCCGATGATGAAAACAGCGGCGATGAAAATGAAACTTCCATAACGGAAACAGAAAACGAGGAAGAAGGAGACAAAGAAGGAGACGAAGACGAAGAACAGCAAGCGAAAACCGGATTAGCTGAGGATGGTACGCTTGTCATCGCAAGCGAAAAATATACAGACCAAGGAAACGGCTGGAGCTGGGACGGTTCTACCCTGACCCTAAGCAGCGCGGCCACGAACAATGTGAAAACAATTGATATTGAAATAGAGTCGGCCGTTACCATTCAATTGAGTAGTGACGTAACCTTAGCTTGGAAGGTCGAAGAGGATGACGCATGGTGTTATATCTATAGCCCAAGCAACCTGACGGTTAATTTGAACGGATATACCCTTACGGCGGATAATACTACAAATAGCCGTACTTCTGGCCTTTATTGCGAAGGCGATTTAACCATAAAGAACGGCACGCTTATATCCGACCGCGGTATTTATGTGCTCGGCGATCTGACCATTCAGGACGCGAATCTGAACGTGAACGGAACCGGAACGGGAATCCTAGCTAATGGAGAACTGCAGATTTTGGGTAACAGCAATGTCACCGCGAGCAGCGAAAGGAACAGCGGTTTGGGCTGTGGAACAATAGTAATTGACACAACCGGTACTGTAACCTCGACCGGAAATACCTTGAATGAAAATGAAGTCACATTCGCAGCCGGCGGTAATATTATCGTTCAGAATGGAACTGTTATTATGGATGGATCTACCTCTGGCGATATTACTGTAAACGGCGGCAGTCTGACAATCAACGGTGATGTGACAGATATCATGACGAACTATAACCAGGAGACCGGAGAGATCACTACCCGCCCAGCCGTCGTCATAGTTTCCGGCGGATCTCTGACTGTAACCGGGGATATCGACGGTAGCCTGACTGTTACTTCCGGTTATGCATCTGTATCCGGAAATGTAACCGGCTCTGTTACCGATGATTCATCGGTCGAAGACACCATAGTGAATCCTCCGGTTATCTCAGAGGATACCTCTTCTGTCACCACCGTCACCAAGAAAGACGGCTGGACAGACATGAGCGCAGGCTCGGTCTACTACAAAAATGGCATCAAGGCAAAAGGCTGGCAGGAAATCGACGGCGAAACCTACTACTTCGATCAGAAGGGCTATCTCCAGACCGGATGGATTGAGCTGGAAGATGGCTGGCACTACCTTGATCCCGACGGCGGCGCACAGCAGACCGGCTGGCAGAAAATCGGCAACACTTGGTTCTATCTCGACAATGAAACCGGCGTGATGGAAAACAGCGGCATCAAGACGATTGATGGCGAGACCTACTACTTCTACGATTGGGGCGGAATGGCTAGTAGCTGCTGGTACCTCAACAAGGATACCGGAGTGTGGTACTATTTCCGAGGCAACGGAGCGATGGCGAAATCCGCCTGGGTCGAGTGGAAGGGCGAGTACTATTACTGCGGTGCGGACGGCAAGATGCTGACCTCGACCACGACACCCGACGGTTACCGCGTCGATCAAAACGGTAAATGGATTCGCTGATACGGTTGATACCGTAGAAAAAGGCATGGACACGCGTCCATGCCTTTTCTTTTGCCCATATATAACTTTCGGGCCTTATTCGCAGTACCCTTTCCGTTCCTTGCAGCTGACCTGCCGGATAACCGCCGTTCCCTCGTCGATCACCAGTGCGCTGAGCTTTCCGCCGTAGACACACCCGGTATCCAGCCCGATACTCCCACATTCCGGCAGCGAAAACGGCGTATTCGGCTCCAGAAAACGCCCGTTTCCCTCCGCATCCCGGTAAATGACATGGCTGCGGGGAGTGTGCCCGTAGATTACCAACTTTCCCCGGTAGGGCGCGCCATCGGCCATACGCCGATCCCAGATCAGGTCATGCAGCGAATTATCCGCCGGATTTTCCTTCACCAGCCCCGCATGGACGCAGACATACTCCGGCCTTTCGTAATAGGGGCGCATCTGCTCAAACCACGGGTAATGCTCCCGGACATCGCTCCCCTGTGCCGCAAAGGAGGAAAGGGTGATGTCCCCGCGGTTGCGCATCCACCGGGCATAGACCGTCTCGTCCGAAAAGGCGTGCAGCAGCATATCCTCATGGTTGCCCATGATCAGCACCATCCGCTCCCCCAGCGCCTCTTTCAGCGCCGCAAACCGCCGGAACACTCCCCAGCAGTCCGGCCCCCGATCCATCATGTCCCCGAGGAAGATCAGAAAATCCTTCCCCGTGTCCAGCCCCACTGTTTCCAGCAGCTCGTCCAGCTCCCGCAGGCAGCCATGGATATCGGTGATGATAATCGTGCGCATCGGTTACTTCTTCGCCCCGCTGTCCTGGGCAATCGACCATTCCTTTAACTCCGTCCCCTTTTCCAGGAGCGCGTGCAGCTGTGCCCGGTTCCCGGCCTTCAGGGCGTCGGAATAGGCGGCCAGGTTCTGAACCAGCGTGTCCACCTCGAAGATCAGCGCCTCACGGTTCATCATGAACAGCTCGGTCCACATATCGGCGTTTAGGCGTGCGACCCTGGACAGATCCTTAAATGACCCGGCGCTGAACCCGCTCTGGTTCTGGAGGGTCGGGCTTTTGACATAGGCATTGGAGAGGACGTGGGCGACCTGGGAGGTGTAGGCGATTGTCGCGTCATGGGTGCAGACGTCGGTTTCGACAATGCGGGTAAAGCCAACCTCCCGCGCGAACTCCCGCAGCAGCGCCATATGAAAGGGCGAAACCCCTTCCGGCGGGGTGATGATAAAGCTGGCCCCCTCATAAAGGGTCGCAAGCGAGTAGGCAAAGCCCGAAAACTCCCGCCCGGCCATCGGATGGGTGCCGATAAAGGGGCGCTCCGCCTCGTCAAACAGCGGCTGGAGTTCCTTTACGATGCACTCCTTGACGCCGCAGGTGTCGATCGTCAGGCCCTTTTTCGGGAAACAATCGATGTGTTCCCTGCAAAACCGCAGGGTCAGCTCCGGATGGAACCCGAGGATCACCAGGTCGAAGTTTTGCAGCTCCTGCAGATCATGAATCTCGCCGTCGATGGCCTCCTCCTTGAAGGCCTGTTCAATGACCGAATGGGAGCGGTTCCAGCCGAAAACGACGTGGTTTGTTTTCTTTTTGATGGCCTTGCAGAACGATCCGCCGATCAGGCCCATCCCAACTACTGCAACTTTCATCATCATTTTCCTTTCACACTTTAAAAAGTCTATCCATTAAAGTATAACATAACCCAGCCCTTTGGTCAAGAACTTTTTCTCTTTTCAGAAAACCGCCCGGACATCTCCATCCGGGCGGCACTGCTTATTTATTAAACATATCCTTCAGCTTATCGGCGAAGGATTTCTTTTTCGGGCTTTGCTTATCGGTCAGCGAATCCTCAAATTCGCGGAGCTTCAGCTTCTGATCGCGGGTCAAATTGCGCGGCACCTCGACCACGACCGTTACGTACTGATCCCCTCTGCCGCGGGAGTTGAGCCGCTGGACGCCCTTGCCGCGCAGGCGGAAGACAGTGCCGGGCTGTGTGCCCTCCGGCATGGTATAGGCGACCGTGCCGTCGATGGTCGGGACGGTAAGCTCGTCGCCATTCACTGCCTGGTAGAAGCTGACCGGGATTTCACAGCTGATATCGTAGCCCTCCCGGCGGAAGGTCGGATGGGACGCGACCGAAACCGTCACCAGCAGATCGCCCGCAGGCCCGCCGTTCATCCCCGCGTTGCCCTTGCCGCGCAGGGACAGGGTCTGGCCGTCTTCAATACCGGCTGGGATATTGACTTCCAGCGTGGAAGGAGAACTGGTCACACCCCTGCCGCCGCACTTGGAACAGGTCTTTTCGATGACCCGTCCCCGTCCGCCGCAGGCGTCACAGACCCGCTCGGTCGCCATTACGCCGAAGGGAGTGCGCTGCTGGACGCGGACGCGCCCGGTACCGCCGCAGGTCGGGCAGGTCTTCATCGCAGTGCCGTTTTCCGCGCCGGTGCCATTACATTCCTTGCACATATCGGTGCGGGTGACGCTGATCTTTTTGGTCGTGCCCTTGCAGGCGTCCATGAACGAAATCGAAACCTGCACATGGATATCGCTACCGCGCCGGGGAGCATTGGAGTCGCCGCCCCGTCTGCCGCCGCCAAAGCCGCCGCCGAAGAAATCCTCAAAAATCGAGCCGATATCGCCCATGTCCATGCCGCCGAAGCCGCCGAACCCACCGGCCCCGCCTGCGCCGCCGCCATAGCTGGGGTCGACGCCCGCAAAGCCGAACTGGTCGTACCGCTGGCGTTTCTGCGGATCAGAGAGGATCTCGTACGCCTCATTGACTTCCTTAAACTTCTCCTCCGCGTCTTTATCGCCGGGGTTTAAGTCCGGATGGTATTTTTTTGCCATCTTTCGATAGGCCTTTTTCAATTCGTCCTCGCTGCATCCTTTCTGGACGCCAAGCACCTCATAGTAGTCACGTTTATCTGCCACAGGAATTCCCCCACATCTTTGGTTTGATTTAATGAATAATGAATAGTGAAGAATGAATAATGAATAATGATGGTATGCGCCGGATCGGCGCATGATTGAATGGGTTTATGCCCGAAAGAAAGGCCATCATGATTCGGAAGCAAAATTCTCGCTCGATATAGATTTACAAGCGGTACGGGATATCTGAAAAGGCTGTGTTTTGCATATTAGATGAATCTCTGCTCCAAAACGGCAAAGATAATTCGGATGCATAAACTTGCTTAGATACATATTTACGAGCGGTGCAGAGCGTTCATAAATAGATTGTTATCGTCCGTGCAGCTGCCTATTCAATCATGGCGTGATCCGCGCCATACCTGAATTATTCATTATGCATAATTCATTATTCATTCTTCATTAACCCCCGTATATACGGGGAAGGGGTGAACGACGATACTGCCGCTCACCCGTTGCCTGGTTTATTGATCATTCGTCGACTTCACGGAAGTCCGCGTCTACAACGTTGGGGTCAGAATTCTGCGTGCCGCCGGCGTTGCCGCCCATGTTGCCCATGCCGCCCATATCAGGGCCGGCGCCCTGGGCCTGCTGCTGCGCAGCCTGCGCCTGGTAGAGCTTTTCGGAGAGGGCATAGAACGCTTTCTGCAGCTCATCCTGCTTGGACTTGATCAGCTCGATATCGCTGCCCTTGAGCGCTTCCTTGAGGTTATTCAGCTTGCTCTCAACCTCGCTCTTTTCAGCGGCGGAAACCTTGTCGCCGATCTCGCCAAGGGTCTTTTCGGTCTGGAAAACAACCTGGTCGGCGTTGTTGCGGATATCAACGGCCTCTCTGGCCTTCTTATCCTCAGCGGCAAACGCTTCTGCTTCACGGACAGCCTTATCAATATCTTCCTTGCTCATGTTGGTGGAAGAAGTGATCGTGATCTGCTGTTCCTTGCCGGTGCCGAGATCCTTCGCGGATACATGGACAATGCCGTTGGCATCGATATCAAAGGTAACCTCGATCTGCGGAACGCCGCGGGGAGCAGCGGGAATGCCGTCGAGCCGGAACAAACCCATCGACTTATTGTCCTTTGCAAATTCTCTTTCGCCCTGGAGGACATGGATCTCAACCGAGGTCTGGCCGTCTGCGGCGGTCGAGAAGATCTGGCTCTTCTTGGTCGGGATGGTGGTGTTGCGGTCGATGATGCGGGTAAAGACGCCGCCGAGGGTTTCAAGGCCGAGGGACAGGGGGGTAACGTCCAGCAGCAACAAACCCTTGACCTCACCGCCGAGGACACCGCCCTGGATCGCCGCGCCGACTGCGACACATTCATCCGGGTTCAGGTTCTTAGAAGGCTCCATACCGGTCGCAGCCTTGACCGCTTCCTGTACGGCGATAATTCTGGTGGAACCGCCGACCAGCAGGACCTTGTTCAGATCGCGGGAAGTCAGCCCTGCGTCGGACAGCGCCTGCTTAACCGGACCCATGGTCGCGTCGACCAGGTCTGAGGTCAGTTCGTTGAATTTTGCTCTCGACAGGGTGACGTCGAGGTTCTTCGGGGTGCCGGTCTTATCGACGCAGATAAAGGGCAGGGTGATCTGAGAGGTGGTCATGCCGGACAGGTCGATCTTTGCCTTTTCAGCCGCGTCCTTGAGCCGCTGCATCGCCATCTTGTCGCCGGAGAGGTCGACCCCGTCGGAGGCCTTAAAGCCATCCACCAGCCAGTTGATGATCCGCTGGTCGAAGTCGTCGCCGCCCAGATGGTTGTTGCCGGCGGTGGCCAGAACTTCCTGGACGCCCTCACCCATCTCGATGATGGATACATCGAAGGTGCCGCCGCCGAGGTCGTATACCATGACCTTCTGGTCGCCTTCCTTGTCGGCGCCGTAAGCCAGGGCAGCTGCGGTCGGCTCGTTGATGATACGTTTTACATCAAGGCCCGCGATATGGCCGGCGTCCTTGGTCGCCTGGCGCTGTGCGTCGGTGAAGTACGCGGGGCAGGTGATAACCGCTTCGGTGACCGGCTCACCCAGATACGCCTCCGCGTCCGCTTTCAGCTTCTGCAGGATCATTGCGGAAACCTCTTGTGGGGTGAAGCTCTTGCCATCGATCGTGACTTTATAGTCGGAGCCCATGTGGCGCTTGATCGAAGAGATCGTGCGTTCGGGGTTCATGACCGCCTGGCGCTTTGCAACCGCGCCGACCATCCGCTCGCCGTCCTTGGAGAAGGAGACGACAGAAGGGGTGGTTCTCATGCCTTCGTGGTTGGTGATAACGGTAGGCTCGCCGTTTTCCATAACGGATACGCAGGAGTTTGTAGTTCCAAGGTCAATACCGATGATTTTTCCCATAATAAATTCCTCCAATAAGAATTCGTTTTTTGTTTATTTTACGCTGCATCCGCAGCAGAGTATATCGATTATTTATGCATTGGCGACGGAGACCATCGCGTGGCGGATCACCTTTCCGCCCAGAGTGTAGCCTTTCTGCATGACAGAAGCTACCTCGTTCTCCCCCAGCTCGGGGTTCTCGATCCGGGCGACCGCGTAGTGCAGCTCGGGGTCAAATTTCTGCCCCTGCGCCGCGATCTCTTCGACGCCCATCTTTTTCAGGGTACTCGCCATATTGTCATAGGTAAGCTGCACCCCGCGCAGGAACTCCTCGTCGCTGCACCCGATGGCCAGCGCCCGCTCCAGCGTATCCAGGACCGGCAGCAGATCGGCGATGCATTTTACCTTTGCGGTCAGGCCGATTTCTTCCTTTTCCTTGATCGTGCGCTTGCGGTAGTTGTCAAACTCGGCGATCTTGCGCAGCAACTGATCCTCCAGGGACGCGACCTTATTTGCCAAGTCCTCGGCCGGGGCTTCCTTCGGGGTCTCCGGAGCCTGCCCTTCCGGAGCGGTGTCCTCCGGGGTTTCAGCCGCTTCCTTTTCAGCGGCGCTTTCCTCTAAGACTTCTTCCGTTTCCGGAGTCTGTTTTTCTTCCTGATTCAATGCGGGAACCCTTCCTTTCTTTTTGTTGCGTTTTATTTTCATTCATTACCATTCCCTGTTTCCGGACTGCTCCGCTATACCGTCACCAGGCTGCCGCCGCGGTCCTCCCGGCGCATCCGTGCCGGTTTGGACCGGTCTTCCTCCAGGCCCTCGGTCAATAGGCGGGTAACCGTATCGGAAAGATATTCCACATACGGGATCACCCGTCCGTAATCCATCCGCCTCGGGCCGATGACGCCAAAGTATCCCATGATGCCGCCCGCCTGCCGGTAAGGGCTGATGATCAGGCTGGAATTCTCCATCGAAAGGCCGCCTGTCCCGCCGAAGCGGATCGTCAGCCCGTTCGGGTCAGAGTCCAGCAGCTCCAAAATCCGCTGCTTTTCTTCCAGCAGCAGCGCCAGATCGCCGCCCGCCAGAATCCCCTGCCGCAAAAGGTTTGCCTCATTTTTGATCGTGACCTGCTGTTCCTTCAGCTTTCGGGTGATATCGTAAACGCCATAGAGAAGCGGCGCCAGGGCCATATTATACGCGCCGATGCCCAGTCCCAGCTCGACCAGCCGTTCGTTGGTCATCTCCTCGATCCGCATCCCGGTGATGTTCTCCCGGATGAACCGGACGAAGAAAGCGATCTGCTCCGGCGTCAGGTCGATGTCCAGCCTGCATACACGGTTCTCGACCGCTCCCGAGGAGGTCACCATAATCAGCGCATACAGCCTTCTGCTTACGGGGATCACGTCGACCTTCATAATGATCGATTCGTTCATCTTCCCCGTCGCGCTGACGCTGGCGCAGCCAGTGATCCGAGACAGCAGGTCGGTGGCGTTTTCCACCAGCACCTTCGGGTTTAGGTCCCCCCGGACCAGCTCCGCGTCGATCAGCTCCCGGTTCTCTTCCGAGAGCGGCTCCCGCTTCATCAGCTGGCTAATATAAAACCGGTAGCCGTGGTTTGTAGGGATCCGTCCCGCGGAGGTGTGGGGCTGCTGAAGATAGCCCAGCTGCTCCAGCGCCGCCATATCGTTTCGGATCGTAGCGGAGGACACGTTTTGCAGGAAGCTTTCGGCAATGACCCGGGAACCAACCGGTTCACCGTACTGGATATACAGCTCAATGACCGTTTTCAGGATCATAAGCTTGCGCATATCTCCTTTCAAGCTATCACCGTCCCTTCCTTTCCGGCATTTTCATGCATCCTATTGTTTGCGATTTCGTTAGACTCTTCTCCCTGATGTGCTGCGTCAGCACTCAGGAAATTTCGTTAGCACTCAATCTTCCTGAGTGCTAACTATACTTTACCACCTCTTAGAAGAATTGTCAATACCCTTTCCGAAAAAAAATATGAACATTTTTAGCAATCTCCGAAAAAGACTGCAAATTTGTCCCTCCCGGCCGTTTCCGAAAAATATTTTCCGGGAAAAGCCGGAGGGCCTTTTTCATTCTCTTGCGCTTTTGCGATAAATCCGGTATACTTATAAATGTACGCAAACGACAAATTCCGCCAAATCATCCGGTTTACACAAAAGAGGTCTTGCTATGCAGATGCAAAAAGAAAAGAAAGAAAAAATTCTGGACTTTTTCGACGCCGTCAAGGGCTGTCACATTTCCCTGGCCATCGCGATCCTGCTGTTTTGCGGCTATATCCTCGTCCGTGGGAACCGGGATTGGATTCAATACGTCATCGACCACATTACAACCCCGTATAAACGGATGATGGGCTATCTTTGCGATTTTATACCGATCTCCGTCATGGAGCTGCTCTACCTGCTGGCGGGGCTGCTGGCGGTATTTATCCTCGTCCGCGGCATTGTCCTGGTGATCAGGCGCCCGCAGAAGGGAACGCGGATTTATAAGACCATCGCCTTTTTCCTGGCGGCAGCGCTGCTGATCTGGGACGGGTACTGCTGGCTGTGGGGGCTGAACTATTACGGGGACAGCTTTTCCGATAAAAGCGGCCTTTCTGCGGCCCCGATTGCCGTAGAGGACCTATACCGCGCGACGGCATATTATGCCGATGCCGCAAACACCTTAAGCGACAGCGTTGCGCGCGATAAAGACGGGCGGTTTGCCGAAGACCTGGATGACATTTTTGCCGGTTCGGGCCGGGTATACGCGGGACTTGTGCACGAATACGACTTTCTCGACACCCCTGCCCGGACGCCGAAGCGGATGATCGCGTCCGATTTTATGAGCTTTATCAATTTTACCGGGGTCTACTTCCCCTTTACCTCCGAGACAAACCTAAACGACGCCTGCCCCTCCTGCCTGATCCCGTCCACCATTGCCCATGAGCTGGCCCATCAGAAGAACATCGCCCCCGAGCAGGAGGCCAATTTCGTGGCGATCCGCGCCTGCATGACCTGCGATATGCCGGTATACGCCTATTCCGGGGCGCTCCTCGCCTACATACACCTCGGCAACGCCCTCTGTGACGCCGATTACGCCCTCTGGCAGCAGGTTTACGGTTCCCTGAACGAGCAGGTCCGCGCCGATCTCGATTATAACAACGCTTTTTGGGCAAGCTATGAGACAAAAGGCGCAAAGGCTGCGGAAACCGTTTATGAGGCATTTTTAAACAGCTATGACCAGACGCTGGGCATGAAGAGCTACGGCGCCTGCGTAGACCTGCTGGTCGCCGATTTCCTGGAGACGGAAAAAGCCTCCTACCAGGAATATCTGAACCAGGTCGACGGGATATCGTAAAAAAAATAAATTCAAAAATATCATCTTGTCGATAAAGCCCTCTCAGTCAGCCTGGCGGCTGCCAGCTCCCCCAAAGTGGGAGCCACTGGCGAAGACGGACAGTTGCAAAAAAGGCCGATAACTACTACATCTATCCTGATTTTGCCAAGGCCACTCCCTTTGGGAGAGGTGGCCGTAGGCCAGAGAGGGCGGAGAAGCTTTCTACTTTTTCGACAGTCTGAAAAATATTTTTATTTCCTGCAACCTTTTCCTTCCCTTGTGACCATTATTTATACATTCCCAAAAAGAATGATAAAAGAAAGGAAAATGATGAAAATGAAGAAGGCTGCAAATCTTTTGCTATGTATGCTCGCATTGGCTGCGCTCCCGGCCGGGATAAGCGGATGCGGCAAAACCACCGTCTCAGCCGCCACCGCCAAAGAAGTCTACGACGCCATCCAGGCGTCCTTTGTCGAAACCTATGGGCATGAAGCGATCCAGGCCCTCCCGACTGAAGTAAACGACACCATCTTCGCGGAAAAGTTCGGCCTGTCCCCCGATCAGGTGGAAGACTACTGCGGCATGATCGCCGGGTCGATGACCAATTGCGACGAGCTGCTGGTGGTCAAGGCCGGAGACGGCGAAGGGGAGAATGTCCGGGCGGCTTTGGAGCAGGCGCTGGCTGACCAGAAGGAAATGTTTGGCTGGTACGCGGTCATGGACAATGTCGAGCGGCTGGACGCCGCAAAGGTTGTCACGGAGGGGGATTTCTCCGCCCTTTTGATCATCGGGGTTTCACCGGAGGACGAGACGGCGGAGGTCAATTTTGAAAACGACGTGACCATGGCGGAAAAGGCCTTCCGGGACGCGGTTTTAAACTGACCCGCGACGACAGCATGCAGACAACGGAAAGGAAATCAAGACATGAAAAAATGGACTTTAATTATACTCGCCGCAATGCTTTTTGCCTGCACGGCGTCCGGCTGCGGCAGCAGGGATACTGCAAACACGGACAGTTCCGTTCCCGGTTCCGCGCCCTCCTCCGCTGAAAGCGCGGCGCCGTCGGAAGGGAGCTCCCTCCCCGAAAGCAGCGCACCGGAAAGCAAGCCGGAAGAAAGCCTGCCGGAAGAAGATTCGGAAATCAGTTCAGCGGGATCTCTCGAGGAGAGCGCCTCCGAAGCTGCGGACAAGGAGACTTCTTCCGGGTCTTCAGGGTCTTCCGCGTCCTCCGCCCCCGCGTCAAAGCCGGTTTCCGGGGAGGAAAGCACGGCTCCCGCTTCTAGGCCTGCCGAAAGCGCCGCCCCGGCGGAGTCTTCCTCTGCGGAAAGCGCGCAGCCGTCTTCCGAGCCGATTTCCGAGCCGTCCTCCGAAGCGTCTGAGCCTGCCGAGGACACCGGCGTCACGGCTGCCGACATCTACGCCGCCATCAACAGCGCTTTCCAGGATGCGTACGGCTACGACGCCATCCCCACCATGAGCATGGAAATTGACGACACCACCCTAACCGAGAAATTCCGCCTGACATCCGACCAGGTCGAAAGCTACGCCGGGTCAATCGCGGCGGTCATGACCAACTGCGACGAGCTGCTGGTTGTACAGGCGAAGGACGGGCAGATCGACGCCGTGAAGGCCGCCCTTGAGCAGGCGCTCGCCGACCAGAAGGAGGCCTTTGGCTGGTACGCCGTCATGAACAACACCGAGCGGCTGGAAGCGGCAAAGGTCGTCGTCAAGGGCAACTACGCGGCCCTGCTGATTGTCGGCACCTCACCCGATACCGGCGAGGAGGAAGGCGCGGCCGATTTCACCGGCGACGTGGCCATGGCGGAAAAGGCGTTTCTCAACGCGATTGGTTCCCCAGCCCTCCCAGCCCTTTAAAAAGGGCTGGATCCTAAACTTTTGTCATGCTTTCCGTCAGCAGACGATAGACATAGCCCCGGTCCTCTGCGGGCCGGTCGTGCGTTCGGGTAGATGGTTTGCCGTTTATGTTTCGCGGGAAAACGCCTGTAAGCTGTACACGGGCGCGGGAAAACTTGTAGGGGTGGCGCACGTAATAGAGATGTGCGGCCACGTCCGCCCTCCGACCTACCCACCCGCACCCATTTCCGTCAACACGTACTATCTACCGGAAACACTGTAGGGAATCGGTTTCGATGTCCTACGGACATCACGTTCCGGGTTTACATCGCCAACCGATGGTTATCGTAAATCTGCCTGCGTGTTCGCTTACTCATTCCCGAAATGATGACGCGAAACGGACATTTGTGCATAAATGCGGGCGACCGCAAGGGTCGCACCCTACAACATTCCGTAAACCTACCCTAAAACTCCGTAGGGAACTGGCTTGCCTGTTCCGCCTTTACACCACCACCCCACCGCCTACCGCAAACCCGCCCGCGTGTCCGCCTACCCTGTAGGGGCGGGGTTTCCCCGCCCGCCGACCTCCCGGCACGCACCCGTTTCCTTAATACGTATCTGTTTATTTCCCTGCCAAGGCCTCCCTCTTTGGGGTGAGGTTCGTTGTCTGTTAGAAACGCAACATGCCATCGCACATCTGTCCGCTCGAATCATTTTTAAACACCCTACCATACGGGACAAAAGACGTTCGAAGAGCGTGAGCTTGTCGAACGCTCTAGCTAGGTCGGTTCGCTGTGACACGGCCGCGTCGGAAAAACGGTCCGTGACCGTGCCGCACGGCGTCCCACCGGGACACCGGCGGGGGTGACCGCGAAAAATGCGGGTAGGTAGGTTTGTCTTTTGTGGTTCCGTAGGAATCAGCGGACATCCCGTCCGTCCGCCGAAACAAAAGACACGTAATGCCGTTAGGCATTGGAACACAATAACACCTGGGCAAAAATGAAGATAGATTCGCTCATGCTCGTTATGGGTCTAGCTGGCATTGAGCCAGCCAGACCCATGCGGACACCCCTTAATATGGGTTGCGTTTTCCTGCGGAAAACTGCCCTTCCTGATTTATGGACGCGGAAAAACTCGCAAGCATACCGGGTAGGAGGTGCGGAACAGAAGACTGTAAGGAGTTACGCGGCCTTTGAAAAGGCCTGGCGAAACTTTCCTGTCATGCTTTCCATAAGATTACTAAAAATATTACCCCATCGCTCTGCGCGATGGTCGAATAACTGGGAAAAAACTAAATATACCCTATCATAACGAAAGGATTGTTGCTGCATGGTTTTCAGTAGCCTGCTTTTTCTTTTCCGCTTCTTTGCGGCGGCAATGCTACTTTATTATATCACCCCAAAGCGCTTTAAGAATCTTACTCTTTTGATTATCTCCCTCTTTTTCTATGCCTGGGGGGAGGTCAAATACCTGCCGATTATGTTCGCGTCTATGCTGGTCGACTACACCTGCGGCCAGGGCATCAAGCATTTCGGCAGCAACAAACGAAAACGAAAGCTTTTCCTTCTGATTTCAATGTTCTTTAACCTTGGGATTCTCTTTTTCTTCAAGTATACCGGCTTTTTCCTGCAAAACATCGAAGCACTGACCGGCCTTCCGATGCCGGACTTTTCCCCGACCCTCCCGCTCGGCATCAGCTTTTACACCTTCCAGACGATGAGTTATACCATCGACGTATACCGCGGCGACGTGGAACCGGAGGACAACCTGATTACCTTCGGGGCCTATGTTGTCCTGTTCCCGCAGCTGATTGCCGGGCCGATCGTCCGCTACTCGGACATCGCGGCGCAGCTCAAAAACCGAAGGATCACAATGGCCGAAATCAACCGGGGCGCCCAGCTGTTCATCCTCGGCCTGGGCAGCAAGGTGCTGATTGCCAACAACGTCGGCTCCCTTTGGGACGCGACCGCCGCCCTTTCCCCGGCGGATATCTCAACGCCGATGGCCTGGATTGCGGCGCTGGCCTACTCGCTGCAGATTTATTTTGACTTTTCCGGCTACTCGCTGATGGCGATTGGCCTTGGACATATGCTGGGATTTTCCTTCCCGCAAAACTTCAATTACCCTTACGTTTCCGGCTCAATCACCGAGTTCTGGCGGCGGTGGCATATGACCCTGTCCAGCTGGTTCCGGGAATATGTCTATTTTCCTCTCGGCGGCAGCCGGTGCAGTGAATGGAAACGCACCCGAAACCTGTTTATCGTATGGGTGCTGACCGGCCTATGGCATGGGGCCAGCTGGAATTTTGTTTTATGGGGCCTATGGTTTTTCGTGCTGCTGGTCATCGAAAAGAAATGGCTGCTCTCCTGGTACCAAAAGCACAAAATCCTTGCCCATATCATTATTCCCATCATCCTGATGATCTCCTGGGTCATTTTTGCCATCAGCGATTTCAGCCGGCTGGGCGGATTCCTGGGCAGGATGTTCGGGATCGGCGGGCTTTCCTCGGCCGCCAACCCGCTCGACTGGCTGTATGCACTCCGCGGCTATGGGGTGACCTTGCTGCTGGGGGTGATCCTGTCCCTGCCGGTGATCAAGAAGGGGCACGAGTGGTTGGTTTCCCGTTATGGGGAGACAAAGCTTCTGCAGACGGTTGAAACGCTGCTCCTCGCTTTCGTGCTGTTTTTATCGACCGCGTACCTGGTCGATTCGACATACAATCCGTTTATCTATTGGAATTTCTAAGGAGACGACTGGAACATGAAAAAGAAAATTTATCCGGCAGCCGCCTTGCTTTTTGGATTTATCGGGATCATGACGGCCGCAGATCTGCTGACTCCGGTTCGGACCGAATCTGAGCTGGAAAACCGCAAGCTGAAGGTTTCCGCCGACTTTTCATTCGAGCGGCTCTGGTCAGGCGATTTCCAAAAGCAGTATGAGGAGGTTGTCATCGACCAGTTTGCCGGGCGGGACAGCTGGATTACCGTCAAATCCGTGGCCGAATCCGCCCTCCTCAAAACCGAAAATAACGGCGTCCTGTACGGGAAAAACGGGGCGCTGTTCGGCAAGCTGACCGACTACGACCGGGAGCAGACCGCGCGCAACCTCTCCTTTTTAAACGATTTTGCCGAAGAACACGGCGGGCTGGATTTTGGGATCATCCCCAGCGGCTATGCCTTTTCCCCCGACCAGCTGCCGGATGGGGCCGGACAGCTCGACCAGAAGGAGGCGCTGGAGGAAATCCGGGGACTGCTCGGAGACGCGGTCCAGTGGCTGGACGCCTACAGGATTTTGGAGCAGGAAAACCAAGCGGAGTACTCCGCCGACGGATGCAAGTATGACTGGTTCGCCGACCATTCCCAATATGAGGCGCTTTACTACAACACCGACCACCATTGGCGGGGAACGACGGCCTATAAATTTTATCGGGAGCTGTGTGCCCGGAAAGGCTACGCGCGCTTTGCCTATGGAAACGATGCCGATCTTCTCAGCGCAGGGACGCTGAATCTGCGGGAGATTGAAGGCTTTTACGGAACCTACTATTCCAAGTGCAAAAAGGTCGATACAACGCCCGATACCCTGACCTTTTTTGACCTTCCCTTCCCGGTCAAGACGGTGGTTGACGGGGTCGAAAAGGAAGGCTGGTATGACGCGGCGGCCTTTGACACCCGGGACAAATACAGCGCGTTTTTGTACGGCAACGGCGGACTGACCGTACTTTCAAGGGAGGAGGTCCCCGAAGATCCTGCGCGGATGCTGCTGATCAAGGACTCTTATTCCAACGTCCTTGCGCCGCTTTTCCTTTCGGAGTTTGACGAGGTGTATGTAGTCGATCTCCGCTCCTATCCACAGGGAATCAACGCTCTGTGCGACGAAAAAGGCTTTGCGGAAATCCTGGTGCTCTATAACTTCGAGAACTTTCAGTCAGACAAGAATTTTTACCGGCTGACATACTGATATTGAACAAAAAGTAAGCTTGATGTTTGTCTATATTGTTGTGTGCGACAAAAATACAAAAAAGTGTTGACAACTGCCTTCAACTCTGCTATAATCATACACACTGACCCCCAGAAAGGTCAGATATTCAAGCTGTAAAGCCCTTAGCTTCGGGCGAGCAGTTTTTATATAGATGCCGTCAGGTGGCCGGAAGCCATAAAAAATATCCTGACGATAGGTGTGAGAGCCACTAGCTCAGTTGGCAGAGCATTTGACTTTTAATCAAAGGGTCCGGAGTTCGAGCCTCCGGTGGCTCACCAAAGTATGACAGGTGCCAGGTCCGGATATGGACTTAGCACCTGTTTGCGCATTCGAATGGGAATTTTGGATGCGCACTGCCACCGTCCCACACCGTTTCCGAAGCGGCGACAGCTGCGCAGAGCATCGTTTTGCGGTGCCGATTCGGGAACGGGCGTGGTGACAAGCAGAAAGGTTTGCAATAATCATTGGGTTTGTGATGTAAACCTGGGCGCACACATTGGGCATATATACTGCTATCATGCGGCGCCCCTACGGAGTATTCGGCAGATGGTTCGCATTGATGGAAACGGGTAAGAGACGGAAGGTTGGCGGGCGGGGAAACCCCGCCCCTACAGAGCAGGCAAACACTCGGGTAGGTTTGCGATAACCATCAAATGGCGATGCAAACCCAGGCGACCGCAAGGGCATATCTACCATCGTTATCGCACCCCACAATTGCATATCAAAACGACACCTCTTTGCCGCCGGGTAAAGAGGGCAGGCGCCAGGCTTTCTATCGTTAGGCCTTTGAAGATAGAAAGCTGCGGCGCTCTTTTTATATCCGGATCAAAATCAAGAAAGGAATACCGATCACCATGAAACAGGCATCCTGCTTTCGGGAATTTACCCGCTACACCGCGCTCAGCGTGCTCGGGACGCTAGGCGTATCCTGCTATATCCTGGCCGACACCTACTTTGTATCCAAGGGACTGGGTACAAACGGCCTGGCGGCCTTAAACCTTGCGATTCCGATCTACAACTTTATCTACGGCACCGGGATGATGCTCGGCATGGGCGGCGCAACCTGCTTTTCAATCTTCAAAAGCCAGGGCAGGCCGGACCAGGCGGACCGGGTCTACACCAACACGGTTTATCTCGCCCTTTTCTTTTCCCTGCTGTTTGCCCTATCCGGCGTCCTTCTTTCAAGCCGGCTCGCCCTCCTTTTGAGAGCGGAGGGGGATATCCTGCGGATGACCGATACCTACCTGAAATGGCTGCTGCTGTTTTCGCCGGCATTTATTCTCAATGATGTCCTGCTCTGCTTTGTGCGCAACGACGACGGCCCCCAGCTTTCAATGGCCGCGATGGTCACAGGAAGCTTTTCCAATATCATCCTGGACTACATTTTCATCTTCCCGATGCGGATGGGAATCTTCGGGGCGGTACTGGCGACCGGCCTGTCCCCGCTCATCAGCATTGCAATCATGCTCCCCCACTGGCTCCGGAGAAAAAACACCTTCCATTTTGTCCGGACAGGGCTTCAATCCGGTATCGTCGGGCAGGAGCTTTCACTGGGGCTGCCCTCCCTGATCACCCAGTTTTCCTCCGGCCTTGTGATGATTACCTTCAACATGATCATCCTCAGGCTGGAGGGAAACACCGGGGTCGCGGCCTACGGCGTAATTGCCAACCTGTCCCTCGTGGTATCGGCCGTCTACACAGGGATTGCCCAGGGCATCCAGCCCCTGATCAGCCGCTTCTACGGCCAGGGCAGCCACAGGCTGGGAACAACCGTCCTGCGGTACGCGATGGTCACGATGCTGGTAATCTCCGGTATCCTGTATCTGATCACTTTTGCCTATGCACAGCCGATCACCGCGATTTTCAACAGCGAGCGCAGCGCCGCGCTGCAGCAAATCGCCGTAACGGGATTAAAGCTCTACTTCCTCTCCAACCCGTTTGTCGGATACAACATCATCCTGGCGACCTATTTTACTTCTGTCGACCGGGCGCTGCCCGCCCATATCCTTTCGGTCATCCGCGGGCTTGTTTTGATCATACCGATGGCGCTTATCCTGGCTGCTGTGTGGGGAATGACGGGGGTTTGGCTTTCCTTCCCGGTTACCGAGCTGCTGTCGGCCGTCCTCGGGGGCTGGATCTACCTGCGCATGAAGACAAAACAGCTGTCCCCTTCGTGTTAATCGGCCGGTCGGCGGGATTTTACAAAAATGTCTTGACTTTATCCGCCCAATCGCATACAATAGTAACGTAGATTTCTCAACACTCGACGAAAGGAACGCGAGCCATGATTGAATATTATCACGAATTGGAAGAGCCGGAGCTGCTTACCCTTCAGGATGAGGACGGCGTAGAGAGCGTCATTGAGTTGCTGGCACAGATGGATGTGGACGGCAAGTCTTACGTTGCCGCTACGCCCCATATGGAAGATCCGACCCAGGCTCTGGGTGAGGATGCCGAGCTGATTGTTCTGGTCAGCGAGGAAGAGGACGGCGAGGAATACCTTGCGTCTATCGACAACGATGAGGAGTACGAACGGATCGGCAATATCTTCCTCGAAAAACTGATGGGCTATTACGACGACGAAGAGGACGACGAGTACGATGAAGACGACGAGGATGAGGACGAATAAACCGTTTCCTTTCCTCTGCACAAAAGCAAAAATTCCCTCTTGATTTTCCATAGAATTTTTGCTATACTGAATTCAAAGAACTGAATGACATTCTGCCTTGTTCGAGCAAGTATGGCGTTTTAAATCCGAACACGTTTAAAACGGGAGCTTTTCTCCGGATCAGGATTGCAGACCTCCCGGCCTAGCCGGAAGAAGGGAGCGTGAGCGCTTCGGGAAAGCACCCACCTGCTGAGAAGCGGGTTTATATTCCATACGACGGCAAGGCGGGTCACTTTAAACTTAAAAGGCTTCCGCTCGCGCGGAGGCCTTTTTCCTTTGAATGAATAGTGAATAATGATGGTGTGCGCTGGGTCAGCGCACAGATTGAATAGCTCCGTTCACGCGGGATAGATGTCTATCCTCATACCGGGATGCCCGAACGCCGATGCTGTCAAAAATTTACACGCGTGTTCGCCTACTCTGTTGGGGCGCACACGTCGGCATATCTTCCATTATGATGCGGCGCCCCTACAAAATCCGCGGGACTGCCCGAAAATACTGTAGGGAACGGTCTTGACCGTTCCGGGTATTCACCACGCCCGTCTGTCATTCTGAGCGCCAGCGAAGAATCTTTGCGTTTACGAATATGGTACATCTTTCCACAGAAAGGAAACGGTTCGTATGTCGGCAGCGCATAGATCCTTAACTGTCAGGATGACATTCGGATAAGTTATCGATATAAATTCGCCCCTACAAAATACATGAGACTTCCTGAAAACTCCGTAGGGGCGCACCGGCGTGTGCGCCCGGGTTTACACCACCAACCGCAAACCTCCCCGCACGTTCGCCGCGTCCCGTCTGTCATTCTGAGCGCCAGCGAAGAATCTTTGCGTTTACGAATATGGTACATCTTTCCACAGAAAGGAAACGGTTCGTATGTCGGCAGCGCATAGATCCTTAACTGTGTTAGGATGACATTCGGGTAGGTGGGCGATAAAAAAAGGAACGCGATTTCCGTTGGGTATCTAAACCCGGCCCGCCAATACGCACGGTCTACCCGAAAATACTGTAGGGAACTGGCTTGCCTGTTCCGGGTTTACACCACCAACCCATCGTCTGCCGCAAATCTCCCCGCGTATCCACCCGTCCATTCCTGAACCGTTGAACGGGACAAAAAACGTTCGAAGACTGCGAGCCTGTCGAGCAGTCTCATTCGTCTGGATCGCTGTGACACGGCCGCGTCGGACACAAGTTTAGGAGTCCAGCCCCTTTTTAAAGGGGCTGGTGTTAGGAAAAGAAGAAAGGTGACGTAGATGGCGAAAGACTGGCTGGCGCGGGAGGCGCTGCTGATTGGAGAAGAAAAGGTAGAGCTGTTGGAAAAGAAAACGGTGGCGGTAGTCGGGCTTGGCGGCGTCGGCGGGGCGTGTGCCGAAGGGCTTTGCCGGGCCGGGATCGGGACGTTGATTTTGATGGATCACGACACGGTCGAAATTACCAACATCAACCGCCAGCTGATTGCCACGCGGAATACCGTCGCTATGGACAAGACCGAAGCCTGCGCCGAACGGCTTTTGTCGATCAACCCGGACTGCAGGCTGATCAAAATTCCTGCCTTTTACGGCGAGGATACCGCCCCCCTCCTGTTCCAGAACCGGCCCGACTACGTGATTGACTGCATCGATACGGTCACCAGCAAGCTGCATCTGGCCAAAACCTGCCAGGAACTGGGGATCCCGCTGCTGATGAGCCTGGGCACCGGAAACCGCCTCGATCCGACCGCCTTCCGAATCGGGGACATCGAAGAAACGGCCCGCAACGGCGCCGGGGACGGGCTGGCGCGCGTCATGCGCGCCGAGTGCCGCAAGCGCGGCATCCGTGGCTTCAAAGTCCTTTATTCCGATGAGCCGGCCGCCAAGACCGTCGTCACCGACCCCGATACCGGGCGCAACGCTCCCGGTTCAATCGCCTTCTGCCCGCCGGTCGCGGGATTTATCGAAGCGGGGTATGTCGTGCGGGCGCTGATTGGGGACAGAAAGAAGGGAACCCGATGAAAAGGAAATCGCTTGTCCTGCGGCTGCTGCCGAGTATTTTTACCATCATCCTGCTGACCCTGTTCTTCCCGCTTTATAACCAGCCGGGCGTCCATACCCGCGCGGGGTTTCTGCGCAGCACCTCCGACGGCGCCTATGCAGGCGGCTCTGTCCTCGTTCAGGAGCAGGACGGCGTCCTCACCTTCAGCGGCGATTATCTTCCCCTGACCGTAACCCGTCAGGACGATGTCTATACGATCACCCGGGAGGAGGACGTCCTCTTTTCGGGCAAGGCCCCGGACGCGGAACACGACTGGGTCATCCTCGCCGACGGGATACTGGCCGATTCGGCGGATGACCGGGACGCCTACCCGGTTTCGGTCGCTCAGGCGATTGCGATTGCTTCCGGGAACCTTTCTGTCCGGGGGAACAGCCGTTACTTGCTGCTCGCCCTGGTCATTTTGGCGATCTGGTGTGTCGATATCCTCTTCCCGAATTTTTTCTTCCGGCTGGATTTCCGGCAGATGGGACAAAAAAATAAGCCCTCCCCGACCTACCGGAAGGTTCAAAAGGCTTTGTGGGTTATTTTGCCCTTGTGGGGGATCATGTGCCTGGTGATGGCGCTTTTATAAAACAGCTTTTATCTGCAACGCAAAACGGGGACGGCCCAAAATCAGCCGCCCCCGTTTGTTTCTTATACCGCCTTTTCGGCATTATTTTTTCCGACATTCAGATGGCTGTCGGCACAATAAACCCACTTCTCATACCGTGCGATCTTCTGGTCCAGCCGCGCAATCGTCGACTGCATCTCGGCAATCCGCTCCTGTAACAGGCAGCGCTGCTCGATCAGCAGCTTTTTGCGGGCGTCGATTGTCGCGTCGCCCTTCTGCGCCAGGGAAACGTACTCGATCAGTGCCTCAATCGTCAGACCCGCGCTCCGCATACATTTGCAGAACTCAACCCAGCCGCAGTCCTCCTCGGTATAGTTGCGGATGCCGCCGGACGTCCGGTGTACCGGCGGGATCAGTCCAATCCGTTCATAGTACCGCAGGGTATCAGCCGAAATATCGTATTTCTTGCTCACCTCAGCAATGGTCATACTCTCACCTCCGGCCCTTGGTCATTTGTCCAGATGCTCAGCCCGAAACTGCTTATAATCGGCCAGGTTCTCCGCCAGCAGCTTCGGCGTATCCAGCCCGTACGGACAGCGGGACGCACAGGCGTTGCAGTGACGGCACTTGTCGATCCGCAGCATCTGCTCGTTCATCTCCTCGCTCAGCCATCCGGCATAGGGCGAACGCCGCAGCAGCAGGCTCATCCGGGCCGCCGTCGGGATCGGGATGTTCTCCGGGCAGGGCAGGCAGTACCCGCACCCGTGGCAGAAATTCCCGGCAAGCTCTTTCTTATCCCGCTCGATCAGCGCCTTCATCTCATCGTCATAGGCGGGTGGGTTTTTCTCCATATCCAAAAACTGTTTCAGTTCGCTCTCCCGCTGGATGCCCCAGATCGGCACGACCCACGGGTACTGCTTCATAAACGTAAAGGTGGTCCGCGCGTCGGTAATCAGCCCTCCGGCCAGCCCCTTCATCGCGATAAAGCCCATATCGTGCGCCCGCGTCAGCTCGGCCAGCCCGATATCCTTTTCATCCGAAATCGACGAAAACGGGAACTGTAAGGTCGCGTACTTTCCGGAGAGCACCGCGTCCTTGGCAACCTGATAGCGGTGGTTGGTGATGCCGATGTACCGGATCCAGCCCTTTTTCTGGGCCTCCAAAAGCCCGCCGTACAGGCTGTCGGGATCCTCCGGGTCGGGCAGCTCGGCCGGATTATGCAGCTGCAGAATGTCAATATAGTCGGTCTTCATCCGCCGCAGCGACAGTTCGATGTGCGACAGCAGCGTCTTTTTGTCCTTGGCGCCCGATTTGGTCGAGATGATAATGTTGTGACGGACATCGGAGAGGGCCTCGCCGATCTTTTCCTCGCTGTCGGAATAGGCGTTCGCCGTGTCAAAATAGTTGATGCCGCCGTCATACGCCATCCGGAGCAGCTTCTTCGCCTGCTCCATTGGTACTCGCTGCACCGGCAGCGCACCAAACGACGACGCACTGACCATTAATTCTGTCTTCCCCAATCTGATTTTATCCATGTTCATTTTCCTTTCTGCTTATAATCCGGTTCCCTTGATGGTCCCTAACCCAGAGGCTCTGCCTCTGGACCCCTAAATTTGTGTCACCCTTTCCGGATAGTTTGCAAAAAATCCTGCCCCGGCCCTCTGCGGGCCGGTCGCGTGTCCGGGAGGTCGGATGATACCGCACCCTTTTTCCACTTTTCATTATAATCTTGGAGTCCACTCCAGGTCAAGTGCAAACAAGTAAAAATGCTTCGTTTTTTTTACCAAAGATGCTCGGTATTTTTTTACATAGCTTCCGCCTAAAATATGTTATAATTTAATAAACAGATTGGAGAGAAATATCATAAAGGATTATAAAGGCAATACCGCACAAATGCCTGTTTGATAACAAAAGGGAATCCCGACCGGAAAAA
>CAYWRQ010000033.1:0-10250 GCA_964460915.1 uncultured Oscillospiraceae bacterium
AGTATTTCGGCTTGCCGTTTTCGTCGACATAGGGAGTGAGAAAGCTCCGGCAGCCCATGCAGGGATAGCAGTTGCCGTTCCCGTTCTTGTCGACCTTTAACTCGAGCATCTTCTTTTCAGAGATGTAGTCGGGGACCATCCGCTTGGCGGTGCATTTTGCCGACAGCTCGGTCAGATAGTAATACGGCGTGCCGGGGCGGACGTTGTCCTCCTCCAGTACATAGATCAGCTTCGGGAAGGCCGGGGTGATCCAGACGCCGTCTTCGTTTTTGACGCCCTGATAGCGCTGCTTGATCGTCTCCTCAATGATGATCGCAAGATCGTGCTTTTCCTGTTCGTTCTTCGCCTCGCCCAGATACATAAAGACGGTGATAAACGGCGCCTGGCCGTTGGTCGTCATCAGGGTGACCACCTGATACTGGATCGTCTGGACGCCGCGGGAGATTTCCGCGCGGAGCCGGGACTCGGTGATGGCCTTTTTGCGCTCGGGACTGATGTTTAGCCCTTTCATCTCTTCCTCGACCTCTGCGGCCAGCTTTTTGCGGCTGACGTCCACAAAGGGGGCCAGATGGGTCAGGCTGATCGACTGGCCGCCGTACTGGCTGGAAGCGACCTGCGCGATGATCTGGGTCGCGATGTTGCAGGCGGTCGAAAAGCTGTGGGGCTTTTCGATCAGCGTGCCGGAGATGACGGTGCCGTTTTGCAGCATATCTTCCAGGTTTACCAGGTCGCAGTTGTGCATATGCTGGGCAAAATAGTCGGAATCGTGGAAATGAATAATGCCTTCTTTATGGGCCTGGACAATATCGGCCGGCAGCAGCAGCCGTTCAGTCAGGTCCTTGCTGACCTCGCCCGCCATGTAGTCCCGCTGGACAGAGTTGACGGTCGGGTTCTTGTTGGAGTTTTCCTGCTTGACCTCCTCGTTGTTGCACTCGATAAGCGTGAGGATGCGTTCATCGGTCGTATTGCTCTGCCGTTTTAGGCTCTGAATATAGCGGTAAGTGATGTAATTGCGGGCAACATCAAACGCTTTCTGGTCCATGATCTGGTCTTCCACCATGTCCTGGACCTCTTCGACGCCTACGGCCCGTTCCAGCTTTTTGCACATTCCTTCTACGTTGAGAGCGATTACGGTGATCTGTTCGGGAGAGAGACGGGATTCCTCGCGGGTAGCAGTGTTGGCGCCGGTGACGGCCGCTTCAATTTTACGGCGGTCAAACACGGCCTCTGCGCCGCTGCGTTTGATAATTTTCATGATGGACGGGTCCTTTCTAGCGGTAGGGGATAGAAACGCGCTGGGAGATCATTCATGCGATCCTAACAAGGCTGTGCCGGCGTACGGACTGTTTGTCACGGTCTTCCGTCGGCAATCTATCTGCTTCTTATTTTGCCATCCTCGCCGATGGCTGATGAACAAGTCTAAATATACACCATATTTAGATCAAAGTCAAGGAGAATAACACTATATCTAGTAAAATCAGCATTATAGCCAAAACTCTTTTGGAAAGTTCAGAGCAAAATCCACTTGACAAACCGGCCGCGGCCGGATCGATTTTGGACGGGATTTTGTATCATCTTTTGCAAAAAACGGGAACGAAAAGGCCGTTTTGCCCTGTTCTGGACGGGCTTTTTCCCGCGCGCTTTTCCGTCCGGGAACCAGTTTACAAAATAATATACAATCGGTTCATGCAAAAAATAAATAGACCGGTATTTTGTCCCAGGTGCTTTGCGGGATCCGGCCCTTTTCATTTGGAAACCGGCTAACCCTATATAGCATGAACGATCGGCCGGACCAGCAGGCATTTTTCCGAGCGGGGAAGGGGCGCGATTTGAAAAGTTTGTATATTTTCACCTTTGCATCTTGTTGAAAAAGATGGTATAATATAACTATAATATGAAGAAAGTATGACAGGAGGTGCCTTATGTTTCAGGCAGGAGATATGGTGTTTTACGGCGGAAGCGGCGTATGCAGGATCGACGGCGTAACAGCCTGCGAATTCGGAGACGAGGTGCGGGATTATTACGTTTTGACCCCGGTAAACGCGCAGGCTTCTACCGTTTATCTGCCGGTTGATAACGAAAAGCTCGTGTCCCGGATGCGGGAAGTGATGAGCAAAGAGGAAATCTATCAGCTGATCCATAAGCTGCCGACGGTGAAAGACCTCTGGATCGAAAACGAGAATCTGCGGAAGAGTGAGTTCCAGCGGATCCTGCGGGACGGGAAACAGACGGAGATATCCGCGCTGGTCCGTACGGTTTACCTGCATCAGCAGCAGCTGCAGAGCTGCGGCCGCAAGCTCCGTCAAAACGATGAGCGGATGTTTAAAGAGGCGCAGCGGATGCTGTGCGACGAGGTTTCGTATGTGCTGGAAATGTCTCCCCAGCAGGTGATATCCTTCATTGGCAGCGAGCTGGAAAAGGACGGCGTAAAGGAATTGGCATAAAGAAAAATCGCTTCGGATTTTGACCCGGAGCGATTTTCTTTTTATTCCCCAAAGTAAAGGTTTAGGTCTACGGTCCCTTCGATCCCGTTAACATTGCCAGAGTCGGTATACTGCCAAAGGGAGAATTCATAAGGGAAGAACGGCTGTTTATAATATTGTGCCAGCCAGATGCCGTATTTTCCGGATATCGAAGCAAAATCGATCTTCGACATATAATACGCGGTGTTGCCGTAGATCACCGGCGTGTAACCGGCGGCCCGGATGGTGTCGCAGAAGGCAGACGCAATCGAGGCCCGCTGGGCGGAGGTCAGGCTGTTGGCCCTTGCATCCTCGGTCATGACCTCCATATCGAACACGACCGGCATATTGACCTGGTATTCCGAGAGCAGCGACAGGGTGTATTCCGCTTCCTCGACGGCCTCCTCTTCGCTGATGGCCTGGGAGAAGAAGTAGACGCCGGTGTCCAGGCCGTTGGCGAGGGCGTTTTCCATATAGCTGTGGTAATTGCTGTCGGTGACCAGCTCGCCGGTGCCGTACCCGCGGTATCCGCACCGGATCATGGCAAAATCTATCCCGTCCGCGGCCACAGCCGCCCAGTCCACATTCCCCTGATGATAGGAGATATCAATCCCGAGGGAGGCGTGCCGCGCGTCTTCCGGCTGGTAGGCGGGGCGGCCGTTCTGCCAGCTGAGCGCGTCCCAGTCGTAGCTGTTCATCGGCAGGCTTGGATCGATATCGGCGTAATGGACGGCGGTATCCTTGTATACGATCTTGTCGTCAAAAAACTCCTGGATGAACTCGGCCATGATATTGTATTCGGCAACATTATACTGGAACTTGTCCAGGGGGAGGGTTTCCTCCCGCAGCTGCTCCATCTGGGCGTTGACCTCGTCGACGGTCTTTTGGGCCTGCTTGGCCGTTTCCTCCGCGTTTTGCACGGTGATGCCGGTCTGCATATAATTGAGGCCCAGGACGCCGAGCGTCAGGACATTGGTGATCGCCAAAAGCGATGCCAGGACGGGAGCAAAGCGGAATTTGGGACGCTGGCGACTCCTTTCGACCCGGTCCAGGCGTTTTTGACGGCGGCGCTGCGCCTTGTCCAGCTTCCGCTGCTGCCGGGGGGTGTTTGCCTTTTGGGCAGGTGCCTTGGCCTTGGAGGCGCCTGAGGAGGCGCTGGAGGCCGCTACAGTGCGCGGAGATGGGCGGTAGGAGTGGGCGGCCGGTTCGGAAAAGACCTGCGTCTTGGACTGCTCTGTCCGGCGCGGGGGCGGGGAGGACGGCTGAGTCGGGATCGTGATGGTCTGCTCAGCGGTATCCGGCCCGGCTTTCGGCGCGGGACGGGGCGGCTGAGGTTTCTGCTTGGGAAGGGACGGTTCGGCGGGCGGGTCCGCAGGCGGCTGCTCGTCGGGACTTTCGGCAGGCTCCCGGGTTTCTTCCGGAAGGCTTTCCTCTGCCGGGGGCGCGGAGAGCCGGTCCAGCTGGTCGATCAGCTGATCGGCGGCGCTGCGGGAGGCGGCTTCTTCCTGCGCGGCCTGCTCGCGGATGCTGTCCAGGTCAATGTTAAATTCCCAATCTGAGTCATTGTGTTTATTCTGATTACGCAAAACGATGCCTCTTTTCAAAAGGACAGGATCATAAGCTGTCCGATATGGTCGATTTTTGTACGCACTTTTATTATATCGGATTTCCCGCCTTTTGGCAAGAGGATACGGACAGGATTCCATATAAAACCGTTTCCAATCCGTTTAGAATGTGTAAACTTTTGCCCGGCCCCGGACTATAATCCCGCAGGCTATCTGCCGCGCCTTTTCCAATAAACCCCGTGGAACAGGCAGCCGGCAAGGGTAGAAGCCCCGGCCAGCGCGTAGGTCAGCAGATATCCCGCCCCGGCGGAGACGGCGCCCCATACGGCCGCGCCGACGCCGGTACCGATGTCGCCCATCAGCATAAAGACGGTGCTGGCCGTCCCGCGCTTATCTTCCGGGGAGGTAATCAGCACCTCAACCTGTAAAAGCTGATTGACGGCGGTGATACCGGCTCCCACCAGCACGGCGGATACCATCATCAGCCCCAGCCCGTCGGCGACGGCAATCATGCCGGTACCGGCGCCGCAGAGGAGTACGCCGGCCAGGATACAGGTCCGCTTGGGCAGGAAAGCGATCACCCTGCCTACGGCCAGCCGCGCCAGGATTACCGCCAGGTTGTTGACAAGGAAATACAGGCTGATCCGCTCGATGCCCCTGCTCAGGCCGCAGGGGGTGAGAAAGCTGGTGATGGCGCTGTTCCCGACGTAAATAAAAAGGTTTACCAGCGAGGGGAGCAGAACCAGGAGCCAGAAGCCTTTGTCCGGCCTGAAGCCGGGCTTTCGGGGGCCTTCTTGCCGGGTCGGCTGCGGGGGCCGCTCGTAATGTTCCCGTACAAGGGTGGCCAGGATAAAGGAAGTAAAACCGATGACCGCCGCCGACCAGAACATTGCATCGGGGCCGAGGTTGTTATAGATCGCCAGGCCGATGGTCGGGGTTACCGCAAACATGAGGGAGCTGGTGATGCCGAAAAACCCCATTGCGTCCACCAGCAGGTCTGCCGGTGAGATATCGGCCACCATGATGGGCGGTACCGGAAAGAAGATCCCCTGGGTAAAGCCGTGGAGCACCCGCAGGACAAACAAAACGCGCAGGTCCTTGGTAAAGCAGAAGGCCAGCGCGTTCAGCGCATACAGCCCGCTGCCGGCCACCAGCAGCTTTTTGCGGCCGATCCGGTCGGTCAGCGGCGCGACGGCCGCGCGGGTGGCCATGCCCAGCAGGGTCAGGCCGGTCATCATCATGCCGGTAAGGGTATTGCTGCCGCCCAGGTCCAGCACGTAGACCGGCAGCAGGGAGATAAAGATGCTGTTGGTGTAAGAAGCGATGGCGCAGACCAGCAGGACCAGGATAAAATCCCGGTTCCACAGCCTGCGGGAAAACATTTTACTCATCGAATTCCTCCTGTGATTGGTTCGTTTGACAACCTTCATTATACGGGGAGAACCCGAAAAAGTAAAATATCCGTTTGATATAGGGAACCATACCGAAAAAGAATACTTCCTAAGAGAGGGCAGGCCGTTACGGCGTGCCGGTCAGCTCGGCCTGCATCTGCTCCAGAAACCGTGCCGCCGCCCTGGAAAAGACCTGGTACTTCTTCCAGACAAAATAAATGCTGATTTCATGCCGGGGGACGAGCGGGCAGAAGCAGAGGCCGCTTTGGGCGGTGTTGATCAGCTTGTCGACAGTCAGGGCGTGGCCGAAGCCCTCGTCCACCATACGGGAAGCGTTGTAAATCAGCGTATAGGTAGAGACGATGTTCAGCTTGGAAATATCCTGCTTCATCCACCCCAGCAGGCTCCCGTCCCGCAGGGCCTGCCGGGAAATGATCAAAGGCTCTCCCCACAGTTCCTCCGGCGGGATGGCGTCCATCCGGGCCAGGCGGCTGTCCCGGCGGGTCAGGACACCCCATACCTCCCGCTGCGGGAAAGGGATGTATTCGTATTTGGCCGTATCCACCCGCCCGTACAGGATGCCGAAATCGATCAGGCCCTTGTCCAGCTTTTCGGTTATGTCCGTCTCGTCGCCGCTGGAAAGGCGGTAGTGGATGTCCGGATACTTTTCCCACAGCGCTTGGGCAGCTTTCGCAATCCGGCGCATGGCGTCTGTTTCGCTGGCACAGATGCGGACATCCCCTACAATGTTTTCCTGCGGGGAGGTGACCTCCTGCTTGGTTTTGTTGAGCAGGTCCATTATTTCACCGGCCCGCTTGCGCAGCAGCCGCCCTTCCTCGGTCAAGGTGATTTTGCGGGTCCCCCGGATCAGCAGCCGGACTCCCAGCTCATCCTCCAGGTCCTTCAGCGCCCGCGAGAGGGGCGGCTGGGTCATATGCAGCTGTTCGGCGGCCGCCGTGATGCTTTCCTCTCTTGCGACGGCTAAAAAATATTGTAATGCGCGAATGTCCATACAGAATCCTCCCTTTGCCTTATTTTATCATATCAAATCCATACCTTTCAAGTATGGGCCGCCATTCTGTATCCGTATTTGATTTTTTCGCAGCCCGCCCTTATATTGGGGATTAGGCAAAGCTGCGAGAGGAGGCGGTGCTATGGCGGAGCTTGCCTGCCACAGGGTCGGGATCGGTGAGAATCTGCGGGATGCCGGCTGCGACGAGGAATTTATCCGGCAGTATCTGGAAATGGAAGAACGGTCGGATGAGGTCGCCCAGGCGGCTGCCCTGGACCGTTACCGGCAGTCCCTGTTGGAGAAAATCCACCGGGAGGAAAAGAAGCTGGATATTTTGGACTATTTTATCTACAATCGGAAACGGAGTGAACGGACATGATTTATAAGAAATTCCAAGGGCTGGAGCTGTCCGCCCTGGGTTTGGGCGCGATGCGCCTGCCTACCCTGGATGGGGACGACAGCAAAATTGACGAGGCGGCCGTAACGGAGATGGTGGCCTATGCAATGGAACAGGGGATCAACTACTATGATACCGCGTGGGGTTACCATGGCGGTCATTCTGAAACCGTGATGGGGAAGGTGCTGAAGGCTTATCCCCGGGAAAAGTTTTACCTGGCCAGCAAGTTCCCGGGCTACGATCTTGCCAATATGCCTAAGGTGGAGGAAATTTTCGAGCAGCAGCTGAAGAAGTGCCAGGTCGAGTATTTCGATTTCTATCTGTTCCATAATGTCTGCGAGATGAACATTGACGCATACCTGGATCCCAAGTTCGGCGTGTTTGACTACCTGAAAAAACAGAAGGAAAACGGACGTATTCGGCACCTCGGCTTTTCCGCGCACGGCAGCGCGGCGGTCATCCGCCGGTTCCTGGAGGCATACGGCGCCGATATGGAGTTTTGCCAGCTGCAGCTGAATTACCTGGACTGGACGTTCCAGGACGCGGAGGGGAAAGCAAAGCTGCTGGCGGAATACGATATCCCGGTGTGGGTTATGGAACCTTTGCGGGGCGGGCGGCTGTGCAGGCTCTCGGACAAGGAAACCGCCCTGCTTCATTCGATGCGGCCGGATGAATCCGTCCCCGGCTGGGCATTCCGGTTTTTGCAGAGCGTGCCCGGCGTGACGGTGGTCCTGTCCGGGATGTCCGGCCTTGAGCAGCTGAGGGAAAATATCGCCACCTTCGGGACCGATCAGCCCCTGCGCGACGGCGAAATGAAGCGGCTTTTGGATATGGCAAGGGATATGCTGGGCCAAACGCTGCCTTGCACCGCCTGCCGGTACTGTACGTCGCACTGCCCCCAGGGACTGGATATTCCCATGCTGCTCAAGCTGTATAACGAACACAGCTTCACCGGCGGCGGATTTATCGCCCCGATGGCGCTGATGGCCCTGCCGGAGGAGAAGCAGCCGTCCGCCTGTATCGGCTGCCGCAGCTGTGAGGCGGTATGCCCGCAGGGAATCAAAATTTCGGAGGCTATGGCGGATTTTACGGCAAAGCTGGGCGGATAAACGGGCTTTGACGGATATAGAAAACCGATGAACGAATAGCCTGTCCATCGGTTTTTGTCTGTGCATCCGGATGCTGCTCGCGCCGGACATTTCCTGCGGAAACTGCAAATCCGCCGTCGGTTCGAGTCCCTTAGTTTCCGGGAACGGGTATAAAGAAAAAGGAATGTACCCTTTCCGATACATTCCTTAATATGGCGCGCCACGGGGGACTCGGCCTCTCAAGAGAGGCCTCCGGATTTGCTTGCCCGGCTTGTCAGCCGGACATTTCCTGCGGAAACCGCAAATCCGCCGTCGGTTCGAGTCCCTTAGTTTCCGGGAACGGGTATAAAGAAAAAGGAATGTACCCTTTCCGATACATTCCTTAATATGGCGCGCCACGGGGAACTCGGCCTCTCAAGAGAGGCCTTGCGCATTTGCTTGCCCGGCTTGTCAGCCGGACATTTCCTGCGGGAACCGCAAATCCGCTGTCGGTTCGAGTCCTCTAGTTTTCGGGTAGAATGTGAAAAACAAAAAGAACGTACCTTTTCGATACGTCCTTATTTGGCGCGCCACGGGGGACTCGAACCCTCGACCTTTTGATTCGTAGTCAAACACTCTATCCAGCTGAGCTAGTGGCGCATATTCAGTTCGGCGTGCCTTTTTTTATCGGCAACGTTTGTATATTACCACATCCAGTATTTTTTGTCAAGGGATTTTTCGCCAAAGTTTGACCAAAACGCACCTTTAGGGATTTTATGCCAACTTCCACGGATTTTTCCGCCTTGATTTGTTGCAAAATGCTGTATAATCTGATAAGATAAATAAGAACTGCCTTCAGCAGGAAGATAAAGTTTGTGCAATCAGAAAGGATTTTGCAATATGTGGTTTGATCGATCGGTCATTTATCAGATTTATCCTCTTGGGTTATGCGGCGCACCGCTGCAAAACGAGGGGACGGACGGATCAAAGGCGCATCGGATTCTGCGGATTTTGGATTGGATCCAGCATATAAAGGCTCTTGGGGCGGATTGCGTGCTGTTTAACCCGCTCTTTGAAAGCGATGCCCACGGATATGATACGCGGGACTTTTTTCAGGTCGACCGGCGGTTGGGCAGCAACGCGGATTTCCGGCAGGTTTGTGACGCGCTCCATCGGGCGGGACTGAAAATCATGCTGGACGGGGTCTTCAATCATGTGGGCCGCGGGTTCTGGGCCTTTGCGGACGTGCGGCAGAACCGCTGGAATTCGCCGTATAAGGATTGGTTCCATCTCTCCTTTGAGGGGAATACCGGGTATAACGACGGTTTTTGGTACGAGGGCTGGGAGGGGCATCATGAGCTGGTCAAGCTGAACCTGTCCCATCCGGAGGTCCGGGCGCATATTTTTGATGCGATTCGGAGCTGGGTGCAGGAGTATGATATTGATGGCCTGCGGCTGGATGTGGCCTATTCGCTGGACGCGGATTTTTTGGCGGCGCTGCGGGATTTTGCCAACCGGATCAAGCCGGATTTTGTACTGGTGGGGGAGACGCTCCATGGGGACTATAACCGCTGGATGAACGATCATGCCTGCTACGTGGTGACCAACTATGAGTGCTATAAGGGCCTATATTCCAGCTTCAACGAGGGGAATATGCATGAGATTTCCTATAGCCTGAACCGCCAGTTCGGCTCGGAGCCGTGGTGCCTGTATACCGGCAGGCATCTGCTCAGTTTTGCGGATAACCATGATGTTTCCCGCATCGCGACGATGCTGCGGGATAAAAATGAGCTGCGGCCGCTGTATGGACTGCTTTTCGGGATGCCGGGCGTGGCCAGTATCTATTACGGCAGCGAATGGGGGATCGAGGGCGATAAGCGGGACGGCGATCCGGCGCTCCGTCCGGAAATTGAGCGCCCGCAGGAAAATGAACTGACCGATTGGATTCGCGTCCTGGCCCATGCCCGCTTAAAGAGCGACGCTCTCTGTATGGGCAGCTACCGCAACCTTTTGGTGCAGCCGCGTCAGCTTATTTTCGAGCGCAGGACGGAGAGCGAACGGGTGCTGGTTGCGATCAACGCCGCCGGTGAGCCTTTTACCGCGCATTTCGACGCCGGAGCAGGCCGGGCGGTCGACCTCCTCACGCATGAGGAGCATGATTTTGGCGGAGGAAGCGAGCTGCCGGCATATTCCTGTTTTTTCTTAAAAATGTTATGATAGAATGCCAGCCCCTTTAAAAAGGGGCTGGACCCCTAAACTTAGATCACGCTTTCCGTTAGACCGTGCTAATCATTGCCCAGCTGCTCTGCGCAGCTGTCAAACAACCGGGTAGATGCTTCACGCCTTACCGAAGGAT
>CAYWRQ010000033.1:10350-21881 GCA_964460915.1 uncultured Oscillospiraceae bacterium
TTGTTCGACCGGAGCGCAGAGCGACGGTGCTAGTCGTATCGCTCAGCCGACGGAAAGGGTGACAGGAAAGTTTTGCCCCGCTTTTTCAAAAGCGGGAAAATTTAAATCACAAACCATATAAAATCTCCCGGCAGAAAAGAATCTGCCGGGAGTTTTTTTAGATCATAGCGGAAGCGGCTTCTTCCTCAAACTGTTTGGTGTAGAGGGTGTGGTAGTAGCCTTTCTTCCGGAGGAGTTCTTCGTGCTTGCCCTGCTCGATGATCTTTCCGTCGCGGACGACCAGGATCAGGTCGGCTTGGCGGATGGTCGAAAGGCGATGGGCAATCAGGAAGGAGGTGCGGTCTTTCAGTAGGTAGGAGATTGCGTCCTGAATCAATTTTTCGGTCTGGGTATCAATCGAAGAGGTGGCTTCGTCCAGGACGAAGATTGCCGGATCGGCCAAAACCGCCCTGGCAAAGGAGATCAGCTGTTTTTCGCCGGTCGAGAGACGGTCGCCGCCTTCGCCGACATCCGATTCCCAGCCGTTTTCCAGCTTTTCGACAACCGTGTCCGCCGAAACGGCTTTGGCCGCCGCCTTGACTTCCTCGTCGGTGGCGTCTAAGCGGCCGTAGCGGATGTTCTCCATAACGGTGCCGGAGAATAGGTGCGGGCTTTGGAGGACGTAGCCGAGACTGGAGTGCAGCCAGAGCTGGCTCCTTTCCCGGTAATCTTTCCCGTCGATCAAGATCTGCCCGGCGGTCGGCTCAAAGAACCTGCAGGCGAGGTTCACCAGCGTCGATTTGCCGGCACCCGTTTCGCCGACGATGGCGATGGTCGTACCGGCGGGGATGTGCAGATTAAAATGAGAAAGGATTTCCTCGTTGCCGTCCGGATATTTGAAGGAGACGTCTTTGAACTCGATTTCGCCTTTGATCGGCTCCCAGTTTTCCGTTTTCGGCTCAAAAGCCGTGCCGTATTTGGCAATGACCTCCGGGGTATCGGTAATCATCGGCTTTTCATCCAGCAGGTCCATGACCCGCTCGATGTTGGCCTGGGCCGAAATCATCTCGGAGATGTTGCCGGCAATGTTTTGGATCGGCTCGAAAATGCCGATGGCATAGGTGGTGAAGGCCGAAAGGGTACCGATCATCATCAGCCCCTCGACAACCATATGTCCGCCGCGGTTGAGGACGACGGCCGTAACCGTGCTGGACAAGAGCAGGACCAGCGGCATGAAGATACCGCGTAGCCGCGCCGCCCGTACGCCGGCGACCCGCATTTCCATCGTCAGTTCTTCAAACTCCCGGCAGTTCTGCTTTTCAATGACGAGCGTCTTGGAGGTCTTGGCCCCCATGATCCCTTCATTGTAGGCCGATGTGATCTTGGAGTTCTGCTTGCGGATCCGGCGGTTCCAGAGAAGGATCTGCTTTTGGAAATAAACCGTTAAAATGACCAGCAGCGGTACAACAATCATGACCGTCAGGGCGAGCTGAACATTGAGGAACAGCATCGCGACAAAGACGCCCAGCACATACCCGATCTGCCAGATCATATCGGTGATCTGCCAGGCGAGCATACCGGCAATCCGGTTGGTGTCGCTCATGACCCGGGCCAGGATGTACCCGACCGGCGTCACGTTGTAGTACGAGAGGGACAGGGTCTGCAGATGGACAAAACAGTCGTGCTTCATGTCCCGTCCGACGTACATCTCGTTTTTCATCGACAGCCGGCAGAAAATGATCGTGCCGATCGTCTGCAGCACAATGGCGGCCGTGTACACAAGCGCGAATATGCCCAGACCATGGGTAGTCCGGCCGACAACAAAGGTATCAATCGCGTACCGCTGGAAAAGCGGCAGGCAGATGTCAATCAGGGCCGCGACAATGTTCAGGGAAAAGACGGTGATGAATTCCTTTTTGTACGGCTTCATGAACCGCCCCAGCCGCAGCCAGGTTTTCAGCTCAAAGCTTTTGGAATACTCCTTCTCCTCAATTCTCATTTGGCGCACCTCCTTCCACATGATCCGTGTCAGTCGGTTCGTCCTCGCGGAGCAGTTCCCGGTCGGCGGCAGCCATCTGAATATCGTAAATATCCTTATAGATGCCCGGACGGGAGATCAGCTCCTGATGGGTCCCCAGTTCGGAGAGTGCCCCGTCCTCCAGGACAAGGATCTTGTCCGCCTGCATCAGGGTTGTGATGCGGTGGGAGATTAAGATCACGGTTGCATTGCCCATCCGCTCCTTTAGGGCGGAACGGATCTTGGTGTCGGTTTCTGCGTCGACCGCCGAGAGGGAGTCGTCGAAAATCATCACCGGCGCTTCCTGCATCAGCATCCGCGCAATGGCGACACGCTGCTTCTGGCCGCCGGACAGGGTGACGCCCCGTTCGCCGACGACGGTGTCATAGCCGTCGGTAAAGGTGTCGATCGCTTCGTCAACACAGGCAATGATCGTCGCTTTCCTGATCCCGCTGATCCCGGCATCCGGGTGGGTAATGGCGATGTTCTCGCCGATTGAGCGGGAGAACAAGAACGGTTCCTGCAAAACAAGGCCGATGTTCTGCCGCAGGTAATCCTGCCGGATGTCACGGATATCGACGCCGCCAATCCGGATGCTGCCCTGGTTTTTGTCCAGGTCGTAGAGCCGGTCGAGCAGCGCGGCAATCGTGCTCTTGCCGGAGCCGGTGCCGCCGAGGAT
The DNA here is from genome assembly GCA_964460915.1 of uncultured Oscillospiraceae bacterium. Taxonomy (GTDB): domain Bacteria; phylum Bacillota; class Clostridia; order Oscillospirales; family Ruminococcaceae; genus Faecivivens. Next base: position 13,026 of record CAYWRQ010000033.1, read on the forward strand.
CGCGAAAGTGCTGCCGGCGGGGATCGTAAAGCTGAGGTGGGAGAGGACGGGCTTCATCCCCTCGTAGGAGAAGGTTACGTCCTCAAAGGTGATATCCCGGTCCATGGGTGGGGTTTTCGCACCAGGCAAAATCTTTTCTTCCTCCGAGCGCAGGATGTACGCGACACGATCGATCGAAACGCCCGATTTGCTCATTTCCGAAAGGGTGCGTCCCAGGCTTCTGATCGGCCAGGTCAGGGAGGAGTTGTAGCTGATAAATGCCAGCAGCGTCCCGAGCGTAATCTGCCCGTTCGCGGCGAAAGCGGCGCCGACGGCAATGACCGACATGATTTGTAGTCCGGTGATCAGATCGCCCAGCGCCCAGTAGACGCTCATCAGCTTGCCCAGCTCCACCCAGAGGGTAGAGAACCGCTGGTTCTTGACGTTAAAACGGTCGACCTCAAGGCGTTCCCGCCCGAAAGCCCGAACCACCCGTACGCCGGTCAGGTTTTCCTGTACGGCGGTCGAGAGGATCCCTTCGGCCTCGTCGGCGTCTTTGAAGCGCCGGCTGATCTTCGCGTAAAAGATGGCGGAGTAGAGCAGCACAATCGGGATAAAGACCGCCGATATCAGTGCAATTCTCCAGTTCATCGAAAACATGATGAACAGATAATAGGAGATCATGATGACAATGCGGATGACTTCCAGCAGCTGGTTGGTGAAAAAGTTGCGGATAACCTCGACGTCGGAGGTACAGCGCTGGATAATCTCACCGGTCTGGTGCTGGACGTGCCACTGATAGGGCAGCCGCTGGATATGGGAAAAGAGGGCGTCCCGCAGCCCTTTGACGAAACCCTCGCTTCCCCTTGCCGTAGCGGTGCGGATGCCGAAGTTGCCGATGCCGCCGCAGGCTGCAATGAGGATAATGGCGATTGCCGCCAGCAAAAGGGTCTGGCTGATGTTCTGCCGCATGGCCTCCAGGGAGGTAAACCGGGTGAGGATAGCCGGCAGGGTGTAGTCCTCGTCTCCGAGGATCGAGTCGATGGTAACGCTGATGATCTGCGGGGTCATGGCGTTGCAGACCGTAACCAGCACCGAACAGAGAAGGGCGGTCACAAAGAAGACGATATTGCCCTTCATATACCGGGCCATCAGCGGGAAGTTATTTTGCTTTTTGACTTTTTGCTTCATAGCGCTCCTTTCATATATAGACATATAGGTCGGAAGTGACTACAAACAAACTCTTTTTGAAAACTCCTTCTTTCTGTGTACCGTATACGCGGTGGTCAAAAAAATAAGACATCGTTTCCGGGGTTAGTACGGTACTTTCCTAGCCAGTCCTCCGCGGGGACACAGAAACCCGCAGAGAGATCAAAATACCGTCAGAAACAGGATGTATTTGACGCAATACATCCCGTTTATCAGCATAGCAGATTTACCATATCTTGTCAATAATTTTTAGCTTTTTTACTGTTTATGAAAAATTCCCACATTGTATATCCGAGAAAAAGATGGTATAATTTGTACAGGTTCCGCTGCATTTTCTGTGCAGTATAGAAAGAATGGAAGGCGTCTGACCGTATGCAGATTCCATCCGATGTTCATCCGATTGAAAAGGAGACGGTATTATGAAAATTATTGCGGATTTGCACACCCATACCATCGCGTCCGACCACGCCTATTCGACCCTTGAGGAGATGGTCGCCGGGGCGGGACGGGCTAACCTTGCGGCCATCGCAATCACCGACCATGGGCCGAAGATGCCCGACGGGGCAAACTCCTGGCATTTTGGTTCGATGTGGATTGTCCCGCAGGTGATCAACTCGATCGGCGTCCTCCGCGGCGGGGAGGCAAACATTGTCAGCTATGACGGCGAGATCGATTTGTCCCAGGCGGATCTGGATTTCCTCGACCTGACGATTGCGTCCCTCCACGCCTACGCGATCCGGCCGGGCAGCTACGAACAGAATACGGCGGTTTACGAAAAGATGCTCAGTAACCCGAAAATCGATATCCTCGGCCATCCGACTGATCCGCCTTTTGATTTTGACTATGAATATATCGTCCGTATCGCCCATGAGACCGGCAAGGCGCTGGAACTGAATTCCCATGCCCTGCGCAAGCATCCGGAGGCCATCGGAAAGTATAAACGCCTGGCCCTGCTGTGCAAGGAGCATAAAACGCTGATGAGCGTTTCCTCCGACGCCCACGTCAGCTATGAGGTTGGGTACTTTGACTGCATCCCGGAGCTGCTGGACGAGTTGGAAATTCCAAAGTCGCTGGTCGTCAATGCCAGCCGGGAAAATCTAAACCGGTTTTTGAAGGACCGTGGGAAAAACTTCCCGGAACTGTAACCGGGTGAACGCTTTTTTGCTGTTTTGGGCATTTTAGACTCTTTTTTTCGGCTCAGCATAAAATTGTCCTGTATTTCCACAAGAAATTTCTATCGACTTATGCGCGGATATGATAAAATATTAACCGATGGCAATGTAAAACGTTTTGCCGATAATGTGGAAATGGTTTGCGGTTTATACCGCAAAAATGAGTTTGAAAGGACGGTCAATTTTATGAAAAAGAGAGTTCTTTGCGCGCTGATGGCAGCCGGTATGATGACAATGGCGCTTGCTTCCTGCGGCGGCAACGATTCCGGTAACTCGAGTGCTTCTTCCTCCGCTCCTGCCGGAGAGAGCAGCTCCTCTGCTTCGGCAAGCAGCGCTGAAGGCGACGTAGCGAGCAGCGCGGATTCCGCAATCGACATGGAAGGGGAGCCTTATACGGTCCGTTTCCTGTTCCTCAACCAGACCGAGGGCGAGAGCTATAACGCGGTGGAAAAAGCAGTTGACGAGCTGTCGATGTCCGAAATCAATATGCATACCAGCCTGATCCCGGTCACCTTTGGTACGATGTCCTCGACAATCCAGATGATGCTGGCGGCCAATGAGCCTCTTGACCTGTTTATCTGTGCCAATGCGGCTGCTCTGCCGACCTATATCGAATCCGGCTACATCCTCAACTGGGCGGATTATCTTGACCAGATGCCGGACGTCGTCGAGTACTTCGGCGAGGATCTGCAGTACGGCAATATCGGCGATTTTATGAGCGGTATCGGCCTGGTCAAGGAGCGCGCCGGCACCTTCGGCCTGGTTGCCCGCAGCGATATCCTGGAAGAGGTCGGATTTACCGTAGAGGACTTCGCGGATGTGGACGCCAACAACCCGGCTACGCTGGAAGGGCTGGATAAGCTGTTCGCGGCTGTCCAGGAAAAATATCCGAACATGACCGCCCTGGCGGGCCAGCAGGGCCTGACCAGCTATATCGGCAACTATACCGACGCTTTGGGCGACGGGTTTGGCGTTTTGGAAAACATGGGCCAGTCGACGGATGTTACCAACTGGTACGCATCCGAGCAGTGCAAGGGCCTGGTGGAGACGGCCAAGAGATGGTTTGACGCCCACTACTATTCTTCCGATGCCGCCACCAACCAGGATACCGGCGAAACCCTTTTGAAGGCGGGCAACCTGTTCTCCTATATCGTCAGCATTAAGCCCAATACCGCCGCCGAAAAGAAAGCCCAGTGCGGCTACGACGTCGCGATTATCCCGATGAACGGCAGCGGCAACTATACCACCAACAGCTACACCAGAATGATGTACTGCTTGGCCAACGCATCCGAAAGCCCTGAGAAGGCCGCCGCTTTCTATAACTGGGTGTTCACCTCCGGTGAATTTGTCGACCTGATCAACTGGGGCATTGAAGGCACCGACTGGGTGGAAACCGCAGAAGGCCTGGCTGCCTTCCCGGAAGGGGTCGACGCTTCCAACGCCGGTTACCACAACGATTTCGGCTGGATTTACCCCAACCAGACCGCCGGACACGCCTGGGACGGCAACCCTGTGGATATTTGGGATCAGTATAAAGAAGCGACTGCCAATGCCGTGAAATCAAAAGCCATTGGCTTTACCTATGATTCCACTTCCGTTTCCGACCAGGTTGCGGCCTGCAGCGCTGCCCTTGAGCAGTACACCAAGATGCTGCAGTTCGGTACCGTGTCTGATGTCGACGCGACGCTGGCAGAATTTAACGCCGCTTTGGAAGGCGCTGGACTCCAGATGATTATCGACGAAAAGCAGACTCAACTGGATGCATGGCTGGCAGCAAACGGTAAATAAGCCGCCCTAAATTAGCCCGTTTCTCTTTCATATGGTTTTCCTTAAAAAAGAGCAGATGCCTTCGGGCACCTGCTCTTTTTTACTCCGACACAGCCGTGTCACAGCAAACCACACGAACTAGACTGCTTTGTCAATCGGTTTTCCTGCGTCCGCATACGGCATGCGGACGTTTTCCTGCGGAAAATAAACAGCAAAACAGGTGTCGAGCAGTCTCATTTATTGCCCCGCGTGGGATACGGCCGCGGCGGATACAAGTTTAGGATCCAGCCCTTTTTAAAGGGCTGAGGTCGTTTTTCATCTGGCGGATGATTCGCTGGATGCTTTTTACTGAGAGGAAATGCTTTTCCGCAAGAGCGCCAGTGCGCTGTCCTGCGCAGTATTCCCGATAGATGGCTTCATTGCGGGCGCGCAGCTCCTGACGGGTAGAGGTAGCCGAACCCCAGACCTTTTTGCGGCCGGAGATCCGGGGAATATAGATAGATTCGCCGTCGACATACCGCTGCACCTCGTGGAGCAGCTCGGGCGGCAGGATTTTTTCCGCTTTAATATAGCTCATATTGCTCTCCTGACAATCAGATTTTCGGGGAGGAAAGCAAGGGCTATTGCGGCCGGATGTGCTGCGGAGGCAGAGGTCGCCTGCGCAGCGGTTTCATTTTTTTGCTGCAACAGACCTTGCTTATGCAGCGGTTACGATCAGAAGAGTCATATTACGCAGCCTCCTTTAGTCGGTGAGCGGCGCGGCATAAATCCGCGAGGTTTCGCCCCAGGGATGATAGCCCGTCCCGATGTGGGCAAAACCATAGTGTTCATAATAGCCGGTATGATCGGTACAGAGGTAAAGACGGGAAAAACCGGCCCTGCGCGCGTCCTCCTTTGCCTTTTTCAGCAGCAGGGAACCATAGGCATGGCCGCGGTATCCTTCCTCAATATACAGGGCACAGACCCAAGGGTAAAGGTCCATCCGGCTGATAAAATCATTGGTGATCAGCCCCGCGCAGCCGATGACCGTATCCCCGTCCAGCAGCAGGTACCACTGGGGGAGCGGGCCATCCGCAGTCAGGCAGCGGCGGATACAGTCGTCATAGACCATCATGCTGTCTGCGCTGGCCCAGTGCTTTTGAAAATAACGGATCGCGGTTTCGGTGCAGCCGGGATCTTCCCGGACGGAGATAACAAAGGGTGCGGGCATACTTCCTCCTTTGGCAGGGTGTGTTTCATTTCCACTATTATTTCCATTTTACCAGATGGGAAAATGCGGGCGCAACCTCATCTTTGGCTGCGAAATAAACCTGCGTTTTTATGCGGAGTAGGTACCCATCACCAGCTCCAGCAGATGGACAGCCTGGCCGCCGCCGGCCTGTACGCCCTTGACGCAGCGGTTGCAGTAGCAGACCACCAGCGGGCAGGTGTATTTTTCGACCTGCTCCCGCATCAGCCGGGCCTGCACCTCTTGTGGCATCTCATAGATCGGCGTATTCGGATATTGGGCGAGCAGGGCAATATTTTCCGGGCGCTTAGGCTCAAAGTGCAGGTTGCCGCAGAAGACGGATTTCTCGCGGTTTTCTTCCATTTCGATGACCTGGATATGCATCTTTTGCAGGACACTGCGAACCGCGTCGAAGATTTCGGGATGCTTCCGGTCCCGCCAGCAGTCCTGGATGTTGACAGTCAGGCCGCTGTAGTCCGGCCAGGGGAAGGAGGAATCCCGGTCGAGATAGACAAAGAGGTTTTCGGTGTCCATCTTTCCCTCAAGGGTTTCCCGGCAGGCCTGGCAAAAATAAACCGCCGTCGTGCCGGGAGCGTATTCTTTCGTGTCAAACCGGCAGCATCCGGCGACCGGCATCTGTTCGGATAAATAGGCCCGGATCTTTTTGGCGGCGTCCGGGCTTGCTTTGGTAAAGTTGCAGCTGGGGAAATAGATATTCATATTTTCCATCTTTTCTGAGACGGGTTTATCTGTTACAGCTCTTTTTCAAAGGCAAAGTGCGGGATATTGATCTCATAAAACCGGCTGCCGACGGCCCGGTACCCCAATTCCCGATAGAACCCGGCGGCGGATTCCCGCCCGTGCAGGACGATTTTGCCGTATCCCTGTTCCCTAGAAAAGGCTTCGGCGGCTAGGACCAGTTTCTTCCCCAGCCCTTTTCCCTGGTAGGCCGGTTCGGTGCAGACCTGGCGCATCTGTAGGGTATGCTGATCGACCGGATGCAGCAGCAGGCAGCTTAGGAGTTTTCCCCCTTCAAACAGGCCGAGGTGAAAATCCTCCGCGTCGCGGGAAAGGTCCTCGTCCTTTAAATCCATCCCGAGCGGGAAACGGAGGACACGATTGCGCAGATCGTATTCCTGGCGGTATTCGTCTGAATGGATGGAATAGGTTTTGATTTCGATAAGGCAGGCCCCCTCTAAAACGTTTAGATGATTATACCATAAAAAAGATCGTTGTGAATAGGCCCGCACATTTTCCGGGGATGCGGCATAAAATGCAGTACACCGGAAAAAACCGGTAACTTTGTGAGGGAGGAAAAATTTATGCCAGAAGCTCATACTTATGCCAGAGGAAACACGGGCGGGGCGATCCCCGCGCCGCCGACAGGTATTTCCGGTACATCAGGGGCCGCGACCACGGCGGCGGAATTGGGCGGATTCAGGGAAGCGGTCTGCATGAACAGCGGCAGGGTATACGACTCCTGCTCCAGCAAGGACTGCCTGGAGGACCTGCGGGTTTACCTGAACGAGGACGCGGAAAAGGTCATTGCGGGGTGCAGCAGCCTGAAATGCCGCAGCGTGGATGTGCTCCATGTGGCGATGGATGTCGAGGGCGTGCCGTTTAACCCGGGCTTTTATTCGGTCGATATGACCTTCTACTTCCTGGTGACGCTGGATGCCTATAACGGCCAGGCGAGCGTCTGCAACACCCCGCAGACGGTCCAGGGAATTTCCGTCTTCCAAAAAAAGGTGATCCTCTTCGGCTCGGAGGGAAGCGTGCGGAGCTTCCGCTCGGATGACGAGACACCCTGCTGCCTGTCGTCCGATACGCCGGTCGCCCAGGTCCAGACGGTCGACCCGATCTGCCTGAACCTGCGGATCACCGACTGCCCGAAGCCGGAAAGCGATACCGTATTTATCCCGCCCGAAATCGGCGGGATGCTGGGCGGCTGCATCAACCTCTGCGGCTGCGGCCGGTATGTCTATATGACGATCGGCCTGTTCTCGATCGTATCGCTGGAACGGGAGATCCAGATGATGGTGCCGGTTTATGATTTCTGCGTGCCGGAGAAGGAGTGCGTTTCGGCTTCTGCCGACGACCCCTGCCAGCTGTTCCAGAAGATCCGGTTCCCGGTCAATGAATTTTTCCCGCCGAAGCAGGAAAATGATTGCGATTGATTGATTCCTTTTCCCAATATTTTGGATGGAGCGGCAGGTTTACTGCCGCTCCCGTTTTTGGGTATGCTCAATGTATTTGGTATGCGGACACTTTTGAGGGAAAATCCAAAATCTTTTGAATAATTACACATAAGTTTTGCGAAATTCATAAAAATAAAAATGGAAAATCCAAAAAAAAGAGAATTCTGTCAAATCTTTTTTCATTTTTTTATAGAAATCCCTTGACAATTGTCTTTGGAAAGAGTATGATTATTGTATCGCAAACCGCACTTTACATTAAACTGGGAACGGGGGAAACTATGGAGGATCGTTCCAATCTTCAACAGATGGAGGATGAGTCCCTCTGCAAAGCGGCGGCGGGAAGCCGTGACGCCGAAGGAATCCTTGTTTCCCGGTATCTTGGAATGGTGCAGAAGCTTGCGTACCAGCATCGTGGAATTTTAGATTTTGAAGACCTGGTTCAAGAGGGCTGTATCGGCCTTTTGAATGCTATTGGAGGATTCGATTCCGCGCGCGATGTGCAGTTTAAGTCCTATGCGTATGTATGCATCCGCAACCGGATCTACCGGGCGCTGAAGCAGGCGGGGGAAACCCTGTCGCCGGTGGTGCCCTTGGAGGACGGTTTGGTCGGGGGCGGTGCGGATCCGGAACAGCTTTTTCTGGGAAAAGAAAGGCTGGATACGGTCATGAAAAGGATGGATGAGCTTCTTTCTCCGCTGGAGAAAAAGGTTTTTTTCGCACATCTGGCCGGACTTGATTATCAGACGATTTCCTGTACATTCCATATTTCGCAAAAATCGATTGATAATGCTCTGCAGCGTGTCAGAAAGAAACTGAAAACCATTGATTCTGTCTAGTTTTTAGACGTGCCCACAAAATCGTTCCATGCCCTTATAGCTTAATTGCAGAGCGTTGGCGAACAAAGATGACGGTGCGAATCCGTCTACGGGCGAAACACAAAAACTTTTCCAAGCGAGGTATGAAAACATGTATCAGGACAAAACGTTAACTTGTAAAGAGTGCGGCAAGGAGTTTGTTTTTACTGCCGGCGAGCAGGAATTCTATGCGGAGAGAGGCTTTGAAAATGAGCCCCAGAGATGCAGAGAGTGCCGTCAGGCCCGTAAAAACGGCGGTGTAGCCAAACCGCAGAGAGAGATGTTCACCGCAATCTGCGCTTCCTGCGGCAAAGAAGCCAGAGTTCCCTTTAAGCCCCGCGAAGACCGCCCGGTTTACTGCAGCGAGTGCTTTGCAAAGATGAAAGCCGAATAATTTTTCGTGATACGGAAGATAAAAAGAGCGGGTTTTTCTCGCTCTTTTTATTTTC
>CAYWRQ010000034.1:0-5642 GCA_964460915.1 uncultured Oscillospiraceae bacterium
TTTCTTTTGCCATCAAGGAAAATGCTGCCGCAGACCGGACTGACGAGGGCAGCCAATTTTAGCCCGCAGTTACGGCATTTGTCGTAGCTGTGGGTTTTTGTTTTTTGTCTTCGTGGACAGTAGTGGACAATTCACCCTGCTGTGCAAAGATTATAAAACATATATATTGAGGTGTGTTTAAAACCGTACCTAGAAAAATACAAAAAAATAAAAAAATCTTGAAAAAAAGTATTGACAAAGCCAAAAGTCCATGCTATACTATAGATGTAATCAAGAGAGGACAAAAATACATGAGAAATGTAGAGTTCTCAAAAGAGGATGCACGAGAAACCGAAATTGGGATGTAAGAAAAAATCTCGTGCAAGGTACAAAGATGTACCAATCTATAAAGAAAGGACTGATTCCAATGGCAATTGAACCGAACCACTTTTTTCCAAATCTGCTGTTGGAAGAAATTGCCGGTAAAATAAAAGCGGAGCATGAATCAGAATAGCTGATCGCCGTCGTAATTGTGAAGAGAATTTACGGTAGTCTTTTCAAAGCGGTTTGGAAAATAGATTTTTGAAAATTGAATAGATTCCCCTAAGCATAAAACCTTTTAGATAGATGACAGGTTCTAAATCAGTTGATCGTCTTATGAATAAAAGGTAAACGAAGAAAGGGATATTCCAATGTACTAAGCAGCGTTATTTCCATCAAATTAGTTAGATGGAATGATCAAAAAAGATAGAATCCAATCAGCAAGTCCGAAGTAAGGATTTGAAGATAAGGGCTTTATGATCAACGATAAAATAATCCTTGGGAAAGGGATACTCCAATGATCTGATTTATTTCACAGAATACAAAAGATGTTGGTGTAAAATTTCTGATTGTGTTCTGTATAAGCGTGGGAATTCACTTAAGATGGAAAGGGATACTCCGATGTACAAGATGAAAATCATGACCAAAGAATAAAAGTAGATCTGATCCGAAGGATACCAAAAGTATCATAAGGATGTGGACTAACCGGAAAGCTTTGGAAATGAAATTATGAAATGTACGCCTGTATACCGGCTTTGTTGGAAGGGATATTCCAATGTACTGAGATAAATTTGAATGTTTGGACATTTTACTCTATGAGGATCAGACCAATGTACTAACAAAGAAAATCCAAATCGTTTCCGAAATCTGGATATGATCTATATGCTGAAAAGCGAAAATGTAGAAAATAGAAAGAAAAACGAATTGGAAAAATAAAGATGGAGATAAAATCTGTAAAAGGTATATGGTGATCTAAGACGGCAATAGCTGCAAAGGGTCATGAAGCCATAAACTGAAACAGTATAAGGTATCCGGTATTTGTTCAGAGTAAAACAAGGGCAAGATGATAAATTGCAATTGATTAACCGCTTAGATTCTCAAAGAAATCCTCCAAAGATTTATTGAAGAAGTACCAAAAAATCTGATTATTCAGATAGTCCGTAAGGAAATTTGAAGATTCAGAAAAGGAAGGACAAGTCCATTGAATATTGAAGAGCAGAAATGACTCCTCAAACGTAAGATGCAGTAAAATGCACAGTTTGAGGAGTCATTTTTCATAGTCTAAACAGCTTTTTTGCGTTGGCGGACGCGATATCGATCATCTGCTGCGGAGGAATGCCTTTAATTTCGGCCATCCGTTCCGCCACCGACTGGATCATCGGGGAGCAGCTGCGCTTGCCCCGCCAGGGGACAGGCGCCATATACGGGCAGTCGGTTTCCAGCAGCAGCCGCTCTTTCGGGATCACCGAAACGGCTTCCACCGGGTGCCGCGCGTTTTTGAAGGTCAGCACGCCGGTGAAGCCAATGTAAAAGCCCCAGCTGATCAGGATTTTCGCCGTCTCTGCCGAACCGGAGAAGCAGTGCATTACGCCCTGGACGCCTTTATGGCGGGAAAGGATCGCGAGGGTGTCCTCGGTGGCCTCCCGGGCGTGGATGATGACCGGCTTGTCCAGTTCCTCCGCAAGGCAGAGCTGCCGGTCAAAGGCCTTCTTCTGCAGTTCCGGCGGCATCTCCTTCCAATGATAGTCCATGCCGATCTCGCCGATTGCGACCACCTTTTCGTGCCCCAGCATCGCTTTGATCTCCGCAATCCCGTCCTCCGAATAGGCTTCGAGGTTTTCCGGGTGTAAGCCGACGGCGGCATAAATATGCGGGTACTGCCCGGCGATTTCGATTGCTCTGCGGGATGAGGGCAGGTCATAGCCAACGCAGATCGCGTTCTCAACCCCGAGCGTGGGCAGGGCACTCAGCAGTTCCTCCCGGTCCTCGTCGAAAGCATGGTCATTATAATGGGCATGGGTATCGAAAATCCCATGGTACTTCGGGGTGAAATCTTCCAGCGCTTTGATCATTACAAGCCCCTTTCTGGGTAATGAATAGTGAATCGTGAATAATGAATAATTATGGTGCGGCGCGGGTCGCGCCGCGATAGAATAGGTGATGTGCACGCGGGGAGGGACGCGGGAATCGTGGGTTTTCGCCCCGCCCGTCGGTGCCGCCATACCCGTCCCTGTGTGCCCGCCGCGCTCCGTTTGCCATTCTGAGCGTAAGCGAAGAATCTCCTCCCTGCCGGTTATTCCACGGGTTTCGTTGAATGGAATGAGCGTGCACACGGGCATATTTTTCCTTCATGCAAACGCTTTTTTGTATTCTTCTGCCGTCTGCTGATGGACCTTGACGCGGACGGTGGTTTGTTTTGCCGGAATAAAAAAATCTTCCTCGCGAAGATCGTGAAAACCGCATTTTTCCATGACCCGGCCGGACGCGGGGTTGCGGGTGTCGTGCTGGCCGGTGATCTGGAGAAACTCCTGATCCAAAAACAGGTACCGCAGCATCTCTTTCATGGCTTCGGTGACGATTCCCCGATTCCACCAGCTTCGCCCGATCACGTACCCGAACTCGCCGGTATGGGCGTCCTCATTAGTCTCCACCAATCCAATAGAACCGATCACCCGCCCGGTTTCCTTTAGGACAATCGCCCATTGGTATGTCCCAAACATCCCGTCATGGGAGCATTTGGCGTAGAGCGCGCTGTCCTCGGGGGATTCGTGCGCGTTCCAAGTGACGTATCGTGCGACCATCGGGTCGGAAGCGTAGTTGTCATAGACATCTGCACCGTCGCGTTCTTCGAACCGGCGCAGGATGAGACGTTCTGTTTCCAGGATGGGGAGGTTTTCGATGGTCATGGTGGTCAGTCCTTTCTGGGTAATGAATAATGAAGAATGAATAATTGTGGTGCGGCGCGGGTCGCGCCGCGATTGAATGAGAGGGTGCACACGCGGGAGGTTTGAGGTAATTGTGGGTCTGTGGTGTAAACCCGGGCGGGGAAACCCCGCCCCTACAGTATTCTAGGATAGATGGGTAAAATAAATGGATAACGCGCCGCCCTACCGCGTGACCATCGCGTAGAGCGATGGTGCTATGTTCATCACACTCTGACGGAAAGGTTGACACAAATTTAGGGGTCCAGCCCCTTTTTAAAGGGGCTGGCGGAGTCCAGAGGCAGAGCCTCTGGTATTGGGGAACAAGCCGGAAAATCAGTGGATCTTGCTGCCGGAAGGGATAGAGTCGTCGACGAACATAACTTTGACGTCGTCTTCGGCGGCATCAGCGGCGAGGATCATGCCTTCGGACATTTCTCCGGCCAGCTTAGCAGGGGCGAGGTTGGCGACGAAGATGACCTTTTTGCCGATCAGGTCTTCGGGGGTGTACCACTTGGAGATGCCGGAGAGGATCTGACGAGTGCCTGCGCCGTCCTCAACGGTCATTTTCAGCAGCTTGCGGGATTTTTTCATCTTCTCGCAGGTGAGGATCTTGCCGACGCGGAGGTCGATCTTAGCGAACTCATCGATCGTGATTTCGGGCAGGAAGGCGATGCCTTCCTTTTCCTCTTCGGCGGGGGCTTCTTCCTGCGCGGGGGCGGCTGCTGCGGCTTCAGCGGCGGCCGCTGCGATCTGCGGCTCGACGATTTCCTTCTGGATGCGCTCCATCATCGCTTTCTCATCGATGCGGGCGAAAAGGGCCTTTGCTTCACCGACCTTCCGGGCGGCTGCTGAACCAAACTGTTCCAAAGAATCCAGGGTGTCGATGGGGGAGCCGATCTGGGCCAGGATCGAGGCGGCGGTGCCGGGCATGAACGGGATGGACAGGACGCCGATATAGCGGATGGCTTCGATCAGGTTCGAAAGCACGGTTTTCAGGCGGGGCAGCTGGGCCTCGTCCTTGGCCAGCGCCCAGGGGGTCGTCTCGTCGATATACTTGTTGCTCCGCTGGGCCAGGGCGAGGATTTTGCCCAGGGCGTCGGCAGTGCGGTAGCCGTTCATACATTCGGCGACGCCCTTTGCAGCGTCGAGGGCGGTATCGGCCAGCTCTTTATCCAGATCATTCTCAATCGCCGCAGCGCCCACCTCGCCGCCGAAGTACTTGTTGGCCATCGAGACAGTGCGGTTGACGAGGTTGCCGATGGTGTTGGCCAGCTCAGCGTTGTACTTGGCGATGAAGGTTTCGTAGGTGATGCTGCCGTCCTGGGCGTAGGGCATGGCCGAGAGGAGGTAATAGCGCACCGCGTCGACCCCGAAAAGGTTGACCAGGTCGTCGGCGTAGATGACGTTTCCTTTGCTCTTGCTCATCTTGTCAGCGGAAAAGAGGAGCCACGGGTGGCCAAAGACCTGCTTCGGCAGCGGCAGGTCCATGCTCATCAGGAAAATCGGCCAGTAGATCGTGTGGAACCGGAGGATGTCCTTGCCGATGATGTGCAGGTCGGCGGGCCAGTATTTCGCGTACTGCTCAGTCTGGTGGTCGGGGTCGTAGCCGATCGCGGTCATGTAGTTGAACAGCGCGTCCAGCCAGACGTAAATCACGTGCTTATCGTCAAAATCAACCGGGATGCCCCACTTGTAGGAGGTGCGGGAGACGCAGAGGTCCTTCAGGCCGGGTTTGAGGAAGTTATTGATCATCTCTTTCTTGCGGGACTCGGGGACGATAAAGTCGGGGTTGTCCTCGATATGCTTCATCAGCCGGTCGGCGTACTTGCTCATTTTAAAGAAGTAGGCTTCCTCCTTCGCAGGCTGGACAGGCCGCCCGCAGTCGGGGCAGCAGCCGTTTACCAGCTGCGACTCGGTCCAGAAGGATTCACAGGGCGTACAGTACATCCCTTCGTAGTCGCTCTTATAGATATCGCCTTTTTCGTACATTTTTCGGAAGATTTTTTGTACAGCTTTTTCATGGTAATCGTCAGTCGTGCGGATGAAATAGTCATAGGAGGTGTCCATCGTGTCCCAGATGCGCTTAATTTCAGCCGACACTTTGTCGACAAACTCCTTCGGCGTCACCCCGGCAGCCGCCGCCTTCAGCTCGTTTTTCTGCCCGTGCTCGTCCGTGCCGGTGCAGAGGAACACATCGTACCCCTCCATCCGCTTCCGCCGCGCAATCGCGTCCGCCAGCACAATCTCGTAGGTGTTGCCAATATGCGGCTTACCCGACGCATACGCAATCGCCGTCGTCATGTAAAACTTCTTCTTCTCCATTTTGATCTATCCTTTCTCTCAGCTCCAGCTTTTTGAAAAAAGCTGGGCAAAAACTTTCCTGTCCGCCGCGGCCGTGTTCCCCGCGGGGTGGCTGGG
>CAYWRQ010000034.1:5742-11259 GCA_964460915.1 uncultured Oscillospiraceae bacterium
CGTCTTCGATGCTTAGCATCACGCGGGATGGCTTGTTAGGCTGGGCAAAAACTTTCCTGTCCGCCGCGGCCGTGTTCCCCGCGGGGTGGCTGGGCGAGACGGCTCGAGGGCGTCGCCGTCTTCGATGCTTAGCATCACGCGGGATGGCTTGTTAGGCTGGGCAAAAACTTTTGGTTCGCGGCGGTCGCTCCTGCTGCTGGGTTCGCTCGGTCGATAAAGGCACGGCATAAGTGGTCGCGCCAGGCGGCTGAGTCGGAAAACGGTGTACTCTGATAACCGATGGGTATCGCAGACCTACCCGATGTTCACCCGTTCTCTACAATCATATACGAAACTGCCATTGATTCCGTAGGGGCGCACCGATGTGTGCGCCCGGGTTTACATTGCGAAATGACGGTTATCGAAAACCTACCCGCGTGTTTGCCGCGCTTCCCTCCGCCTGTCATTCTGAGGCGTCAGCCGAAGAATCTATGCGCTGCCGTTGATGCCGCACCCCACCGTTTCGCAACCGTTTTCTTCAATGCGGTTAACCCTCGTCTGTAGGGGCGGGGTTCTACTCCGCCCGGGTTTATAGCACAAATCGATGGTTACAGAAATCCTGCCCGCGTGTTTTCCAGTTCCGCTCTCTACATTGGTTATGTGAAAAACGGCGGAACGGTCAAGACCGTTCCCTACAATCATAAATGAAACCGCTGTTGATTCCGTAAGGGCGCCGCATGTTTATGGTAGATATGCGCATCATACATGGTAGATATGCCGATGTGTGCGCCCGGGTTCGCACGCGCGCCTGGACAAAGCAAAACTCCCCGCCTTCCGACAGAAGACGGGGAGAAAACTCCCGTGTTACCACTTCTTTTCGCCGCTCCCTCACGGAAACAGCCTCAGCAGGTGCAGCCGCCCGGCAACGACACCCTTTTGCTGTAACGGGCAATCCCGTTTCACCCTTGCTCTGCGCTCGAATGAACCAGTGGAGGAAGGGTTGACCCACCTCCCGGCAAAACCATCTTCCCATCCTGCCGTCCGTATGCTTGCACCATGCGCATACTCTCTTTGCTCGGGCCAGGGAGGTACTCATTCTGTCATCCTGTTTTTCGTGTACATCAGCATTGTAGCACGGCGCCCCCGGTTTGTCAAGAGTCAGTTGTCCATGATCGGGAGGTCGTCGTCCATAATCGGAAGGTGGGCAGAGTAGTAAAAGGTGGGACGCCCTTTGCGGACGCACAAAAGCACAATTCCGGCGGCGATGGCCATAAGGCCGGCAATGATGGACCAAATTGCAATGCATTTTTTCATGTAGATCATTCCTTTCCGGGTGAGAGTCCCTGCGCATATTTCCTTTATATACTATAGTATATCCTGGCTATGTGAAAATTATAGGGTGGCGGTGTAATTTTTTGGTTAAGGATCATCAGTCGGGGCGCGGGCTGTAGCCTTCGCCGTAAGGCAGAGGAGATTGTTTCAAAATATTCATCATTTTCCGAAAACGGTCATAAATTTGTAGATAAAACCGCCAAAGTTTTGCAAAAAAGTTTTACTTTGTCAGATTCAAATCTGCAAAATAGCTCTTGTATGTTGTAGCGGAATATGCTATAATAACTTATGTCGAATATATCTTTTTAGATAGTTTGCATAACCTTATTGGAATGATCCATCATTCCGAGCAGATAGAAAGGATTGATCTTTTATGAAACAGTATGATGCGGCAAATATCCGGAACATTGCGGTCGTCGGCCACGGCGGCAGCGGCAAGACCACGCTTGTAGAAGCGCTGGCATACCGTACCGGTGCGGTCGATCGTCTGGGAAAAGTTACGGACGGTACTACGGTATCCGATTATGATGCTGAGGAAATTAAACGTGCAGCCTCTTTAAACCTTTCTATCGTTCCGATCGAATATTCCGATACGAAAATTAACCTGCTGGATGCCCCCGGCCTGTTTGATTTTGCTTTGGGCCAGACAGAGGCGATCCGCGCGGCAGACACCGTTTTAATTGTCATGTCCGGTAAATCGGGTCTGACGGTCGGCGCGCAGAAGGCGTTCCGCGAGGCGGAAAAGCTTCATAAGCCCCGCGCAATCTTTATCGGCAAGATGGATTCCGGCCATGCGGATTTTTATAAGGTTTTGGAAGATCTGCTTCGTCAGTTCGGCGCGCAGATCTGCCCGGTTGTCGTCCCGTATGTAGAAGACCACAAGGTCAAATGCTATATCGATCTGATCGGCATGAAGGCCTACACCTATGAGAATGGCTCCCGTATGGAAGTCAAACTCCCGGATATGGGCCACCGTATGGAAGGTCTGGTCAGCGCGATTTCTGAGGCTGTCGCCGAAGTCGACGACGAACTGATGGAGAAATACTTCTCCGGCGAACAGTTTACGATGCTGGAACTGATCCAGGGCCTGCACAAGGGTATCTTTGACGGCACGATTACCCCTGTATTCAGCGGCAGCGCTTTGGAGCAGCAGGGCCTGACCCTTCTGCTGGGCGCGATGGTTTCGATGTTCCCGTCCGCTACGGAGGTTGCCCGCGAGGAGGGCGAGGCCGACGACGAGGTCATCGAAGTCAAGTGCGACGTCAATAAGCCGACCTGCGCATATGTGTTTGCAACCGTTGCGGACGCTTTCGTCGGCAAGTTGTCCTATGTCAAGGTCCTCTCCGGCAAGATCACGCCGGATACCGAGCTGCTGAACACCCGCACCGGCGCTGTAGAGCGCCCCGGCAAGCTGCTCCTGATCCGCGGCAAGAAGCAGGAAGAGGTAAAAGAGGTTACCGCAGGCGATATCTGCGCAATCTCGAAGTTGTCCGCCAATACCGGCGACAGCCTGACCGATCCCGCCCGCAAGATTACGCTGGCAAGGCCCGAGTTCCCGAAGCCCTGCTATTCGATGGCCGTAAAGGCCAAGGGCAAGGGCGACGAATCGAAGATTTCCGCCGCGATTTCCCGTATCCTGGAAGAGGATCCGACGCTCAGCTACACGACCGATCCCGAAACCCACGAACAGATCCTCTCCGGCCTCGGCGAGCAGCATCTGGACGTGACCGTTGCAAAGATCAAGAATAAATTCGGCGTCGATATCCTGCTCGAAACCCCGACCATTGCGTTCCGTGAAACCATCCGCAAGCCGGTCAAGGTACAGGGCAAGCATAAGAAGCAGTCTGGCGGCCACGGCCAGTACGGCGACGTTTGGATTGAGTTCGAGCCTTGTGATTCCGACGGCCTTGTCTTTGAAGAAAAGGTCTTCGGCGGCGCGGTTCCCCGCAACTTCTTCCCGGCAGTTGAAAAGGGCCTGCAGGATTGCGTCAAGAAGGGCGTCCTCGCCGGTTACCCGGTTGTCGGCCTGAAGGCGACGCTGGTCGACGGTTCTTACCATCCGGTCGACTCCAACGAAATGTCCTTTAAGATGGCGGCGTCGATCGCCTATAAGACTGGTCTGCCCCAGGCTTCTCCTGTGATCCTGGAGCCGATCGGCAGCCTGTCGGTTCTGGTACCGGAAGGCGTTACCGGCGATATGATGGGCGATCTGAACAAACGCCGCGGCAGAGTGCTCGGCATGAACGCGATGCCGTACAGCATGACCGAGATTGTCGCGGAAGTCCCGATGAGCGAGATGCAGAACTTCGCGACCACCGTCCGCCAGATGACCCAGGGCGCCGGTTCCTTTGAACTGACCTTTGCCCGCTATGAACAGCTCCCGGCACAGCTGGAAGCCGGCGTTATTGCGGCAAGCAAGAATAAAGAGGAATAATCGCTTGATAACAAAAATGACCGCTCCAAGTTTTTCGCTTGGGGCGGTTTTGTTTAAAAGGGCTTTATACATTTTTTCAGCAGGTTGGACAGTATGTACCTCGTTGCTTATAGAGCTGTGATATTTTTCCCCAGTTCGTATATCTTCTGAATTGCACTTTGATGCTTCGATTGTAAATCCTGCAGTGAATCGGTCTCGCAGATGGAAATCCGTTTGACGGTTTTGCCGCCCAGATGCCCGTAATAATGTTCAATCGCATCCAGGATCAACTCGTTTTCCTGCGGGCGGGTGCCGGCCCGCACGGCGATTGCGATCCCCTTAAACGGCTTATGGGCCTGTAAAATCCGGTTGGGATTTGTGTCGCCATAGGGGTATTGCGGTCAAAGAAGGTTTTCAGCTGCCCGGGGACACCGGCCCAGTAGGAAGGGGCGGCGATCACGACGTAATCAGAGTCAGAAATGTCCGAAACGATTTGATAAACGTCGTCCTTCTGCACACAGGTTCCGTCGAGATAGCACTTTTTGCAGCCGAGACAATACGCGATTTTCTGCGCGCCGATGCAGTATTTCTTTACCATGATGCCGCGCGTCTCCATCCCTTTGATCATCGTGTCGATGAGATAGGCACAGCTGCCGTCTGAACGCGCGCTTCCGACAATACAGGTTGTTTTCATGGGGTAACCTCCTCAAAATGATAGATTGATAAAAAAGCCAGCGTGTGCTGAAACGAAGCACACGCTGACTTATACGCTTATTGGATGGCCTGCAAAAATGCGTCGACAGCCGTCTCCTCGGTCGCCCAAGAGGTTACCAGCCGGATGCAGGTCTGCCCCTGAGCCGGATGCGCCTGGATTTCAAAGGCAAAATCCTTTTCCAGCTTTTTCACCAGCTCGTCCGGGAAGATCGGGAAGACCTGATTGGAGGGGGAGTGAACGAGAAGGCTGTATCCCGCCGCGGTGATGCCGTTTTGGAGCTTTGCAGCCAGGGTATTGGCATGGCGGGCAATCTCAAACCAGAGGTCGTTTTCAAAGAGCGCGCCGAACTGGACGCCCAAAAGGCGGCCCTTCGCCAGCATCCCGCCGTGGTGCTTGATCGCGTAGCGGAAATCGGGCTTTAAGGCGTCGTTCACGATGACCAGCGCTTCTCCGAACAGCGCGCCGTTTTTGGTCCCGCCCACATAAAAGGCGTCGCAGTATTTGGGCAGGTCTTCCGGTAAAAGGTCGTTTTCCGGCGATGTAAGGGCGCTGGCGAGCCTTGCGCCGTCCAGGTAGAGAAGAAGCCCAAGCTCCTTGCAGCAGTCGTGCAGGGCGCGCAGCTGCTCCTTATGATAAATCGTACCGACCTCGGTGGAGTCGGAAATATAGACGATGCGGGGCTTGACCATATGCTCGTCCGGATGGGCGGCGGCAATACTCCGCACCATTTCCGGGGTCAGGATCCCGTCCGTGCAGGGAGCGGTCAGGACCTTGTGGCCGGTACCTTCGACCGCGCCGGTTTCATGGACGGCGATATGGCCCAGGGAGGTGGCCACAGCGGCCTCCCACGGCCGCAGGAAGGCGTTGATGGCGGTGAAATTGACCTGGGTCCCGCCGACGAGGAAATGGACGTCGGCGTCCGGGCAGCCAAACCGCGCCTTTATTTTTTCGGCGGCGTCTTTGCAGTATGCGTCCCCGCCGTAGCCGGTGGTGGCCTCCAGGTTTGTGCGGGTCAGGGCCGCCAGCACGGCCGGATGGCAGCCTTCGGAATAATCGTTTTTCAGGTAGATCATTGGTT
>CAYWRQ010000034.1:11269-21705 GCA_964460915.1 uncultured Oscillospiraceae bacterium
CTTCTCTCTCTGTTTTTGTTTTAGTGTATCACATTTGTCCCGTTTTGTAAAGCTGAGCCTTTACAAAACACACCCTTTTATGATATAATAAAAATAATACACAAAGAGGGATGTTTAAATTGGAACTAAGTTTATTGCTACTGGAAAAAATTTTGTCCATGGCGATCATGATGCTGATGGGATTCGCGGTTGTCAAATCGGGGAAGGTGCGCGGTGAGCAGTCGGCGGTGCTGTCGGCCATTACCCTGTATGTGATCTGCCCTTGCATGATCCTGTCGGCCTTTCAGCTGGAGTACAGCGCCGACCGGCTGCAGGGGCTGCTGATCGCGCTGCTGGCGGCAATCGGCCTGCACGTGGTGTACATACCGGTCACAAGGCTTCTAGGTGACAAGCTGAAGCTGGACGGGGTCGAGCGGGCGTCGCTGATCTACTCCAACGGCGGCAACCTGATTGTCCCGCTGGTCAGCTCGATCCTGGGCGATGAATATGTCTTTTACTGCTGCGCGTTTATCGCCTTCCAGACGATACTGGTCTGGGTGCACCTGCCGCGGCTGCTGAATCCGGACAGCAAGATGAATCTGAAAAAAATCGTGACCAATCCCAATATGATCGCGATTGCCGCGGGGATGCTGTTTTTCTTCCTGCGGGTGACCTTCCCGCCCCTGATCGCGGACACGATTGATGCGGTCAGCGCCACCATCGGGCCGGTTGCAATGCTGATGATCGGGATGCTGATGGCGCAGGTCGATATCAAGAAGACCTTCGGCCAACTGAAATGCTATCTGATCAGCTTTGGGCGGCTGATTGTCTATCCGCTGCTGATTATCCTGCTGATCTGGGCCAGCCGGGTTACCTTCCTGATTCCCGGCGCCAAGGACGTTCTGGTCGTGACAATCCTTGCCACCAGCGCGCCGGTGGCGGTCAGCGTCACCCAGATGGCGGACCTGTTCGGCGGGGATTCCCGTAAGGCCAGCGCAATCAACGTCATGAGCGTGATCTTGTGCATTGTGAGTATGCCGCTGATGATGATGGTGTACCAGCTGATCTGCTGATGGATATTGCAGCAAAAAGCCTTCTTTTCGGTTCCCTCAAACGGATCGAAAAGAAGGCTTTTTATTTGAGCAGCTCATCATAGCTGGTATCCAAGGCGTCCCGGATCGCCCGAAGCTGGCTGGCAGTGATATGCTGGATGCCGCGCTCGATTTTGACGAGGGTTTCCTGTGTGATGGCGATGCCCTCCAGCTGGAGCTTACCGACCAGCTGGGTCTGTCCGATCTTTTTGGACAGGCGGATTCTGCGGATATTCCGGCCGATGTGAATCTGAGAATCCTGTTTGATTTTCTGTTCTTCCATATGATCTACTCTCCCTAAAATTGGACTAAAATGGGTCCACATATCTTGATTTTATATGGGTGAGTATGATAGAATGGGACTAATATGAGTCCAATCCATTAGATACAGGTAAAAATTGGAGGTTCGTTTATGAGTATGCGTGATGTATATCGAAAAATTGCGAGAAAAAACGGAGTCAGTGTTCAGGAAGTGAAGCGCGAAATGCAGGCTGCCATTGATGCAGCATATACGAATCCACGTCCTGAGACAATGATACAACAGCATCGTGTTCCAAGGAAAGGAAAAATTCCGACGCCTGACGAATTTATCCGTTTTTCGGTCGAAGAAGCTTTAAAGCGAAAAGGATAGGAAAAATGAAGACAGCCGGTGGTCACGGACCACTTTTATCCGACGCGGCCGTGTCACAACGAACCAAACAAGTGAGACTGCTCGACAAGCTCGCAGTCTTCGGACGTCTTTTGTCCCGAAGGAAAGTAGTTCCCCGAGTGTCCCTGAAAAACGTTCGGAACCGCCGTATGTACCCGGCGCGTTCCGCCATTTCTAAAAATAAACGACCGACGGAGGGCGCAGCCCGGAGGACCGCCGCGAACCAAAAGTTTTCGCCCAGCCTTTTTCAAAAGGCTGGCAGCCGTTTTGCGATCAATCGGTTATTCGTTTGCGGTTCCCCGGATCAGCTTGATTTCACCCTCGGTAAAGGGGGTTTCCAGCCGGATCTCGGTGGCGACCAGCTTTCCGTCCTTGAGCTTCTTGAGCCGGAAGATGACGGCAAACTGGCGCTGGACGACGTCCTGGAAGATTTCGCAATAGTTTTTCAGGGTCGGGTCGGTGATGAAGGCGGTGCGGAAATTGTATACGCTTTCGCCTTCGGTGATCTGCCCGTTGGAGTAAAAGGGGTAGTACCGGGTGATGATGCCGTGGTGCTCGACCAGCAGGGCGGGGTCTTGCTTTTCCTTGGGGTTGTTTTTGTCCCGCAGCCGGACGTTGATCGCGCAGTCGCCGCGGTAGTTCCGGCCGACGTCAAAATAGATCAGATACTGGGCGCCGGGGTCTTCCTCCAGCATTTTCAGCAGGTCCTCGTCGACGATGTGGTTCATATGGAAAAACCAGTCGGTATCCTCCGCGCGGATAAACCCGATTTTCTGCTCCGGCTTAAAGGAGAAGATCACGCCTTCGATCTCCGTCCGGGTCGGGGCGGGGGATTCAGCCTCGGCGGGGGTATCCGGAAGGGTTTCGATTTGGTCAAAGTTCAGCGTAACCGGTTCGGTATAGACGGGGGCTTCTTCCTTTTCCTCCGACTCCATGACCTCCAGCTGGCTGTTTTCCGGGACGGGATAGGCCTCGCGGAACGCCGCTTCCAGGGCCGCCAGATTTTCCGGAGCGGTTAGCTCACCCTCCGCCAGATCCGGCACAATCTTTTTCCGCAGCAGCAGATAGGCCAGGCACTGGGCGGTGAGCAGCGGATCCGATGCGCGCTCGTTATCCAGGTACCGCCCGAAGACCGAAAGGTCGCCCGCGTTGGCTGCCATCCGGACAAAGCAGCGGACAACATCCGGCACCTTCTTGCGGTCATAGAGCAGATGGCAGGCCCCGTCTTCGGCCATCTGGTCGGCTGCGGGGCGAAGGCTGGCCGCGTAGAAAGCTTCGGCGTAATTTTCCGACCCGTAAAGGGATTCCTCCGCCAGGTCGTAATCTTCCGCCAGCAGGGCCGCTTCGCCGACCAGCCTGCGCAGAACCATATTATCCGGCGCCTTCTCCATCAGGCCAAGGCCCGCCGAAACAATCTTGTCAATCGTTTCATAGTCTTCAGACGCATCCGCGCTTTCCAGGTTTTCCGCCAAAGCCGCCATCAGCGGTTTCTCCTCGGTGTTCGGGAACAGGCGGATCTGTTCCCGGAGGGAGGCGGGATCAAATTCCCATTCGTATACGGCGTTCCTGACCGCCAGGGCGGCGTCCCGGAGCTGTAAGAGCCGCTGCTCCTCGGTGGTAGCTGCGGGCAGGGCGGCAGCCTCCTCTGTTTCTGGAAGGGAATCTGTCTCTGCCTGGCGGTAATCGGCGATAATGCCCTCATACGAAATGGAACGCAGCGTGGAATCCTGCATTCGCAGGCGGATACGGCGCTCCCCGATTTCGGTCAGTTCACCGCTCCAAATGAGGGACGCGCCCGCCAAAACAACGGTAATCCGGTCCCCGATGGTATAGTCGAGTAAAAAATCTTGCCGTGATGCCATAAAAATTTCCTCCTACTAAAATAGATTTTTTGCTAGATGAGATGAATATTGCAATATAAACACAAGGAGAGACTGCAAAAACGCGGCCTCTCCTGAGTTTCTATGTGCAGGTTTGGCAGACAGAGAACCTGATCTGCTTAGTTTGACGCGGAGAATAGCTGCACCCAGTAGATGTTGCCGTTTTCTTCGTAATAACCAATCCCCATATATTGATAATACACATTCATTATATTCGACTTATGAACGGCTGATTCCAGCCATGCTTTGACGACGGCGGAGGGAGAGGTGTAATTCATTGCAAGATTTTCCCCGCATCCAGCGGCGGGCATACCGTATTCCACTAAAATCGTATACCATTCGCTGCCGTCCGGGCGGCTATGGGAGATTGTGCCCATCTTTGCCTGTTCCAAGGCCCTGGCCTGCGCAATAACGCCGAGCTGCTCCGAAAGGGAGAGGGCCGCCAGCCCTTCTTTCTTTCTGGCGCTGTTGATCTGAGCAAGGACCTCCTTGGCGATGGTGCTTACCTCGGGGGAAACGACGGAATTATCCGAGGTATCGTCATCCAACAGCTCCCCGCTTGCGGCAAACGTGTAGGTTTTTCCGTCAATCTGTTCGGTACCGGTTGCCATTGCGCCGCTTTGATGGAGGTAATACCGTTTCCCAGAGAGATCCAGCCATCCAGTCTGCATCCGGCCGTCCAGGTCCATATAATACCAGTGGCCGCCGGTGAACACCCAGCCGGTCTGCATGACGCCGCCGCCGTTCAGGAAATACCAAACCCCGCCCGACTGCGCCCAGCCGGTTTTCATCGCGCCGCCGCCGTTAAACAGATACCACTGCCCGTCTATTTTGGCCCAGCCGGTCTGCATCGCGCCGCTCGTCTTAAAATAATACCATATGCCATCTATCTTTTGCCAGCCGGTCTGCATAATCCCGCTGCCGTTAAAATGATACCAAATATTGTCTATTTTGCGCCAGCCGGTGGCGAGTACAGATCCTTCCGTATAGCTCCATCTGCCGGCAGACTGGATCCAGGATGCGGAAACACTGCCTATTGTCAGAGAGAACGCGGCCGCGGCCGTAAGTCCAAAGGCAGTCAGCTTTTTCAAAAATCTATTCATATCTGCAGGTAATCCTTTCCGCGAAGCTTCAGTATACTCTCTGCTAAATATACTTTAATATATACCAATTTTACCATATTGTCGCCATGGCGTCAATCATATTTTATGATGAAAAATGTAACTTTTTATCATTTTTGGATTTTTCCCATCGCGGTGCCCGTCCCGCGCCGGAAAAAGAAACAGCTCATCATAAAGAAACGCCCGGAAAAGGCCGAAACCCCTTCCAGGCGAAAAGAAAGGCGGATTAATCCTCGTAGAGCGGATACTTCTCGCAAAGCCCGTTTACCGTCTCGCGCACGGCATCCCTGCTGCCTTCAAAGTCGGCGGCAACCCGGTAGATACACTCGGCGACCACGTCCATATCCGCTTCCTTGAAGCCGCGGGTCGTGACGGCGGGGGTACCGAGCCGGACGCCGGAGGTGATCGTGTGCTTCTGAGGGTCGTTCGGGATCGCGTTTTTGTTGGCGGTGATATAGACCTCGTCGAGGTTTCGCTCCAGCTCTTTGCCGGTCAGCCCCATGTTGCGCAGGTCGAGGAGCATCAGATGATTGTCGGTGCCGCCGGAGACAAGCTGCATCCCTCTGCCGGTCAGGCCGTCTGCCAGGGCAGCGGCGTTTTTGACGATCTGAGTCTGGTATTCCTTAAATTCGGGCTTTAAGGCTTCCCCGAAGCAGACCGCCTTGCCGGCGATGACGTGCATCAGCGGGCCGCCCTGGGTGCCGGGGAAGATCGACTTGTCGATCGCTTTGGCCAGGGACTCCTTGCACAGGATCATGCCGCCGCGGGGGCCGCGCAGGGTCTTGTGGGTGGTGGTCGTGACGACGTCAGCGTAGGGGACGGGATTCGGATGAAGCCCGGCCGCGACCAGGCCGGCAATGTGGGCCATATCGACCATCAGGTAGGCGCCGCAGGCGTCGGCGACCTCTCTGAATTTTGCAAAGTCAATCGTGCGGGGGTAGGCGGAGGCGCCGGCGACGATGATTTTCGGCTTGTGCTCCAAAGCGAGCTGCATAAGCATCTCGTAATCGATCCGCCCGGTCTCCGGGTTGACGCCGTAGGGAACGACATGAAAGTATTTTCCGGAGATGTTGACGGGGGAGCCGTGGGTCAAATGCCCGCCCTCATCCAGATTCATGCCCAGGATGGTATCGCCGGGCTGTAGCAGGGCAAAATAGACCGCGATGTTGGCCTGGGCGCCGGAATGGGGCTGGACGTTGGCGTGCTCGGCGCCAAACAGCGCACAGGCGCGCTTCCGGGCAATGTCCTCGACGATGTCGACACATTCGCAGCCGCCGTAGTAGCGCCGCCCGGGGTATCCTTCGGCATATTTATTGGTCAGGATGCTGCCCATCGCCGCCATGACCGCGGGGGAGACGATATTTTCACTGGCGATCAGCTCGATGTTGCGGCGCTGTCTGGCCAGCTCCAGGGCCATGGCGTTTGCGACATCGGGGTCCGTTTTTTGAATAAGACCGATCGAATCAAGTAAATCTGCGTACATAATGACTTCCTTCTTTCATTTGGCAAGAGGACACTTCCAGCATCCAAAACCTTTTATTAGGGTCATTATACTCTATCCGGGCGGATTTTGCAAGCAATAAATCCAGTTTATGCATCATTTCCTGCCGGGCGCATTTTCTTTAACAGCCCGAAAACCGGATAACACAAAAAATACCACAGGATCGAATACAGCGGGCAGATCTGCCCAGCAATGTTGCCCCGCTGGGCGGAGTAATCCCAGACGTCCAGATGAAGGACCCGGTTGACCAGCATCCCGACCAGGAATTCGACGGCTGTAATGAGGACCGAGCCGCGGATACACCGCAGGAACAGCCATTCCTTCTGATGGCGCAGGTCCAGCTTGTCCAACAGCATCAGGCATCCGCCGCCGGTCAGCAGCATCGACCAGTGGGTCGACCCCCGCCACAGGATTTCGAGTAATCCATATCCCAGCCCGCCGACCGAAAAAAGCAGCAGGTTTTTGGGTTTATTCTTGTTCATGTGGATACCTTTCCGCAAAGGGAAATGAAGGGTGCTCCCTTTGCTGAGAAATCGGCGGCTGATGGGCCGCCTATCTTAGTATCACCGAAAATGCACAAATTATTGACTGGGATTCATCAGATTTTTTCTTAAAAAAAACTTGCTTTTTGGCCTTCTGTGTGGTATTATAAAGAACTGTAAGAATATACGTATGAGCGTATTATTGAAAGAGGTGTAAAGAATGAAAGAGGGTATCCATCCCGTATACAAGACCACCGTTATTAAGTGCTCTTGCGGCGCAACCTGGGAAACCCGCTCTACCAAGGACAACATCAGCGTTGAAGTTTGCTCGAAGTGTCATCCGTACTATACCGGCAAACAGAAGATGGTTGATACCGGTGGACGTGTTGACAGATTCAACAGACGTTTTGGTCTCAATAAATAAGGTTCATTGTGAATCCAATAGGCGGTACGCGGAGCCAGTCTCCTTGTACCGCCTTTTGTTCGTACCTGCCCGGATGACGGCCCGAAAGGATTTTAGATGATGGAAAAGGATTATGTGACGGTCAAGGGGTATGCCGAAGACGAATTTGTCGAAAAAAAGTCTCGTTTTATTGGCTGCATCCAGCCGGTCGAGACAGCGGAGGAGGCCGAACGCTTTCTTGCGTCGGTGCGCAGGAAAAACCCGGAGGCCGGGCACAATGTTTACGCCTATGTTTTAAAGGACGGCCTGACCAGGCGCTGCTCCGATGACGGGGAGCCGCAGGGCACCGGGGGCGTGCCGGTGCTGGACGTGATCCTGAAGGAAGGGATCGTCGGGGTCTGCGTCGTCGTGACGCGGTATTTCGGCGGGATTCTGCTGGGGGTCGGCGGACTGACCCGGGCCTATTCAAAGGGCGCGCGGATCGCCCTGGCGGCGGCGGAGAAGATGCATATGACCAGCTGCCAGGTGCTGGAGGTCGCCTGTGATTACGGGTTGTACGGGAAAATCAGCTACCTGCTGCCCCGGTACAACATCCGGACGCTGGACACTTCCTTTACCGACTGCGTCGAGATGCGGCTGCTGATCCGCGCCGACCGCGCCGCGGCGTTCACCAAGGAACTGACCGAGCTAAGCGCCGGGAAGGTGCTGCCGGAACTGGTCGAAGAACGGTTTTGTGACATGGAATAGGGCGAGACGGAAAAAAACATAGAAAAATGCCATAGATAAAAAGGATTGTTCACTTTTTTGGGGTATTATTATATAGACGGATTTTTCGCGCTGTCCGATGAGGCGGCTGAACAGAAGGGAGGAGACGGAAGATGGCGATTCCGCAAAGTTTTTTGGACCAGCTGAAAATGAGCTGTGACATTGAGACGATTGTTTCCTCCTATGTTTCCCTCAAGCGCTCCGGCCGCACCAGCAAGGGGCTTTGCCCGTTTCATTCGGAGAAATCCCCGTCCTTTGTCGTCTACCATGAAAATCAGTCCTTTTACTGCTTTGGCTGCGGGGTAGGCGGGGACGTGATCTCGTTTATCGAGAAGGCCGAAAACCTCAGCTACATCGAGGCGCTGCGTTTCTTAGCCGAGCGGGCGGGGATTCCGTTCCCGGAGGAGGAGCGGGAGGACCCGATGCTGCGCATAAAGCCGCTGATCTATGAGATCAACCGCGCCGCCGCCCACTATTTTCACAGCTGTCTCCGTTCGGAACAGGGCGCGCCCGGCCGGGAGTACCTGCTGGGGGAGCGCCGGCTGTCCTCGAAGACGGTGACCAAGTACGGGCTGGGATATGCCCCGGCCGGCTGGGACAACCTGAGAAACTATCTGCGCGGCAAGGGCTATTCCGACGAGCAGATGCTGACGGCCGCCCTGGTCACCCGGGGGCGGGACGGCAAGTCGGTCTATGACACCTTCCGCAACCGGGTCATCATCCCGATCATCGATATCCGCAAAAATGTCATCGGTTTCGGCGGGCGGGTGCTGGATGATTCCAAGCCCAAGTACCTGAACTCCTCCGATACGCCGGTCTTTAAAAAGAGCCGCAACCTTTTCTCCCTGAATTTCGCCAAGAACGTCTCGGGGGACAAGCTGATCCTTGCGGAAGGGTACATGGATGTGATCGCTATGAACCAGGCCGGGTTTGAAAACGTAGTGGCGACGCTGGGAACGGCCCTGACCTCGGAGCAGGCGCGGCTGATGGCGACCTACGCCAAAGAAATTGTGATCGCCTACGACTCCGACGGCCCGGGACGGACGGCGACCAACCGCGCGGTCGGACTGCTGGAGGAGGTCGGGCTGAAGACCCGGATTTTGGACATGAAGGGTGCGAAGGACCCCGACGAGTTCATCAAAAAGTACGGCACCGAGCGGTTTAAGATGCTGATCGACGACGCCCGCAACGTCACCGAGTACCAAATCGGCGTGATCCGCGCCAAATACGACCTCGGTTCCCCCGACCAGCAGAGCGCGTATCTGCAGGAGGCGGCCGATTACCTTTCCACCGTCCCCAATAAGATCGAGCGGGAAATCTACGCGGGCAAGCTGGCTTCCGAGACAGGCGCTTTAAAAGAGGTGATCCGGGAGAGCATCGAGGCCGCGTTTAACCGGCGGGTGCGGACTGCCCGGAAAAAGGAGTCGACGGATATCCAGTCGGGCCGCCTGAACCTATACGCGCGGACAAGGCGCACGGGTGGCATGGCGGAGGACGGAATCCTCGGATGCCTGTACCGCCATCCGGACTGGGGCGGGTACATCATGGGCCGCGTCTCGGAGGAAATGTTTTCCAGTGAGGACACAAAAGAAATCTACCGGGCGATGCTGCGGCTGCAGCAGGAAGGGGAGTGTACCCTGACCGAGCTGGGCGGCGTGCTGAGCGAAGGGCAGATGAACCAGATCTCCGGCGTTGTGGCCCGAATATCGGAGCAGCAGCTCAGCGTGAGCCGGGAAGCGCTGGAGGATTATATCCGCACGCTGGAGGACAGCATCCGCAAGAAGGAACTGAGCCGGGCACAGGAGCTGTCGGAGGAGGAATTCCGAAGGCTTGCGGAGCAGATCCGGGAAAGAAAGCAATAGGCGGTTCCGGGGGCGCAGGCCGCCGGGGATGGTATTGAAGCGGGGCTTTTGGCCCCCTGACATAGATTATTTTCCGAATATAAAGGAGAGAGCAAGATGGCCGACAAAAAATCTGCTGTTACCGAACTGATGGAACAAGGAAAGCTCAAAGGCAAGCTGACCGCGAAGGAAATCACCGACGCGCTGGAGGAGATGGACTTCGACGCGGAGCAGCTGGACAAGTTTTATGATTCGCTGGAAAGCAGCAATATTGAAATCCTCGACGATCTGAGCGTTGATAACGATATTACGCTGGGATTTGAGGAAACCGCTGTCCTGGAGGAGGATGATTCGGCTTTCTCCAGCGACGGGATCAACATCGACGACCCGGTGAAGGTGTACCTGAAGGAGATTGGCCGGGTGCCGCTGCTGACGGCGGATGAGGAGAATATTCTGGCGGAAAAGATGGCCAGCGACGACCCGAAGGTGGCGGCGGACGCGAGAAAGCGGCTGAGCGAGGCGAACCTGCGGCTGGTTGTTTCGATTGCGAAGCGGTACGTCGGGCGCGGGATGCAGTTTTTGGACCTGATCCAGGAGGGCAACCTCGGCCTGATTAAGGCGGTCGAAAAGTTTGACCATACCAAGGGCTTTAAGTTCTCGACCTACGCGACCTGGTGGATCCGCCAGGCCATTACCCGTGCGATTGCCGACCAGGCCAGGACCA
>CAYWRQ010000035.1:0-2547 GCA_964460915.1 uncultured Oscillospiraceae bacterium
CCCTCCGGGGTGGTAGCGATTTTCCGAAACGTCGGAGGCACTTACAGCCGGTGATACCTCTCTCTGAGCCGGTTTTCATTGGAAAATGCGTCCCTTTCACAGGTTTGTACCTTTATCATAACACTCGTTTTTTCACTTGTCAAGAGGGAAAATGTATAAAAAGCATATGGGCCGCTATCATCTGAAAAAGCACTTGTTTTTTCCCCGTAAGGATAGTATAATAAAGGGTATTGGATGTACAATGGATTTGTATGTCCGCTATTCTGACAGAAAGGAAGAGACGATATGTCCGCACCCTTTATCCCCGTCCTTTTGGGCAGCGACGTCAATGTCTACGGCATGGCCCGCTCGTTCCATGAGGCCTACGGCGAATACGGCGTAACCTCTTATGCAATCGGTAAAAAAGCCCTCGGCGCGACCTCCAATTCCAAGATCGTCAAGGTCGCTGTTACGGAGCCGGATCTTGAAAACGACGAGGTTTTTGTTTCTACTCTGATCAAATTTGCGCAGGAGCATCAAAACGGCAAACAGCTTCTGCTCGTTCCCTGCGGCGATAACTACATTAAGCTCTTAGTCCGCAACCAGGAGGCGCTCCGCCCCTATTACACCTTTTCCTGCATCAATGAAGACCTCTTGATGCGGCTGTCGATCAAGGAAAGCTTTTACCAGGTCTGCACCGAACACGGGTTTTTGTTCCCGAAGACGACCACCTGCACGGCGGAAAACTACAAGGATGTCGAGTTGCCGTTCGATTTTCCCTGCATCATCAAGCCGTCCAACTCGGTGGCCTACTGGAACTGCACCTTCCCCCACAAGAAAAAGGTTTTCCTCGCAAACAACAAGCAGGAGTTCGACGAAATCCTGGCGGCAATCTACGGTTCCTCCTATCAGGATCATCTGATTTTGCAGGAATACATTCCCGGCGAGGACTGCCAGATGCGGGTCATGAACTGCTACTGCGGTAAGGACGGGAAGGTCAAGCTGATTGCGCTGGGCCATGCCCTGTTGGAGGAGCACTCCCCCGAAGGGATCGGCAGCTATGCGGCGATCATCAACACCGTTGACCATGAGCTGGCTAAGCAGATGAAGACCTTTTTGGAGGACATCGGCTATGTCGGGTTTGCCAACTTCGACATGAAGCTCGACCCCAGGGACGGCAAGTACAAGCTGTTTGAGATGAACCTGCGCCAAGGCCGTTCCAGCTTTTTCGTCACCGCCGCCGGGTACAACCTCGCGACCTTCCTGGTCAACGATCTGATCTTAAACCAGCCGATGGGCTGTGTTATCGCCGAGGAACCGGCTCTTTGGAGCATCATTCCCAAGAGCATTATCTTTAAGTATGTTCATGACGAGGACCTAAAGGCCGAAGCCAAGCAGCTGATTAAGGACAAGCGTTTTATCCATTCTTTCTATTATGAGCCTGACCTGTCGATCAAACGGCGGATTTATTATATGAAGAACCAGCTGAACTATGTAAAAAAATACAAGAAATACTTTGGCAATAAAGGATTACATGAATGAGCATACTTTTCTCTGAAGGCACGCCGGTTTTAGGGATTATCGGCGGCATGGGGCCGATGGCGTCGGCTTATTTTCAGGAGCTGCTGGTGCGGATGACGGACGTCCGAAAAGACCAGGAGCACCTCCCGACCATCCTCCTCAACCTTCCGGCCATCCCCGACCGGACATCCTACATCCTCGGCCGAACGGAGGAAAGCCCGGTACCGGTTCTGCTCTCTGCCGCACAGACGCTGGAATCACTCGGCGCCAGCTGTATCGCCGTCACCTGCGTTACCTCCCACTGCTTTTATGACGAGGTGGCCGGGCAGATAAACATTCCCTGGATTCACGCAGTCCGCGAAACTGCCGCCTATCTGAAGGAGCAGGGTATCCGAAAGGCCGGTATCCTCGCCACCACCGGCACTATCCGGACAGGTCTATTTCAGCAGGCGCTCGATGAGGCCGGAATTCAATGGGAAATCCCGGACGCCGCCGGACAAGCCGACGTCATGAGCCTGATTTACGACAACATTAAGGCCGGCATTCCCGTCGACCTGCCGAAATTTAACCGCCTATCCGCCGATATGATGGCGCGCGGCTGTGATGTCAATATCCTCGGCTGCACTGAGCTGTCCCTCATCAAGCGGGACTACCCCATTACCGGCTGCGTCGATGTCCTCGAAGTCCTCGCCCGCGCCGCCATCCTCCGCTGCGGCAAACCTACAACGGAGTGACGGCGGCTACGATGGGAGTTACGCGGCTTTTTGAAAAAAGCCTGGCAAAAACTTTCTTGTCATTGTCGCCGGGTAGTTGACAAAAACCATTGCCCCGGCCCTCTGCGGGTCGGTCGAAACTCCGGAAACGGTGTGAATGTTATGAAGAAAAGCCGTCCAGTTATTCGACAGCTGACGGAAATAATAATAAAAAGCGGTCCGTGACCGCCCATCGCGCAGAGCGATGAGGTCATGTTTTCTACTATCTAACGGAAAGAGTGACAAAAGTTTAGGGGTCCAGCCCCTTTTTAAAGGGGCTGGGGGAAGGGGGAAG
>CAYWRQ010000035.1:2647-21087 GCA_964460915.1 uncultured Oscillospiraceae bacterium
TGACAAAAGTTTAGGGGTCCAGCCCCTTTTTAAAGGGGCTGGGGGAAGGGGGAAGTTTTATGTGTGGATTTGCGGGGTTTTCGGTGAATGGCCTGCCGGACGCGAAGCGCGTCATCGACGCCATGGGCGACCGGATTACCCATCGCGGCCCGGATCAGGCCGCATCCTATGTAGACGAAGAGATGGCGCTTGGATTTAGAAGGCTGGCGATTATCGACCTCTCCGGCGGCTCCCAGCCGATCTTCAATGAGGACCGGTCGATGGTGCTGGTCTTTAACGGAGAAATATACAACTACCAGTCCATCCGCGCCGACCTGCTGGAAAAAGGCCATACCTTCACAACCGAAACCGATTCGGAAGTGCTGCTGCACGGCTATGAGGAGTACGGCGCTAAAGGGCTTCTGGATAAGCTGCGGGGAATGTACGCCTTCGTGATCTGGGACAAAAAAGAGAAAAAGCTGTTCGGCGCCCGGGATATCTTTGGCATTAAGCCATTTTACTACTATAAAAAGGGCGATACCTTCCTTTTTGGCAGCGAGATCAAATCCTTTTTGGAGCATCCGCGCTTTGAAAAGGAGTTAAACGAGGAACGGCTCCCCGACTGGCTCTGCTATGAATATGTGCCAGACAACGAGACGATGTTCCGAAATGTCTATAAGCTCCCCTCCGGCTGCTATTTTGAGTACCAGAACGGGCAGATGAAGATCGAGCGCTACTATGAGGTCACCTACAAGATCGACGAGAGCAAGACCCAGGAGGAATGGGAAGCGCTGATCGCGGAGACTTTTACCGAATCGGTTAAGGCGCACCAGATCGCCGACGTCGAGGTCGGCTGCTTCCTATCCAGCGGCATCGATTCCTCTTACGTTGTCAAAGAGGTGGCCGCGTGCACCAAGGATATCAAGACCTTTACGGTCGGCTATGAGGAAGAAAAGTATTCTGAGCTGTCCTATGCGCAGGAATTTTCCAAGGTAGTCGGCGTGCAGAACATCAGCAACAAGATCAACGCGGACGACTATTTCGGGATGGCGGGCAAAATCCAGTATTATATGGACGAACCCCTCCCCAACCCCTCCGAGATCCCGCTTTATTTCCTGGCGCAGAACGCGGCGAAATACGTCAAGGTTGTCCTGTCCGGTGAGGGCGCGGACGAGCTGTTCGGCGGCTACCCGATGTATCTGGCTGGCGGACACTTCCAGCGCTACGGAAAAATCCCCCGTCAGCTGCGGAAAGCGGCGGCCGGGGTCGCAAGGCGACTGCCCGACTTTAAGGGCAAGCAGTTCATCCTGCGCGGGGCGATGGAACCTTATCAGCGGTTTATGCGGGCAAACTACAACTTTACCTACGAAAACCGGAATCAAGTCCTGAAAAAGGACTATCACGCCAAGGATCCCACCGACTACGCAAAGCCGCTGTTCGACCGGATGAAGGGCTTCGATGAGCCGACGACCTTACAGTATGTCGATATGTACACCTGGATGCTGTACGATATCCTGCAAAAGGCTGACCGGATGAGCATGGCAAACTCCCTCGAGCTGCGGGTTCCCTTCCTGGACAAGAAGGTGCTGGAGCTGGCGGTACAGATTCCGACCCGCTACCGCGCCTATGATGAGGTCACCAAGCGTGCCCTCCGCGGCGCCGCGATCAAAGAAATTCCGCCCCGGACCGCCAACAAGAAAAAGCTGGGCTTCCCGGTTCCGCTGTCCGACTGGCTGCGGGAAGACAAGTACTATGAGATGGTTCGGGAAAAGTTCGACGGCGAAATCGCTGCGAAATTCTTCAACCACGACTTCATCCGGAAGATGCTCGATGATCACAAGAACGGCACCAAGCTCAATATGAAAAAAATTTGGGTTATTTATACCTTTATCCTCTGGTACGAGGAATTCTTTGTGAAGAACTGATCAGAAACCGCCGTCTGTTTTCTGTAACGGAAATGGGCGACGGTTTTAGCCTGCTCTGCGCCAATAGGCGCAAAAAGCTCCTCCGTGTGGTTGCACGGAGGAGCTTTTATTGCTTATTCAGTTGAAACGAAGAATTTACTTGATCCAAACGCCGTTCGCATCAACGCGGTAACCGCCGGGGATGGTGGTGTTGGTCGCCATCTTGCCATCAGCAGAGAGGTAATACCACTGGCCGCCGGTCTGTACCCACTGGGACTCAGCCATCGCGCCGGAACCGGTAAAGTAATACCAGTAGCCGTCCAGCTTCATCCACTTAGAAGCAACCATGGCACCGCTTTCGTAAGTGTAATAAATCTTCCCGTTTGCTCTTACCCAACCAGTCTGCATCACACCTGAATTATCAAAGTAGTACCAGTATCCGTCAATCCATTCCCATCCGGTAGCGGCTACACCGTTTTTCTCGAAGTAGTAAGTATCGCCACTGACGGTCTTCCAACCAGTCACAGCCTTGCCGTTGTTGTAATAATAGGTAGCGCCGTTCTCGGTGGTCAGGCCCTGCTTGAGCGGCTCTTCAATGGTGTAACGGAGAGTCGTACCGGAGAGCTTATAGCCTTTGTAGCCGGAAGGCAGAGAAGCGGACGCGCGGTAGGAACCAACATCAGTGCTACTTTTATCGCCCGAAGTGATTTTGACATCAAGCTCAATCGTGCGGTTGCCAATGGTTACAGTAGCGGAAGGAACCTGCTTCTTTCCGTTGTAGTAGAAGGTGTCGGTATCCCAGTCAACTTCGTACTTCACGCTGGTAGGAGCGGTGTAAGAAGGCTTCGTATAGGAAGGATACCAGTAATCACACGGATATTTGTCACAGTCGTAGTAGTAGCCGTAGTTGCTGGAATAGCTGTACGGAGTACCCTTCATAGCATCTGCGGATGTAGAATAAGCCCAGCCGCTAACAGAAACGCTAACCGTATCTGTTACTGTTCTGGAAGGCGAAACCTTGTAGGAAAACGTTACTGTACAAGTGGCACTATAATTTTCTCTTTCAGCATTAACAGTGGTAGTACCTGTCTTAGAGCTTACGTCAATATTTGTACCAGTCCAGCTATAAGAAACGTTAGTAGCACCAGCAGGCACCTTAACGGTGATCTTACCACCTTTCCAGTTCTCAGCGGTCAGATAAGCAGCGGAATAGTATCCGTAATAACCATCGTAATAACCGTTTCCATAGTAGAAGTCATCGACATCTACCCAATTATACCAGCACCAATTTCCGTATTTATCTACATAACCATAACCTTTATAGTTATCATACGTATGCCATACACCGGCAGCTGTGTAATGACCGCCGACACTGCCGTAGAAGGATTCGTCGCAGATGCTACAGTAGCCGCCGTACTTCTGAGCTGCAAAACTAGGCTCATAATCATAAGCCGACGCACTCATCGCAAAAGCTGAGATAGCCATGGCGCCGCTCGCGACAAGAGCAAAGATTTTCTTCAAAACTTTTTTCATTTAGCTCACTCCTTATAAATTTTCTCCGTCTCCATTTCATTCCCAAAATACAAGCAGCCGGATACGGAAAGAGCCTAAACCCTTGTACTCAAAATTATTATAACATTCCTGTCAAATTTTGTCAAGTATCCTGAACATTTATACCAGAAGTTTTTCCTTCCGTATGTTCGCGGACGGCCTCACCCCCAGAGAATGTATGCTACCCGTCTCCCCAACCAGTCAGGCAGCCAAGGGGAATCCCTCTATAAATAATACGCACGAGGGTGGAAAAATGTTGCATCAAAAGAAAAAATTTTCTGCAAATTATTCTTCACTTTGCAGCTTTTTCAGCTCGCTCAAGAACGTTTCCACATCTGAAAAATCCCGATAAACTGATGCGAAACGGATATAAGCGACCTTATCCAGCTTTTTCAGCTCCAACAGCACCAGCTCGCCCAGTTCCTCCGAGGATACCTCCCGCACCATTCGGTTGATGTAATTCTGTTCAATCCGGTCGACAATCCCGTCCAGCATTTCGCTGGTCACCGGACGCTTGTCGCAGGCGCGGATCAGCCCGCGCATCAGTTTTTCCCGGTCAAAAATCTGACGGGATTTGTCCTTTTTTACAACCATCAGCGGCGTTGTCTCCACGATCTCATAGGTTGTAAACCGCTTTCCGCAGGACAGACATTCCCTTCTGCGGCGGATTTTTTCATCATCCTCCGTCGGACGGGAGTCGATGACTTTACTCTCACTGAAAGCGCAATAAGGGCATTTCATACTTATTCATCCTTTCCCCTGGGGCCAGGCCCCATTTGTATAAATATTCCCATGTTTATCATATCATAAGAATTACAAAATTACAAGAGCAAGATTGGATTTTAACAGAAAAATTGCGCCATGTGCCAAAATATTGACAGCCGCAAAACTGCCCGTGCTTTGGATATTGCCTGTGCGGGCGCAATTTGGTATAATTATAAGGAAGATATTTTTATAGATCCGTTATGGGCAGGCATTCTGAAGCCCATTTGGCGGACATAGGAGGGATTCGGATGGAAGTCCGTATACTGCGTTACTTTCTCATGGTCGCCCGGGAAGAGAATATTACAAGAGCTGCGGAATCGTTGCATATCACCCAGCCGACCCTTAGCCGCCAGCTTGCGCAGCTGGAAAGCGACCTGGGGATCCCGCTACTGGAACGGAGCGGGAAAAAAATCCGGCTGACCAAGGAAGGCGTCTTGCTGCGCAGAAGGGCGGAAGAAATTATCTCACTGGTTGACAAAACCGAACAGGAATTGATCGAACAGGAAGGCGATTTAGACGGAACAATTACCATTGGCTGCGGCGAAATTGCGTCGATGGAATTCCTGGCGGAAAAGATTGCCGCTTTCCGCGCAAACTATCCGAAGGTGCACTTTGACCTGTTTACGGCCAATGC
Source organism: uncultured Oscillospiraceae bacterium (assembly GCA_964460915.1). Lineage (GTDB taxonomy): Bacteria > Bacillota > Clostridia > Oscillospirales > Ruminococcaceae > Faecivivens. Next base: position 7,481 of record CAYWRQ010000035.1, read on the forward strand.
CGACCTGGTCAAGGAGCAGATGGAGAAAGGACTGGTCGATATCGGGCTGCTGCTGGAGCCGATCGACATTGCCAAATATGAATATATCCGGATGGACGTGAGAGAGCGCTGGGTGGTCTTAATGACCCCGGACGATCCCCTTGCCGCCAAGGACAGCCTTACGGCGAAGGAACTGGCCCAGACCCCGCTGATTTTGCCGCGGCGCATGCTGGTTCAAAATGAGTTGGACAACTGGTTCGGGGAATATTCCGCCGGCCTCAAATACGAAGTCACCTGCAACCTCAGCACCAACGCCGCCATCATGGTGCAGAAAAAGCTGGGACATGCCGTGATCGTCGAAGGTTCGATCCCCTTTTTGGATCAGAGCAAAATTACCTTCCGTCCCCTATCCCCGGAGCTTTTCACCTCCAGCGTCCTCGCATGGAAAAAGGGGCTGCCCTTCAGCCCCGCTGCGACCAAATTTATCGAGTTTATAAAAATGCCTTTTGAGCATGAATTTTAATGCATAATAAGTATTAGACATATTCGGAAATGCCTTTTATAATAAGTACGAAAAAAGCGCTGGCTTTTCATCCGTATTTTTATAGGAGGCGTTTCCTGTATGAAGCTGTTCTCAACTTCCGTCGACATGACGTCCGGAAAAATCCATCGCAGCCTGATTTCATTCACCATTCCCATTATTGTCGGAAATATGTTTCAGCAGCTCTATAATATGGTGGATACTGCCGTTGTCGGCCGGTGCATCGGTTCCGAGGCTCTGGCCGCGGTCGGGACCTCCACACCGGTGATCATGCTGATTCTGGGGCTGATGACCGGCATGTCCGGCGGGATATCGGTCGTAATCGCGCAGACCTATAGCCGGGGAGATACCGAGCAAACCGGGAAGGTAATTGCAAACGGCATCTGGATCATGCTCGCCGCCGTTTTCCTTGTGACCCTTTCCGGGCTGTGCTTTTGTCCCCTGCTTTTCCGGATTATCCGGGTCCCGGACGAAATTTTCAGGGACACGGTGCTGTATGCGTCGGTTTTATTCATCGGAGCCTTCGCCACCGCCGCTTACAATTATGAAGCCGGTGTATTGCGTGCCTTCGGAAACAGCGTCGTCCCGCTCACTTTTTTAATCATCGCTTCCTTCCTCAATGTATCGATGGATTTACTGTTCGTACAGCTTTTTTCCATGGGCGTTTGGGGGGTAGCGGCCGCGACGGTCTTGTCCCAGCTTTTTTCCGCAGTACTCTGTTTTATTTACATGTGGAAAAAAATCCCGGCCGTCCATCTGAAACGGGCGGCATGGAAACCGAATGCGGGGATTCTTCGGCAGCAGCTAAAAACCGGGATCCCGATGTCTCTATCCCAATCCCTGCTCGGGATCAGTTTCCTATTTGCGCAGACCGCCCTCAACACCCTGGGGACTGTCAGCGTGGCAGCTTATACCGCCGCCAGCAAGATGGACACCCTCGCCTACCAGGTGATCGGCGCTTTTGGAACCTCGATTTCCACCTTCTCAGCCCAAAACTATGGTAAAAACAATTTTGACCGGATTCATAAAGGAGTCCGGGACGCCATGTTTATTACCATCGGCATCAGCCTGTTCCTGACGGCCTTTGTGTTTCTGTTCGGGCGCCCGTTTATGCTTTTATTCATCGGTGCAAACGAAACAGATATCCTAAACGCGGGGCTTCAATATATGCATATCACCTCGTTGTGCTACCTTTTTCTTTGCGGGGATTTTGTCTTCCAGCATTCCCTGGTCGGCATCGGTAAATCGTTTATCTCGACGATGGTCTGTTTTTCGGAAATCCTGACCAGGGTCGCCGTCACATACCTTTTCGTCTACCGCATCGGCTTTATGGGGATATGCTTTGTCAGCCCCGCCTGCTGGCTGACTTCTACGATCCTTTGCATCATCTGCTACCGGCCCATGATGCGAAGTGCCATGAAGCGGATGCGCGCGGACACGGCAGATGCAGAGTCAGAGGCTGCCCTATAAAACCGTACGCAAAAACCGGCAGGGGATTTTCCTTTTCCTGCGGGCTGGGCTGGAAAATTTAGTTGCCGCCTGGCCGCACTCCTCTGTCGGTTTGCCCAATAGCGCGCGGGGAACGGCCGGGAAATAAGGGCAATTTTTCCCTTGACACCAGCGCAGTTTTATTATATAATACAGAAAATATCACAAATGCAATGATGGGGACGAAATTCCGGTTTCGGTGCAGAGAACTGCCGGTTGGTGTAAGGCGGTGCGGATAAGGAAAGCTTCTATCACCCTTGAGCAGGCCGCTGAAAAGGAATGAGTAGGTGGGCTCGGAATCCCCGTTATCGGAAGAGCATTGTTGGATGCGTAAGGAGCGATCGTGTAATTGGGCACGGTAATAAGAGTGGTACCGTGGAAGCTGGGCTTTCATCTCTTTTCGGAGAGATGAGGGCCTTTTTTATTCAGCCAGGGAAATCCGAAGCGGTACAAAAGCGCTTAAAGCATTTCCAGCCGGGCAGTACAGCCTGCGGGCCGGCTGGTGCCGGATATCAAACCGGTAAAATGGAAAGGATGGGAATCATATGCTGTTGACAGGTTCAGAAATAATTTTGGAATGTTTAAAAGAGCAGAAGGTGGATACGGTTTTCGGATATCCCGGCGGCGCCGTACTGAACATCTATGATGCGCTGTATAAATGCGAAGGGATCCGGCACGTGCTGACCTCTCATGAACAGGGCGCGGCACACGCGGCGGACGGCTATGCCCGCAGTACCGGAAAGGTCGGCGTCTGCCTTGCAACCTCCGGCCCCGGTGCGACCAACCTGGTCACCGGTATCGCGACCGCATTTATGGATTCGGTGCCGATGGTCGCCATTACCGGCAACGTCACCAGTCCCCTTTTGGGCCTGGACTCCTTCCAGGAGGTCGACATCACCAGCGTCACGATGCCGGTCACCAAGCATAATTTTCAGGTTCGCCGGGTCGAAGATCTGGCGGATACCATCCGTCAGGCGTTCCGGATCGCGATGACTGGCCGCCGCGGACCGGTTTTGATTGACGTCCCAAAGGATATCACCGCGCAAAAATGTGAATATACACCCCAAACGCCTGCTCCGATTGAAGAACCGCCCAAGCCGGATCAGGGATGGTTTGCGAAGGCGGTCGAGATGATCGAAAAAGCAGAACGCCCGTTTATTTACGCCGGCGGAGGCGTTATCCTGGCAGAAGCAGCGGAAGAACTGGCTGCCCTCGCGGAAAAGATCGACGCGCCGGTTTCCTGTTCGCTGATGTGCCAGGGCGGCTATGACCAGACCTTGCCCCGCTATGTCGGGATGCTCGGGATGCACGGCACCAAAACCGCCTCTAATTGCATCAAATACTGCGACCTGCTGATCGCGGTCGGCACCCGATTCTCCGACCGCGTGACCTGCGACACCGGTACCTTTGGCCGCGGCTGCAAGATTTTGCAGATCGACATCGATCCGGCAGAGTTTAACAAGAATGTTGACGTTAACATCCGTCTCAAGGGCAACGCCAAAACCATCCTGACTGACTTAAACGCAGCTGTTTCCGAGACTTCCCACGAAACCTGGATGAACCTGATCGGCAGCTGGCAGGCAGAATACCCCCTCCAGCAGACGACAAGCGCGGAAAACGGCGTGACCCCGAAGGAAATCCTCGAAACCCTCTCCGAGCTGACCCAGGGCGACGCGATCATCACCACCGAGGTCGGCCAGCACCAGATGTGGACCGCCCAGTTCTACACCTTCCGCCATCCCAGGCAGCTGATCACCTCCGGCGGCCTTGGCACGATGGGCTTTGGGCTCGGCGCAGCCATCGGCGCGCAGCTGGGCAACCCCGACAAGATCGTCGTCAACGCGGCGGGTGACGGTTCCTTCCATATGAACTGCAACGAGCTGGCGACCGCCGCCAAATACGGTGTCCCGGTTATCGAGCTGCTGTTCAACAACGGCGTCCTCGGTATGGTCCGCCAGTGGCAGAACCTTTTCTACGGCAAGCGTTTCTCCCAGACTACCCTCGATAAAAAGACCAACTACGAAGTGCTGGCGGAAGGCTTCGGCGTCAAAGCCCTGACCATCGCCAAAAAAGAGGACATCCGCCCCGTCCTTCAGGCCGCCATTGACCTCAAAGAACCCGTCCTCGTCAACTGCCTGATCGACAAGGATATCAACGTCCTCCCCATGGTCCCCGGCGGCAAATCCGTCGAAGAACCCATCCTCGAAATGTAACCCCCAGCCCTTTAAAAAGGGCTGGATCCTAAACTTAGTTCGCGGCGGTCGCTCCTGCTACGCAATCCGCTCGGACGTTGAAATTCATGGCTTGAGCGAACGCGCCGGGTAGATGGTGCATATCGATGCGTTAATTTGGCGGAATCCAGGCCGAATCATAAATGCAAATATATTTTTCTGTTTTGCTATCATTAGTCTTATGAAGGGACGACAGCCGCGCAGAACGGCTGGGTAATGTTTTTCGCTCTCTGACGGAAAGGGGGACAAAAGTTTTCCGTCCACCCTTTTTCAAAAGCAAATATCAAAGCACAATAACGCAGCCTCCCGAAGAAACGTTAGCCGCGCAGAGCGGCTGGGTAACGTTTTTCGCTCTCTGACGGAGAGGAGGACAAAAGTTTTCCGTCCACCCTTTTTCAAAAGGCAAATATCAAAGCACAATAACGCAGCCTCCCGAAGAAACGTTAGCCGCGCAGAGCGGCTGGGTAACGTTTTTCGCTCTCTGACGGAGAGGAGGACAAAAGTTTTCCGTCCACCCTTTTTCAAAAGGGTGGAAGAAAGGAAGAGGTTTACTTATGGAAAAAGATATTCTGGTAAAAGTAACTGCCAATAACTGTCCGGGGCTTTTGCAGCGTATATGCGCGCTGTTCAGCCGCCGCTTTTTCAACATCCTCAGCATTGTAGCGGCCCAAGATTTAAACCCCGATATTTCCCAGATCTTTATCGTTGTCCGTGGGGACAATCGGATCGCCCGCCAGGTCGAAAAACAGCTGGATAAGCTGTACGACGTCGTTTCGGTTGAAATCCTGGATCCGGACAAGGTAATCCTCCGCGAGCATCTGATGGCGAGGGTTTCCCGCACCGAGGAAAACGGCGGCCAGCTGATCGCCGTTGCCAACGCCTTCCACGCGTCCGTTTTGCAGGTCGGGGAAAACTCGATGATACTGGAAATGTCCGGGGATTTCCGTTCACTGGACTCCTTTGTGGAGATGCTCAAGCCCTTCGGCATCCAGCAGATGCTCCGCACCGGCGCTATGGCCATGTCCGTTTGAAATTAGAGTGGAGTGTGGAGAGTGTAGTTTTCCCTTGTCTGCTGTCGCAGTCACTTTTCCGCGAAAAGACCGGGAAAACGAGTGGAGTTGCTGTATCATCTTGTTTATTTTCTTTCGGGAATGAAGTCATTAAAATCGTGCCGCGACCCGCGGCACACCTTCACTTCACTCTCCACTCTCCACTCTCCACACTATTCTTAAAATGCTTATATAAAGAAAGGAATGTATTGAAATGCTTTCTCTTGATAAAGTCTATCAGGCTTCGTTTATTCTGAAAAAAGTTGTACATCCGACCGACTTGGTGGCGGCTCCAAAGCTGGTTCCGGGGTGTGAACTGTACCTAAAGCCGGAGAACCTGCAGGTCACCGGCTCTTTTAAGGTCAGGGGCGCATACTATAAGATGTCCCAGCTCTCCGATGAGGAAAAGGCTGCCGGCGTAATCGCCTGCTCGGCGGGCAACCATGCCCAGGGCGTCGCCCTGTCCGCCAAGGAAAACGGGATCCATGCCACCATCTGTATCCCTGCGGGTGCCCCGATCTCCAAGGTCGAGGCAACCAAGAGCTACGGGGCGGACGTTGTCCTGGTCAAGGGCGTTTACGACGACGCTTACGCGAAGGCTGTTGAACTGCAAAAGGAAAGCGACGCGACCTTTATCCACCCTTATGACGATGAAGACGTAATCGCCGGCCAGGGCACGATCGGCCTGGAGATCATGAACGATCTCGCCGATGCCGACGCGGTTGTCGTCCCAGTCGGCGGCGGCGGACTGATCGCCGGGGTCGCCTTCGCGGTAAAGACCCTGAACCCCAATGTCAAGGTCTACGGCGTTCAGGCCGCAGGCTCCCCCTCCATGGTCGAATCCATCCGCCGGCACGAGCAGATCACCCTCCCCAGCGTCTCGACCTTTGCCGATGGTATCGCGGTTAAGCATCCCGGCGATATCACGTACCAGATGTGCCAGCAATATGTCGACGAGATCGTCACCGTCTCCGACGATGAAATCGCGACCGCGATCCTTGCAATGATCGAACAGCAGAAAATGGTCGCTGAGGGCGCGGGCGCTGTTTCGGTTGCGGCCTGTATGTTCGGCAAGCTGGACGTCAAGGGCAAGAAGGTCATCTGCCTGGTCTCCGGCGGCAACATCGACGTAACCATCCTTTCCCGCGTGATTTCGAGGGGCCTTTTGATGGAAGGCCGGCTGGTCGATGTGACAATTGCCCTGGCGGACAAGCCCGGCGAACTGACCCGGGTCAGCGATATTATCGCTTCGACCGGCGCAAACATTATCTCCGTCCATCACACCCGCAGCGATATCAACATGGATATCAATTCCTGCTTCCTCAGCCTGCAGATGGAAACCCGAAACCAGATCCACGCTGCTGAGGTCAAAGAAGCCCTCGGCAAGGCCGGTTATCAAATCGTATCGTAAATAAAAGCAAACAACTGGGGGATGTAAAACGCATCCTCCCAGTTCATTTGTCAAGGAATTGTAGGAGAGGACCGCCGCGAACCAAAAGTTTTTGCAGTTGTCCGCAGGACAACGACCCGCAGAACAACAAGCTTTCTTTCAAAAAGCTGGACGAAAAAGCAGGAAACGCCCATTTTAAAGCGCTCCCTGCTTTCCTCTATATTTCTTCATTACCAAACTCAATTCAGCATCTTTGCGTATTCCTTCGGTGACATCTGAAACTCCCGCTTAAACTCGGTCGAGAGATAGGTCGGGCTGCAATAGCCGATGATATCGGAGATCTGCGCGATGGTATAACGCCCTTCCGCAATCATATCCTTGACCTTCTCCAGCCGGACGAGACGGATGTACTCGGAAATCGACCGCCCGACCTTCTGCTTAAACAGGCTGGACAGATAGGACGGGGACAGGTTCAGCTGCTTCGCCAGCCACGGCAGCGTAATCGAATCGGTGATGTGCTGATGAATCAGGTCGATGCACTCGGCTATGTAGCTGTTGTCAACCGTCACCTTCAGCTTGGTCGGGATCCGGGTAATCACCGAATCGGCGCGGACGTTGCGCACAATCGTAATCAGCAGCCGCGTCACGTCACAGATAATCATATCGTCCGAGTAAATCTCCCCTTCCCGCTCCTCGCGGATAATCTCCTGGATCACCTTGAGACAGGTATCGTCCGCGTAGATCGTGCGGTTGGCAATCGTATCCGGATGGACAATATCGCCGTCAAAGGTCACGGTCAGGAAGGACAAGGGGCTTTTCCCGTCCGAGCGCTGCAGATGGAACTGATGCGGCGTAAAGAAAATCAACTGCCCCTGCTTCAGTTCAAAGGTCTGGCCATCTACCTCGCAGATCATATTGCCCTTATTGACATAGGTCAGTTCCCAGAACGGGTGCTGTTCCCCACGAAACTCAAACTGGCGGTTCTTTTCCTGATACAGCACAGTATACAGCGTTTTCACATTGATACTGGGGACAAACCCCGTGCCGGTCAGAACGCTGGTGATCGGCGTAACAATCCGGTCGCCATAGGTATACATACGATAAGAAAACTTACACTCATACGGGAGGATGCAGAATTCCACCCCTGCATTGATCACAATCGACTGATCCAGCAAAAAGCGGTGAATTACCTCATCGGACGAACGGGTAAAGATAATCCCGACGCCGCTGATCGGTTCCACCAGGATATCTTTTTCATAGTGCCATAGCACCGAGCTGATCCGTACATCATCCTCATACAAAACCTGCTGGGCATCCGCAAACGATGCAGTATCCTGCGCTACTGCACCGTATGAGCGGAAGTTGACAGCATTAATTTCTTTTAACAACATTCTTTTTCCACCCTTTCAAAACTCGGTATCCTTTTGAATAGCAAACAGGGCCCCGTAACCGGGTATGCATCTACACACAAAAACATCTTCACCGGATAAACCGGTAATCCGGCAACATATCTTTATATATTTATCCTACCGTATTTTCTTTGGCATGTCAACACCTGAATTATCATTTTGGGGCGAAATTCTACTAAAAACTAAAGATTTATTTTTTGACAGTCCGGTATCTTCGTTTTTTTTGCCAAACAAGCTGTCCGTAAGCCCGGTGATTGCCGGCGAGAACAGAAGCGTGCCGCCGATAAAGAGCAGCTCCCGCAGCGGGATCGGGGCCGTCCCCAAAATCCCCTGCAAGGGCGGGCACCAGACCGCCAGTACCGAAATCAGCGCCGAGATCGACACCGCCCCAATCAGCTTTGGGTTCCCCAGCGGGTTCATCTGCCAGAGCTGGCGCTCCTCGCTGCGGCATTCAAAGACATGGATCAGCTGGGACATGACCAGCGTAAAAAAGGCCGCCGTCCGGGCAAGGGTCAGATCGCCCAGCGTCAGGAAATGGCTGAACACAAACAGCGTCGTCAGCCCGATCAGACACCCCCGGAACAGGATTTTGCCCAGCAACCCCCGGGAGAAAATGCTTTCGCCTGCTCCCCGCGGGGGGCGGTCCATCAGCCCTTTTGCCGCCGGTTCCAGCCCCAGCGCAATCGCCGGCAGCCCGTCGGTCACCAGATTGACCAGCAGGATGTGGATCGGCATCAGCACCACCGGCATCCCCATCAGGATCCCCAAAAACATCGTCAGCACTTCCCCGATGTTGCAGGCCAGCAGGTACCGGATAAACCCGCGGATATTTTGGTAGATCGCCCTGCCTTCCTCGACCGCCGCCACCAGGGTTGCGAAGTTATCGTCCATCAGCACAACATCGGAGGCCTCCCGGGTCACGTCGGTGCCGGATAATCCCATCGAGACGCCGATATCCGCCTCCCGGACCGCCGGGGCATCGTTGACTCCGTCCCCGGTCATGGCGGTGATATGGCCCTGGGAGCGAAGCGCCCGCACGATCATCAGCTTATGCCGGGGAGAAACCCGCGCGAAAACCGTGGCCCTTGCGATCGCCTCCCGCTGGGCCTGCTCGGGCAGAGCGTCCAGCTCCTCGCCGGTAATGACCCCATCCCCATCGTGCCAGATCCCAACCTGGGCGGCAACGGCACGAGCGGTCAGCTTATGGTCGCCGGTAATCATAACCGGCCGGATCCCCGCCTTCCGGCAGAGCCGCACCGCCTCCTTCACCTCCCGGCGGGGCGGGTCGATTATGCCGCCCAGCCCTAAAAAGGTCAATCCCGTTTCCATATGCTCGCTGACGACCTCCCCGGCGGACAGCTCCCGGATGGCGGCCGCCAGCACCCGAAGTCCGCTGCCGGAAAGCTGTTCGGCGGCACGGGTGATATCCCCGCACATTTTCCCGTCCAGCGGAAGGACCCGGTCGCCGAGCTGCACCGTCCCGCACCGGCGCAGCAGCACGTCGCAGCCGCCCTTGACCATCAGGTACCGCTTGCCGTCGCTCCCCTGTACCACCACCGACATCCGCTTGCGCACCGAGTCAAAGGGGATTTCGTCGACGCGGGTATACTGTCCCGCCAGCGCTCTCCGGTTCAGTCCCGCTTTCGAGGCGGCAAAGGCAAGGGCCGTTTCGGTCGGGTCGCCGGAAAAGGTCCCGTCCCTCCCCTCCACCGCGTCGCTGCAAAGGGAAAATACGCTCAGGGCCAACCGCCCGGCGGCTGTCCCCAGCGGGTCGGCGGGCTTCCCGTCCTTTGTAAAGGGCTGCGCGCCCTCCCCGATGTCCCAATGGGAGAAGGGAAGGAAAAGCTTCGTTACGGTCATCCGGCCCGCTGTCAGCGTCCCGGTCTTATCGGTACAGATCACGTCGGCGCACCCGAGCGCTTCCACCGCGCTGAGCTTGCGCAGAAGGGCGTTGCGCCCCACCATCCGCCGCACCGCCAGAGCCAGGGAGATCGTCACGATGGCCGGTAATCCCTCCGGCACCGCCGCCACTGCCAGGCTGATCCCCGTCATCAGCATATTCATCAGGTTTTCGCCCCGCAGAATCCCGGCGACGGCGACAATGACACAGATCCCCAGGCAGCCGATGGCGATGTATTTGCCCAGCTGATCCAGCTTTTTCTGCAGCGGAGTCTGTTCATCCGGGATTTCGCTGATCATCCCGGCGATTTTGCCCATCTGCGTTTCCATCCCGGTCGCGAGGACCTGCGCCGTGCCGCGCCCCGCGACGACCGTCGTCCCCATGTACAGGACATCCTTCCGGTCGGGGGTATTCTCGGCCTCCGTTCCCGGGCGGGCCGCCAGCTTTCCGCAGGCGACCGATTCCCCCGTCAGCATCGATTCGTCCGCCGACAGCCCCGCCGCTTCGGTGATCACCGCGTCGGCCGGCACCCGGTCGCCCGCTTCAACCTGGATCAGATCCCCGGGGACAAGCTCACCCGCATCCAATGCCGTCAGTTCCCCGTCCCGCCAGACCTTTGCTTTCGGCGCCGCCATCTTCCGCAGGGCATCCAGGGTCTTTTCGGTGCGGAACTCCTGTACAAAGCTCATAACCCCGTTGAGCAGCACAATGACCGCAATGGTCAACGCTTCGACATACTCCCCCGTCAGGACGCTGATTACCGTCCCGGCCAGCAGTACCAGGGTCAGAAAATCCTTGAACTGGCAGATAAAAATTTGGAAAGGGTGGATTTTTTTCCCCTCGGAAAGGAGATTCTTTCCGTATACCTTCTGCTTTTCCGCCGCTTCCCGCGAAGACAATCCGGGCATCCGCCCCGCATCCTGAAAATCAAGCACCTTCATCATTTTCACCGTTCCTTTCCGCTGTAAAAATGTATGCGGGAAAGGCCCCGGGCATGACTGGTCCCGCCCTTGCGCCGCCTGTCAAATCGGGGTATAATAAAGAAAAGGAGCGGAAAATCTATGAAAAAAGAGTGCAAAACAGTCCTGATCACCGGTTCCAGCCGCGGGATCGGCGCCGCCGCCGCGGAAATCTTCTGGCAGGCGGGCTACCGTGTCATATTAAACGGGCGGTCGTCGGCTGAACGGCTGGCCGAAATGGAGAGACGGTTTAACGCTGTCCGGCCGGGTTCGGCTCTGGCGGTCCTGGCGGATATCACGAAGCGGGACGAGGTCGAGCGGATGTTTGACGCGGCGCAGGCCGCTTTCGGCACCGTCGACGTCCTGATCAACAACGCCGCTGTCGCCCTGATCAAGCTCTTTACCGACGTCACCGACGCCGAATGGGACGCGGTCTTCGACACCAGCGTCAAAGGCGCGTTTTACTGCTCCCGGCGGGCGGCAAAGGAGATGATCCGGCGGCATGAGGGCGGTGTCATCCTCAATATTTCCTCGATGTGGGGCCAAACCGGCGCGTCCTGCGAGGTTCCCTATTCGGCGGCCAAGGGGGCGCTGATCGCCTTTACCAAGGCGCTGGCCAAGGAACTGGGGCCGTCGGACATCCGGGTCAACTGTGTCGCGCCCGGGGTGATTATGACCGATATGAACCGGGAACTGGACGCGGAGACGCTGGACGGCCTAAAAGAGGAAACCCCGCTGATGCGGCTGGGGCAGCCGGAGGATATCGGAAAGACGCTGCTGTTCCTCGCCTCGGAGGACGCATCGTTTATAACCGGCCAAGTGATTGGCGTCAACGGCGGTATCGTGATGTAAAACATATTGATAAAGCGGAGAGTTCCCGGAAGGTTCTCTCCGCTTTATTGTCATAAAGTGTACATTTTGAGAGTAACAGAAACGCTGTATCCTTAAAATATTTTTTAGTAGAAAAGTATAAAAGTAACGAGATAGTAGTTGCAAAATTTTCATTTATATGCTATCATAAATATGATAGCTTTTACTGTATAAATGTACGCTTTTTGAGAATATTGTACGATTTTTTCACCGTCCGGATTTTCAAGGTGCCGAGGCTGAATTACGGGAAGGGCTGTCCCGCAGGGAACCCCGCGTTCCCTGCAAAAAAACAAAACGAAAGGATGAACAAAAAATGGGAAACAAACTGAAACGCACGGTCCTGGCGTTGATGATGGTTTCAATGCTGGCTTCTAGTGTTTTCGTTGTCCCGGCGTTCGCAGATACGGGTGATGGAATTTCGACCGTTGATGTAACATCCACTGACGTAGCTCAAATCGGAGATGAAAAGTATTCATCTTTCGATGCAGCATTTACTGCAGCTAAAAATAAAAAGATAGCAACGATTGAATTGCTAGGTAATACATCAACTTCTACGCCTTTGAACTTAGACGGTGTTGAAAATATCACCATTAATCTGAACACGAAGGAACTAACCATTAATTCCGCTTACTCTACCACATTGTCTAACGGATCATCTTTAACCTTTACAAATGGTGATCTTGTTTACGAAGGTTTAACTGGTACAAAAGGTTGCTTTTGCAATTTAACTGGTACTTCCATTAAACTTGATAGAGTTAATTATACAACTACGGGGTGTGCTCTCTATCCTAGTGGAGACGCTGCGGAAGTTGATGTTATAAACTCGACTATTAATGCTGGAGTTTATGCAGTCGCTACCAATGCAAGTAGTGCAGGTAATTACAACGTTGTAATTAATTTGCAAGATTCCACCCTTACCACTAGCACTAGTGACGGTGATAACACTGCCGTCATGATCAATATACCCGGAGCATTAACTATGAACAAGTGTACTGTGACGGGCGATCGTCAAGCAGTACTTGTTCGTGGTGGTAAAGCTACTATTACAGATTGTGACATCACAGTCACTGGTGAATATGCTAACCAGAATCAATATCTGGAAAGTACATGGGGAAGTGGCAATGAAGTTCCTGCTGGCGGTTTAATCGTTGGTAACCGTCACAATACAAGTTATCAATATGATTCGACGTGCACAGTAACCAATACAACAATTACCGGTTCTGCGGACGGAAACACTGTCTATGTTTATGGCAATGACGAAACTAACACTGCAACACTGACGATAACTGGTGGAACTATTACTGGTAATGTCAATCTGAACAACGAAAGTGACACTACGTTGTCCGATACAACAGTATCTGGTAATGTTACTGCGGACACTACCGCTGATGCAAAAATCGACAAAGACTCTACTGTTGATGGCGACATTTCCGGTAACGTCCAAGTTAGCCCTCTGGCAACAGTTAATGGTACCAATTCTAGTACAAACAATACTAAATATACCCTTGTAATTAATGGAACTACTGAAACTGATCTTGATTGGCAAGAAGTAGTTGCAAAAATCGAAGCCGCATCTAAAACTGGTTATACCACAAATGTAAGCGAAGAAGGTACTACGATTACTATAACCTACACAGCAAATGAATATACGGTTACCATCGGCGGTGCTCCCTCTAGTGTAGAATATGGCGAAACTATCACCCTCCCCGCCGCCCCCGCTGACGAAAACGCATGGTGCTTTATCGGTTGGAGCGACGGAACGAAGATTTACTACCCCGGTGAACAGTATAC
>CAYWRQ010000036.1:0-6630 GCA_964460915.1 uncultured Oscillospiraceae bacterium
CCTAGATATCAAACAAAAGCAATAACGAGACAAGTATCAGCCCAGCATCCGGTTATATGCGGTCTGAGAGATTTCAATGTAATCCTGGAGGCCCATATTATTCAGCTCTTTCAGATAAGAATCCCAGTCCTTATCCAAATCCAAGTCGCCGGTCGCAAAACGTGCCATCGATTCTGTTACGTACGTCTCGATGGTCGTCTTCAAATCCGCCACAGCCGCATTTTCCTCTTCGGTGTAGATGATCGTTGTAACCGCTTCGTCCGGCGTCTTATCCAGAAGCGTGGCAGTGGAAATCGCGATCATATACTCGGCGTCGGTGGGATCGCCGTTCCATACCTGGCCATCCGTATACTTCTTCAGCAGGATATGCGGGCCTACGTCGTTCCAGTGGGATTTATGGCTGGAGCCGCCCCAGATCAGAATCGTCTTCATGGTGGGTTCGGCACCCCAGGCAGCACCCAAAGCGACATCTCCTTCCTCCGGCTCAACCCAGTCGACACCCTTTTCACCAAAGCGGCTGAATACGCTGACATCCTCGCTCAGCATAAAGTCGGCCAGACGGAATACGGCATCAGGATGTTCACAATCCTTGGTAATGGCAAAGGCAGGGTTCGGGTTAGTCGGATAATATGCTGCCCACTGTACGCCCTCGGGGCCGACTACAGGATCCAGCGGCACATATTCGGCCTTGCGGTCACCCATGGCGGTGCTGAACAGCTGGCCCATACCGGCTGTGCAGATCACGCCCAGGCAGTTGCGGTCGCCGGAGGTTGCGATCGACTTAAACGAAGCACCGTCCTGTGTAAAGGTCAGCGGGTCAAACAGCCCTTCCGAAACAAGGTCGTTTAAATAACGCAGGCCTTCACGCCATTCCTCTTTGTTATACGGAACATCCAGCTGGCCGTTTTCCACCATCCAGCGGGTTTCGCCGTCGTCATAGATAAAGGAGTTCATCAGCCAGTCGGCTGCCAGCTGGTGCCAGCTTCCGCCGCCCATCATCGCGATTTCATCGGGCTCCCCGTTTCCGTTGGGATCCTGCGTCTTAAACGCCTGGAGGACGGTTTTCAGTTCATCGGTCGTGGTGGGGATCTCCAGGCCCAGATTGTCCAGCCATACCTGGTTGATATACGCTCTCAAGCTATGCTCGTTGCTGGTCTGCTCATTATATGCGGGGAGGCAATAGATATGCCCGTCGGGGGAGGTGATCATCTCCATAAACTTGTCATTGTTGACCTTGCCCGCCATATCCTTTAAGTTGATGCCGTACTGATCAATGAGGTCGTCCAGTTCGATGAAAATACCATTCTGTGCATGACGGAATACGGTTGCGGGCTTATTGGAACCGAAGAAGGAGTCGCTGGAGAAGGCGTCCGGGAGCTTTGCGCCCGACGCGATCAAGACTTCCATCTTCTGGTTGGACTCGTTTTCCGGATAAATCTCCAGATTGAGGGAGATACCGGTCTGCTCTTCCAGGAACTTGGTGTAGCTGTTGTCTACATAGTCCTCCACCTGGCCGTACTGTTTGATTGCCAGGGTCACTTCCAGCGGCTCGGTCACGATGGGCAGCTGGCCCGCGGGTGTGACAAAGCTGTCCGTCTCATCGGAAGCCGTCGAGGAGGCCGCAGAGTTTTGTGTATCATCTGTTTTTCCAGAGCTGCTGGAAGTGTCGGTACTGCTGGTAGCTCCGCTGCCGCAGGAAGACAGCATCATGCCTGCAATCAGGGACACTGCCAGAAGAGATTTCATTTTTTTGCTCATAATTTCCATCCTTTCATAGTGCGTATATTGAAAACCGGTTTCCCGGAATTTCACGGGGTTTAACCTTTGAGCGAGCCGATCATGACGCCCTTGACAAAGAATTTCTTGACAAACGGGTACATGATCAGGACAGGCGCGCTGGAGACAATGATGAGGGAGTATTTGAGAAGGTCCGCCAGGTTCTGCTGCTGGGCCGCCATGGCCGTATCCACAACCATGTTGGTGTCCATCGTGTTGGCGATCAGGATTTCCCGCAGGACCAGCTGCAGCGGAAACTTTTCCGGCGAATTCAGATACAGGAAAGCCGCAAAGTAGCTGTTCCAATGTGCGACCGCATAATAAAGCGTGATAACGGCCATGACCGGTTTGGCCAGCGGCAGGACGATTTTAAAGAAATATCCCGCATCCGAGCATCCGTCGATCTGAGATGCCTCCAAAAGGGCCGACGGGATACTGGACATGAGGAAGGTGCGGGCAATAATCAGGTTGGTCACATTGATTGCGCCGGGAATGACGAGCGCCCACATCGTATCAATCATATGCAGGTCCTTGAGCAGGATATAATCGGGAATCATGCCGCCGCTGAACATCATCGTAAACGTAAACAGGAACATAATCAGGCCCTTATGGGGCATATCGTGACGGGAAAGCGGATACGCCGCAATCATCGTCATCGCAAGGTTGATACAGGTCCCGACGATCGTATAGACAAAGGCGTTTTTATAGCTGTTGATAATGTTCGGATGCTTAAATACCGCCTTGTACCCTTCCAGACCCGGCTCAACCGGCCACAGGAACACCCGCCCGGAGGTGACCGCAGTCGCGGAGGAAAAAGAAGCCGAGACGATGTAGATCAGCGGATACAAAATAATAATCAGGAAAATAAACAGAAAAGCGTGGGTAATCCCATAATAGATCTTATCGTCCATGGGCAGCTTTACTTTATTCCGATTGTCATGCTGAAAAATGGCCATCTAAAATCCTCCTTACCAAAGGCTGTTTTCACTGATCCTGCCGGAAATGGTATTGACAGTGACCAGCAGCGCCATGTTGATTACCGAGTTAAACAGCCCGATGGCGCCGGCATAGGCAAAATCGCTCCCCTGCACAAAGCTGACCTTATATACGTAGGTGCTGATAATTTCCGAGCTGCGAAGGTTTAGATCGCTCTGCATCAGATATACCTTTTCAAAACCGATGGACATAATGTTGCCCGCATTCAAAATCAGCATAATCGTAACGGTCGCCATGATGCTGGGCAGGTCGATATGCAAAATCCGCTGGAAACGGGACGCACCGTCGATTTCGGCCGCTTCGTGCAGCTCCGGATCGACGCCGGAAAGGGCGGCCGTATAGATAATCGTGCCCCAGCCGGTATTCTGCCAGATATCCGACCACACGTAGAGATGCGGGAAGATAGACGGGCTGCCGAACATATCCGGCGCGTCCACCCCGAATACGACCCGGTAAACGGCCCCCAATACGCCGATATGGGGATTGAACATCTGCATCATCATACCGACCAGTACGACGGTCGAAATAAAGTGCGGGATATAGGCGATTGTCTCGACCACATTTTTATACCGCTTGCTCCGCAAAGAGTTCAGCATCAGCGCCAGAATAATCGGGATCGGGAAGCTGGCAATCAAAGAATAGAACGAAAGCACCAGCGTATTTTTCATGACCCGGGGGAACTGGTAGGAGGTAAAGAATTTTGCAAAGTTCTTAAACCCGACCCATTCGCTTCCCCAAATCCCATACTGGGGCTTAAAATCCTTAAAGGCAATCTGTGCGCCCAGCATGGGGTAGTATTTAAACACCAGCAAATAGATGAGCGGGACCGCCAAAAACAGGTAGAGCTGCCAATACTTTGAAAATCTATTTGCCTTCTTTTTCTTCACTTGACTCTGCGCTTCAGCCATGGGATCAATCCTCCTTTACCAGTATGCGTTCCGGGTTTAGGTTTAAAAGCTCCGGCAACAGGAACCTCCCGTCCTTGCGGATCAGCCTGCCGTCAAACCAGATCTCCCCTCCGCCGTCCTCCGGCTTATGGGAGAGGACGAGGTCCCAATGAATCGCGCTGGGCGCATGGCCAGGCGTGAAATGCATACTGCCCCACATCTTTTCATCGAACAGGATATCGCCGATCGGCCGATTCACCTTGGGGTTGATGCCAATCGAAAATTCCCCAAAATATCTGGCGCCCTCATCGGTATCCAAAATTGCGTTCAAAGCGGCGTTATCGTCCGCGCTGCCGCTGCAGACGGCGTTTACGATCTTCCCGTTTGCAATGGTAAAGGAAATCCCCGTGAAGGTGCGGCCATTATACACGCTGGGGACGTTATAGGAGATCTTCCCATTGACCGATTCCTTTATGACTCCCCCGCCGACCTCCCCGTCCGGGAGGTTCAGCCGCCCACAGCCGGTATCGTTCGGAAATGCGGGGCCGCCCTTGCAGCCTTTGATCGAAAAGGTCAGATCGGTATCCTTGGCGAGGATATGGACCTGGTCAGTCGCTTTCATCAGGTCCTCCAACGCCTTCGCTTTCCGGCTCATCTCCGCATAATCCAGGCAGCAGACGGAAAAATAATATTCACGGAAAGCCTCCGTGCTCATATGGCACAGCTGCGCCATCGAAGGGCTTGGATAGCGCAGGACGCACCATTTGGTGTTCACCATGCGTTCTCTTTTCAGTTCCACCGTCAGGCGGTTCCATGCCGCCATCTGGCTTGCCGGGACATCGCTGTTTTCATAGCAGTTATCGCTTTTACGGACTGCGACATACCCGTCCATCTCTTTCATGCGGGCAAGCTCGATCCCGGCGCGCGCCTGCATAGCCTCCGCTGACGCTAAAAGCAAAAACTCCCGCTGAATCGCCGTGCTCTGCCTATCCAAAAACGGGGTGCCGCCGGCCTTTATGACCTCCCGCTGCAAGGCGGCCGTTAGATCATCGGCTCCGTCCCAGCTCTCAATCAGGATCTTTTCCCCGGGCAGGACCGCCAGAGAATGGGTGACGATGAGTCTTGCCAGTTCATCCATTTTACTGTACGCCATTCCACTTTCTCCTTCCAAACTTGCTTTTATCATAAGATCATCAAATTCTTCGGGCTTCCGGTCATGTCCTCGCAGCCGTCCTCCGTCACCGCAGCCATATCCTCGATCCGCACGCCAAATTTCCCCGGAAGATAAATCCCCGGCTCTACCGTCATCATCATGCCCGGGCGCAGAATCGTTTTGCAGGTGGGGTTAAACCGGGGCGATTCGTGGATTTCCAGCCCCAGGCTGTGGCCAAGACCATGCCCAAAGGTTCCTTTGTAAGGGGATATATCAATGAGGTCCCGCGCAATCCGGTCGATATCCTGACAGCATTTTCCCGCGCGGATCTCCTTCAGTGCCGATTCCTGCGCATCCAGCACCGTTTGATATACAGCCCTCTGTTCCCCGCTGACCGCCCCGACCGCCACCGTTCGGGTCATATCCGCCGCATAACCGCCGACCATCGCACCGACATCCATCATGACAAAATCGCCTTTCTGGATCACCGTATCCGTCGGGTCGCCGTGTGGAAGGGCAGTCTGTGCCCCGCTGGTCAGGATCATATTAAAGGAGCGTTTTTCGCATCCCTGCCGGGCCATCTCCTCGCCCATCGCGATCATCACATCGAGCTTTGTAACGCCCGCCCGGATAACGGAAAGGCACTTATGGAAAGCGTAATCCGTAATGCGCTGCGCCTCCCGGAGGAATGACAGCTCCTTTTGATCCTTGATCATCCGCATTTCTAAAATGGCGTCGCTCACGCGGTCATCCTTTAATAGCTCGGCAGGCTTTACCATCTCTTCCAAGGCCCTGGCCGCTTGGAAGCTGAGGGCATGGGTTTCAAATCCTACCGTTTTGATTTTATATTCTTTGATAAGCTGACCCAGCTGCTGCGGGAGGTTTTCCTCCAAAATCACCTGGCAGCCCTTTATTTTCTCCCGGGCAGCCTGTATGTACCGGGAATCGACCAAAAAGATCCTCGCCTTTTCACTCAATAGCAGCGTACCTGCCGATGAAGAAAAGCCGGTAAAGTAATACCGGTCAATCCCGTTTTGAATGATGACGGCGTCGCAAAAGTTCTTTGTTTTATTTAAGAGACAATCTATACGATTCATATTCTGCCGTTATCCTCTCTTTCTCACAGTTTCTTTACAAAATTTTCATGATAATTGTAAGAAGTTTCTGCTTTATAAATCTGAGCCCATTATATGCAGGGAATCGGCTTTTGAAAAGGTACATTTCATAGAAAAAAGTACCCTGCCTAGCTTTTAGGCAGGGTACAATTCTTGCAGAGAAACGATCCTCTCAGTTTTCTTTTCTGGTATCGCTGGGAAGGTTCCCGTAATACCGCTTGTATGCTCTCCGGAAGGCATGAGGACTTTGATAGCCGCAGGCCTCCGAAATATCGTTGATTGAAATGTGGCTGGAAAGCAGCAGCTCAGCCGCCCGCTGCATCCGCAGCTCCTCCAGATACTGCGAAAAGGTCATGCCCAGGTTCTTTTTAAACAGCTTGGACATATATACCTCCGTGACCTTGAAAGAGTCGGCAAGCATACCGAGGCTCATGGCGGGATCCGTATAATGCTCCTTCATATAGGCTTCGATTCGATTCTTATACTCCTCCGCCCTGCCCAGCTTCCCGGTATAAACAAGCCCGGCGACCTCCAAAAATACGGTACGGTACATTTCAATACCGCCCTTTTGCGTATCATATAAAGAAGGTACCTCCAAAACCTGCTTCAGCTCGCTGGTTTGATATTGGTTTTCATCCATCACCGCCAGTGTCTTTACAAACGTCCCTTGCAGCTCCCGCATCAGCTGCTGATACATGGCGCT
>CAYWRQ010000036.1:6730-20420 GCA_964460915.1 uncultured Oscillospiraceae bacterium
ATGGCGCTTTTGCAGGTTTTCCTGCAAGAGCTCATCAAAAATCTTGCACACCGTCTCCTCATTCCCGCTGAGGGTGATACGGATCAGCTTTTGCTCCAGTTCCACCGGATAATAAAAGTAAGCATAACTGCTGTCAGCGGTATCCGACCTGTTCTCCGTATGGATCAGATTGCTGGCCTGCATATAGGAAAGGAAGATATCCGCAAGCTCCGTATAAGAGCGCCCAATCGCATAGGTAATATCGATTCCGTAGCCGTTCATCGCTTTTTGGGATACCTGACTGCAAAAAACAGCGGGGTAGTTTTCGTTCAACTGTTTTTGCGTCAACGCAAAAATGATGGTCACCAAGTCCCCTTCCATAGAATAGATATAGATATTTTCTTCCGACATAAACCGCGCGATATGCTCAACAATCAGCCGTGCCGAGGCAAAAGGCTTATCGTCGTCCGGCCTGCTTACGTCCGGGCAAACGGCAATCTGTAAAATCGCCACGCAATAATACTCGCCTTTCAGGGAAAGGTTCAGATTTTCCATCTGCTCTTCCAAATCAGAATAGTCCGAGAGGGTCCCGCTTAACAGACGTTCGATAAACGACACCTGCAAAAGCGGGATCCTGCGCTGCAATTCCGTCTCCAGCTGCTGCTGGTTTTCCAAAATATCTGATACCCGCCCCTGTATGTAATCGAGCACGCCGTTTTCCATCGTATCCGAGTCATTGTGTACAAGGTCAAAAATATGCTCCATCGGCGCACTATTGCGCTTTGCCAGAAAATAACTGATAAAACCGCACCCGATACTGGCAAAGGCCATCAGAAGGACGTTAAAAAATACCTGGCTGTACCATTCCTGGAATACGTCGTCACGCCTCAGCGTACAGGAATACTCACGCCCGCTTACAGCCGTTTTCTCCAAAGAGATATAATCGCTGATATAATCGTTTTTTTCATCTGCTTCCCGGTAAGAGCTATCCCCTAAGAAAATGATATTCCCGTTTTCCGGCGTCAAAATCGAAAAGTTTTCCAGCTTTGGCGCCTGTACAATCAGGCTCCGTAGCTCATCCGGATCAATATAGATATAAATCCGGGCGCTTTTGTCAATGGCGCTGGTACCCCCCGAAACCGGCCATACATACTGCAAAACCTGCTCGGTATCGTCAAAGGAGGTCCGGACTTCATCCAAATTTAAACTGCCGGTAAAATTCTGCCAGTCCCAGTCCTTCTCCAGCCAGCGCTGATAATGATCATAGCCCTGGTCATACTTGATGCGGTAAAACATCTCCTTATTGGTTATGACGCCGTCGCTCCCGACCACCAGATCATCCTGTTCAAAGAAAACATAAATGTTCTGTACAAAGGAGTTGGTGTAACAGTACCGGTCCAGGTCCTGATAAAGCTGATACATGGTATAGTAATCGGTATGTTCCATTGTCTCCGTAAGATTTTTATCGGTGGCGATGAGTTGGGTCAGATTATTAATCTCTTCAAACCGGTTTTCAATATTGATCGTGCTTTGCAAAAGCGAACGCTCCGCCATCTCATAATCCTTCTCCCGCTGACTTTTGAGGTCAGCGATTCCTATGCCGACCATGAAAATAACCGAAAGCACCAGGATCAGGCTGTAGGAAAGAACATATTGATAAAAAATCCTTTTTCTATATTTTGTCTCATGCATAGAATCACCCTCGTCCAAAGACGCGCCTTTGCCATTCCGTAAAACGGATCATAATTTTAAGAAGGGAAATATTCCCCATCTTTTTATCCATTATATTCAAAAAAACAAATACTGTCAAATTTAATATGGCTATATAAAAATTAAACAAATCATTTCGGCTGACGTTATCTCCCGTTGCTGCCGGCTATCATGCCCTTCTCTAAAACGGAGGCTCAGCGCGCCTGAACAAAAATACCCGATGCCGAAGCACCGGGTATTTTGACGCGGATAACCATCCGCAAGGTTTAAACTTACTTTTCAGCGCGGCGTTTCCGCTTCAGCAGCATCGCGGCCGCTGCGATCACAACACCCATCGGGAGGGCCGACGCAAAGCCGTTCCCGGCCGGGACGCCGGTCTGCGGGACACTTGCCAGCGGGGTCACGTCGTCGACAATCTCGACGATCTCCTCAGGAGTGGGCGCCAAGGGGGTAGGCTCGTCCGGGATTACTTCTTCCGGCGGCGTTAAAGGCGTCGGGTCGTCCGGAATGTCTTCCGGAGGATTTTCGGGAGTGGGGTCGGGATCCGGAGTGGGGTCTGGCCCTGCTCGTCGACCTTAGTCCGATTAAAGCTGCCGTCGATACGTCCAAGACCGATCGAATGGTACCAACTCCAAACAGAATCCTGATAATAGTTGCTGGTCAGTTCGCCGTCGATATTAAATGCCATCATGAAAGAACGAAGATCATCGGTCGAAAACCCGCCTGCAAAGAGCTGCTGGAAAAACTGATCGGTCAAATCCCAGGCGCTGCCGCTGTTTTCCTGTCGTTTCATGTACTCAGCCAGCACATAGCCGATATCATTAAGGCTCCAGCTGTCATTTACATATTCTTTATATGAGGTAGCATAACCATTGGCTAAGAATTTCAAGCTTATTGCTGCTGTTGCGGCTTCATCCGCAGTCGGGCCATCACCTAAGAAACTAAACCTTCTACCCTCTTGATCAAAGTAAAAAAATTCTTCAGTTTCCGGATCTGTATAAATCAGTGTGTCAGCCGGATATTCGAACAAATCTCTTACGACCCATAAACAAAACACACCTTGATCCTTTGCGGGCAAGCATCCTTCAAATACATCCCCAGTATCAAGATCAGTAATGGTAAAATCGCCTTTATAAATAGTATGAATGACCTCGGTTTCTCCATCATCCGTCTGTTTCTTTTTTACTCCTCCCGTTGCATTCAGAATCGTATCTTTATCTCCGTAAATGAAGGTCAAAAGATTCTGATAGAAATTGTCATAGAAAGCGGATGCATTAAGAGGCACTTTTACCTCAGGAGATTCAATTACAATTTTAAATGCTTCTGGGTCTAACGTGATATCATGACCTTCCATAGCATAAACATCATCAGGATTGTAATCCAATTTCAATGCATAATCCCGATAAGCAGAGCCCTCACCGTTCGCCCTTTCATAAAGCTGAAGAAAAGTAGATGAAGTCACAGGTGCTGAAGGATTCTCAATTGTTATAATCAATTCAGCCAAACCAGAATCAGGAAAATCCGCTTTTAATGCGGCTTTCAGCTCATCGCCAGAAGTATATTCACTATAATCCACCTGTGTGATTTGTTTGAGAAGTTCCTTAACAGTAGGCAGATAATTTTCTTTATAACCCTTTAAGGCTATGGTGACGTTTGTATTTGCTACTGTCTGGTAACCCTTCAGCTTTGTATTACCATGAGTGTCGGTAAAAAGATCATCTCTGGCAGCCACAGAATGCACCATCATTTCTTCAAAATCGGTATATTCAGTGTTGTCTTTTTGACTATAATACTGCATCAGATACGCCTGTATACCGTCACTGATATTTGTTGTGTTATAGTTTTCGGAAAGGTTCTTATTTAGAGTCAGATACTGGTCATATGAGATATAATTAAGATGATAGTACTCTGCATCTATACTCGTCATCATTCCGAGATCCATCAAAAGTTTTTTAATTGGCTCGGAATAAATTCCCAACGAAAAGGAATCACCTGCATAGTAAGCCGAGTCGCTAGGTAACGTATCGCCGTCAAAAACAGTTACGCCATCATTTTCCGGAGCATTGGGCGGGTTTTTCATGTCATTTTCTTCAAGGTTGGGAGTCTGCATGATAAAACTACCCTCGGTATATTTGTAGGTATGCTTGGAGCCGTTTTGGATGTAAATTTCAAACAGACGGGTGTCACCCGGCTGCAGCCACGGTGCATCAGTTAATTCACTATAGGAATGCAGAGCTTCCAGCGCCTTGGTCAGATCAATAGTCAGATTCTCCGCATCAGTATCCGCATCAATCGTATAGGTAAGTTGATAAACACCGTCCGCATTGACGAAAATTTCGTATTCCTCTGGGACAATGTCAGTAGTGCTTACATCTTTATCCGGGTTGCCCAATTCGGTATGCACATCCTCAGACTGCTCCACTTCGTCAACCTTGATGTAATCAGAAGATTCTGCATTTGTTTCGCCCTGTTCTTCATCGACCGTCCCACTGTCTTCCGCAGCGTCATCGGCGTTTTCGCTGCCCTCATCAAGCGCATCGGCCTGTGCGGAAGGAGCGTCACCAGTATCAAGAGCAGTTTCTGTGAGCATGGCCGCCTGCATGGGCTGCTCCTCGTTGGCTTCTTCATCAACAGCACCACCTTCGGACGAGTCCATAATAGCTTCTCGGTCAGAAATGGTATCTGCAGGCTGTTCATCGCCAGTATCTTTGTCGGCAGAAGTCTCCGAAACCGCAACAACCTCAACTTTTATGGAAGGATCAAGGCCGTTACCTGTCTCTTCGGAAGATGCATCCGATGTTTCTTCCTTAGAAACGGCTTCATATCCCTGCTCAATGTAATTTGTATCTGCCGGAGAAGCTTCTGCAAACGCGGGCTGTGCCATGCTGCTGCAAAGAGCCATAAACAGCAGGACAGACGTTAATTTTTTGTGTTTTTTCATGATATTTACCTCCCTTTTCGGTGTCAAAGTATCCGAAAATCAGATGAATACAGGGGCACATCTCTATAATGCCTTATTCCCGAGTCTTTAGGCTGCGAATGTAGTATTACCACTACAAATGGCAGATTTTACTGTCAAAATTTTGAGAGTCTACTGTCATTTTATAGTAATCTCATCATTCCTTTCTTTTTACTGTCAAAGTGTGTACTTTTTAACAGATTTATTATCTATATTTATTATACCATGTATGGCGGTTAAAATTAATAGATTTTCCAAGTTTAACTAATTTTATGTAATTTAAACTTCAAATATTTTTGCTTGTTCCTGCTCTCAGAAAGTACACTTTTTGAAAGGCCGGTAATTTTCAAAAACAAGCGCATATAAACGGTAAATATGGCCACGCCTGAATAAAATAAAAAAATAAGATAGTCTTGAGATGACCCCCTCATTCACACAAAACGTTTATATTGGATGACACATACGGCCTGTTTCCAAATTTAAAAATATATTTGACTTTCATATGCATTTATTGTACACTTGATTTAATAACAAATACTATGCGAGGCATCAGCGAAAGGAGACAATCGACTATGGCAGCTTCCCCTTTTTTGGCGCATATTGCAGACGATGGCCGAGAACAGACGGCTGCGTCCCACCTGACGGGCACCGCTTTGCTGGCAAAAAATTTTGCCCGGCCCTTTGATGGAGCAGAACAGGCCGAGTTGGCAGAGATGGCGCACGATATCGGAAAATACTCCGCCGCGTTCCAGAAACGGCTGCGCGGGGATCCTGCCAGAGTGGATCTTTCTACGGCGGGCGCGCTGGAATGTTGTAAAATAAGTCAGTTTTATGCGGCCATTGCGGTTGCGGGGCACCATGGCAGTTTATCGGATGTGGGCAGTCCCAGAGTTCCGGAAGATTCGACCTTTTGGGGACGGATGAAACGCGCGCAGTCCGGCCGGCTGGAACCTTACGACAGCTGGAAAACGGAAATCCGGCTGCCTCAGGCTCCATTCCCGGATTTTATCGGGAAGGGTGCACTGGAAGACGCCTTTTTTATCCGGATGCTCTATTCCTGCCTGGTGGATGCGGATTATCTGGACACGGCTGCTTTTATGTCCGGACATCAGCGGGAACCGGACGATGTGCCGATGGATGATTTGTGGAACAGGCTGGGGCACTATATTTCCAATTGGTTCCTTCCAAAGGGCGAATTGAACCGCCGGCGGTGCGAAATTTTGGCGCAGTGTATCCACGCGGGAACAGAGCAAGAGCGCGGCCTGTTTTCCCTGACGGTTCCGACGGGCGGCGGAAAAACCGTTGCCTCTCTGGCCTTTGCCCTTGCGCACGCCAAAGCGCAGGGCCTGCGGCGGGTAATCTACGTGATTCCCTACACCTCCATTATTGAGCAGACTGCGGACGTATTTCGAGAGGTATTGGAGGATGAATATGTCCTGGAGATTCCAACGTCCTGTATGATCCGAAGGATGAGACAGACAGTCAGACGATCTGTTTTGCACAGGCTACAGAAAACTGGGATATGCCGGTTATCGTGACGACCGCGGTCCAGTTTTTCGAATCCCTGTATGCCTGCCGGTTTCCTATCTGCGTCCCTGTGTGCACGCCATCTCTCAGCTGATCGCGCATTATCGGGTTTCCGCAGTTATGTGTACGGCGACACAGCCTGCTTTGCAGCCGGTTTTTGCAGAATTTTTGCCGGGCAGGGCCATGACCGAGATCTGTCCCGCTTCATTTTATCAGGATCCGGTTTTTAGACGGGTCACTTTCCGAAACAAAGGGAAATGTACCTGGGACGAACTAGCGGATGAGATTGGTCATTTATCCCAGGTGCTGTGCATTGTCAACACCCGTAAAAGCACGGAGAACCTGTTCCGAAAGCTAGAGGGAGAGGGAAAATTCCATCTGTCTACCCCGATGTGCCCAGCCCATCGGCGGGCACAGCTCTGGGAAATCCGCTGCCGTTTATCAGAAGGTTTGCCTTGCAGGGTAATTTCCACTTCCCTCATTGAAGCGGGCGTAGACGTGGATTTTCCTGCTGTGTTCCGGGAGATGGCGGGACTGGATTCTATTTTGCAGGCGGCCGGACGGTGCAACCGGGAAGGGAAACAGGCGGCATCGGAAAGCATCGTGACGATATTCGAAGGGGAAGATAACCCGCCGCCGCTGTTTGCGACCGCGATCGGCGCCGGTAAGACCGTGCTGAACCGGCATGAGGATATCATGTCTTCCAAGGCGGTTCAGGACTATTTTTCCGAGCTGCTCGACCTCAAGGGGAAGCAGGCGCAGGATGTTTCCGGTATTTTGGGCCTACTTACAAACGGAACTTTTCCATTCCGTTCCGTGTCGGAAAGGTTCCATCTGATCGATAATGCTGCCCTTACGGTTTATATCCCATATAGAGAGGGAACGGAGCTGATTGAACGACTTCAGTCGGGCGAACGCAGCAAGGCGCTGTTCCGAAAGCTGGGGCAGTATGGCGTATCGGTTTACGAGCAGCATTTTTCGACCCTTGACGAAGTGGGAGATCTGGAACGGCTGCCGGATAACACAGCCATCTTGTTAAACACGTCGCTGTATTCGGAAGAGACAGGCCTCTCTTTGAAAGCGGACAGCGGTAAAGGTCTGTTTATCTGAAAGAAAAAGGAAATGGGAGAGTTATTATCCTCTCCCATTCCCCTCGGGCTGTCGAAAAAGCCCACTCTGGCACTCAAGCGAGAGCGGGCTTTTTCGACAGCCTGGTCGTCCCCCGTGTGGGGGACGTGGGTTGAAATAGGAAGAGGGGCCGAATTACTGTCATTTTCCGAAAGGTCGTCCCCCGTGCGGGGGACGTGGATTAGAATTGTTCCGGAAATATCCCATCAATTTAGGATATTTCCAGCTTAATCAACACGGATCAAAAAGCCTTTATTATGCACAAACGCCACCGTCAGATAAACGGTGGCGTTCAAAACAAACCAATACACATTCACAGCCATTGCATACCGTTTCCCGATCTATAACGATGGAAGGAAAACTTATAGAAACGTATGGTCTTGAATCAGGGGAAAAGTAACCGTAACAGAAGTACCGACACCCTCTGCGCTTTCAATTGTAAGCCCATAAAGCCTGCCGTGATAAAGTTGGATCCGTCGATGAATATTGATCAATGAAATACCGGTTGGAGCGTAGTTTTCTTCCTGCTGGTGCAACCGTGTTTGGAATTCTTGGAGCTTTCCGGCGGGAATTCCAATCCCATTATCCGATACGATAATTTGCACATACGGCTCATCTGCAGGATGTTCAACAATTTTCCCGACGATCCGCAGCAGGCAGTTTTCCGTCTTATTTTCCAATCCATGCAGCAAGGCATTCTCGACCAGGGGCTGAATAATCTGCCGTAAGATAACGTATGCACATAAACGATCGTCAAAATCGTATTCATAAGAAAATTTATCTCTAAAACGGATATTCATGATTGCAATATATTGATCAATGAGCTGCATCTCATCAAATATATTAATATACTCTTCCGGTGAATAAGAATACCGCATTAGCTGCGCAAGTCCGGTAGCAATTAACTGAATATCCTGTTCGTCATGCTCGGCGGCAATGGCGTAAATGGAATTAAGAGAATTATAAGCAAAATGGGCATTTATCTGTTTGCGAAGCAGGTAAAGGTCCATTTTTTGTTTGTCCAATTCGGCTTCGTACAGCCGCTGCTGCGTATCAAAGGCGCGATGGGAATACTCTTCCACGCGGGACAGCAGATCGTTGATGCTGATAATCATCTGATTGAGCCATGGACTATCCGTAGGGGACAAACGGCTATGAGCGCTTCCGTTGATTGTGCAGATTTCTCGAATCGTGGAATCTATCGGTACTGTAATCGTGATGTTAATCAGCTTAATATAGGCGCCCATCATACAGACAATAAGGATACAAGCAATCGAAATCAGAAGGAATAAGGCTGTGTTATAAGGAAAAAGGCTTCCCTTCGGGATATATACAATCAATTGATATGGTTTGGTGCGAAGGTTACATTCCTCCATATAAACAGCGTTTTTATTTTTCGGAAGCGCATTATCCGCGCCGCCGCTGGCTATGACCGCCTGTTCATCGGTGAGCAGCAGGGAAAGATTATGATAGATACTGTATTGGCTTAATAAATTCGTAATCATATTGATCCGGGTAAAAACCAAAATGTATCCCAGTTGACGCATAGAGGAATCTTTGAAGTTGTAAATTCCCTGGATATGGCAAAAATACGATACTCCATTTAAGGTGATTACCTGATAACTGGATTTTTGCGGCAGCGTTTGGAATAAATCGATACATTCCTTATTGGTAAAATACAAATTCCCATATCGGTAAAAATGCCCTTCCATATCGAAAAGGACGGCCCCATTTAAATAATTGCTCTGTGAAGCGACATTGGTATAAAAATCAAGTACCCTCTGGGTATCAGTATAGCGCTTAGGGTTTGAAAGGAATTCCTGTACCGTGGTGCTGGCCGAAAAATTATCGCTGCTTTTGCAAAGGTCCTGTAAGCAGTCATCCAGATCATTCGAGAGCCGGCTGATTACAAAGGTCAGGTTTTCATGAGCGTTTTTCTGGATATAATGATTGACAAAAACGGTCATGACCGCTACCAAGCTGATAATAACGCCTGCAAGGATGAAGGATAAAAAGACAAAAAGCTTTTTAACGGGTTTGTTTGTAAATAGAAGTTTGTTCATAGGGATTCCTCTGACAGCAGCTTTACACGAAGCTGGGTGGGCGTACAGTGATAGGTGCGCTGGAAAACACGGCAGAAATAGAAATAATCCTCATATCCACATTCCAGAGCAATTTCCTTAATATTAAGGCTGGTTTCTTTTAAAAGCTTTTCCGCGCGTTTCATTCTAAGTTCGGTAAGATAGGAAACAAAGGTCGTATTTAGGTAACGGTTAAAATAGGAACAGATTGCGTTGGTAGAAAGATGAAACTGCTCGGACAAATCGGTCAGGGAGATTTTTTCTTTCAGGTGGGCACGGAGCCAATTCTGCATTTCTCGGATCAGTGCGTTTCCTGGTCCATTGTATTGCAGCTCCGGCCCCTTTTTTTGAAGATGCAGGTACAGCCGCTGCAGCATAGGGGCGTATTCAACTTCCTTTAAGGGCTTGAGTAGGTAGTCAAAGCATCCTTCGCGCAGGGTCGCCCGTACCAGTTCAAAATCCGACCATGCACTGATCACAATGATCTCACACGACGGAAGGAGTGTTTGCAGTTTTTCCGCGAGCTGTGCCCCATCTAAACCAGGCATCTTCATATCGGTAAAAACCACATGCGGCTGAATTGACTTTAATTCCTCCAAAGCCTTGATCGGATCGGTATTGCTGCCGACTACCTGGAATCCATATTGCTCCCAAGGAATTTGGCTTTCCATCTGCTCAATTGCTAAAGGTTCATCGTCCACTAAATAGATAGAATAGTTCATAAAAATATTCGCTCTCCAGATCTCTTGGTCCATCTCTATATATAAATCCACATTTCCATTTGTATTATAATACAAATAGTCCAAAATATATATGGATTTTTATTTTTTTGTTTACAAAGAAAATCCATGTTTTATATATATGTAATATATTTGTGGAATTTTATCTATATTTTCTGAAAAAAATGCAATACTCGACAAATCTAAGTCAAGATATAATGAAAATGTCAAAGGAGAATAACTCTAAAATACCATTACAGAGAGGAAGAAGAACCTTATGAGCAAAAGCGGAAAAGCAAAAAAGCCGGCAGGATATCGGATAAAGCGTGCTTTCCTCCGTTACTGGCAGCTATATCTGCTGGTTGCAATCCCCATGCTTTATATCCTGATTTTTAATTACAAACCAATGGCAGGCATCCAGATTGCTTTCAAGAAATTCTCGGCAAAGGAAGGCATATGGGGCGGAGACTGGGTCGGACTGAAATATTTCATCAAGTTTTTCAGCACCTATAAATTCTGGGGGATCCTGCGCAATACCCTGGTCATATCTGCTTATCAGGTTATCGCCCATATCCCGCTGCCGGTTATCCTGGCCCTATGTATCAACTGTATCCGCAACAAGGCCTATAAAAAAACGGTGCAGATGCTTTCTTATATGCCGCACTTTATCTCCACAGTCGTTATGGTTTCCATGCTGATGCAGATGTTCAATACCCGCTCAGGGTTGATTGTCTTGATGTTCCGGGCCATCGGGATTGAAATCGGTGACATTTTTGCCTCTCCGGCGGCCTTCCCGCATCTGTTTGTCTGGTCCGGCGTATGGCAGAATGCCGGCTGGGGAACCATCATCTACCTGGCGGCCCTTTCTGGGGTTGACCCCTCCCAACACGAGGCAGCCATTGTAGACGGTGCATCCCGCTTTCAGCGCGTCCTGTATGTCGACCTGCCGGTTATTATCCCAACCGTTGTTATTATGCTGATTATGGATATGGGACGTGTTATGAGCCTGGGCTTTGAAAAGGTTTATCTGATGCAGAATGATCTGAACATCTCTGCTTCGGAAATCATTTCGACTTACGTTTATAAAATCGGTTTGACCGGTTCGGCGGATTACAGCTATTCAACCGCAATCAGCCTCTTCAATTCGGTCGTCAACCTGATCCTGATTGCCCTGACCAACGTTTTCTCGAAGAAGGTCAGCGGTTCTGGCCTGTTTTAAAAGAAAGGAGTCTGCCCTATGGCTCAAAATGAATCCCATGCCCTCAGCAAAGAAGCCGCAATTCCGCGGGAAGATAAGATATTTTATACCGTGATCAATATCATTATGATTCTCCTGATTATTGTGGTTGCAGTCCCAATCCTCAATGTAATTGCAAATTCGTTTTCAGATGGAAACGCTGTTGCGGCCGGTAAAGTAACACTGTTTCCGGTAGACTTTTCCGTGGAAGGGTATAAGACAACCTTTGCCAACAGCGACATTTGGATGGGATACGGCAATACGATTGTGTACACCTTGATCGGCACGCTGTTTAATCTGGCATTAACCCTGATCGCGGCCTGGCCGTTGGCGCGCGGCGACCTGCCGGGACGCAATATCATCATGATGTACTTTGCCTTTACGATGCTCTTTAACGGCGGTATGATCCCAACCTACCTCAATATCAAGGGCCTGGGCCTGATCAACAGCCGCTGGTGCCTGATCGTGATTGGCGGTATCTCCGTCTACAACATGATCATTACCCGCACCTTTTTCCAGACGACGATTCCCAAAGATCTGATTGAAGCGGCTGAGCTGGATGGATGCTCGGAATTCCGGTTTTTCTTCACGATT
Source organism: uncultured Oscillospiraceae bacterium (assembly GCA_964460915.1). Lineage (GTDB taxonomy): Bacteria > Bacillota > Clostridia > Oscillospirales > Ruminococcaceae > Faecivivens. The sequence continues at coordinate 18,665 of CAYWRQ010000036.1, forward strand.
GTCCTTCCGCTGTCCAAAGCGGTTATCGCGGTTATCGCGCTCTATTACGCCGTTTACCATTGGAACGCCTATTTTGAAGCCTTCCTTTATCTGACCAAAAAGGACCTTTATCCGCTTCAGCTGATCCTGCGGCAGATCCTGTTGGAAAACACGATCAGCTCGGAGACAATCTTGGAGGCCGATTCGGCTGTCAATTATAACCTTGTCGAAACGATGAAATACTCCGTGATCCTAGTGGCTTGTGTTCCGATCTGGTGTGTATATCCCTTTGTACAGAAATATTTTGTCCAGGGCGTTATGATCGGCGCAATCAAAGGGTAAAATTTGTTTATCGGCAGGCGGCTGCCTGCTCCATATAACCAATGTCAAAATAGAAAGGATGTAATCTTATGAGCACAAAGATGAGAAAGCTTTCTTGCCTGCTGGCTGCTTTTATGGCAGCGGCTTCCCTTGTATCCTGCGGAGGCAAAACCGGCGGTGAGACTTCTGAGAGTAAATCTTCTACGGACAAGACTTTTACAGCGGTATCAAGCGAAAACAATGAGAGCAGCGAAGGGAATACAGAGCCTTCCGAAACGATCGCAACGCCTGACTACATGAACGAAGCGGATGTTTTCCCGATCTGTAAGGAAACGACCAACTACCGTATTGCAGTCGTTGAATCGACCAATATCGAAGATTATGAGACGAACTACGAAACAAAGGTGCTGGAAGAAAAAGGCAATATGAAATTTGAGTTCGAGATTTTGCCCAGTGCCGACTTGGCCTCAAAGGTTCAGCTCCAGCTTGCGTCTTTTGAGCTGCCCGATGCCTACTTCGGCCTAGCACGCGGCAACTGCCAGACCTTTACGACCTCTAATGCCCTAAAATATTCGGAGACCTCCGGCGATGGCCAGATTATTGCCCTTAATGATTATATTGATGCCTGGGGAACCAACCTAAAAGCTCTGTGGGAAAAGTATGAATCTGACGGCCTGCGTTCGATGATGACCTCTGCCGATGGAAATGTCTATTATATGCCGGGATATGGGCCGTCTTATATCAATCGTCATGCAGACGTATTCTGGATTAACACCGGCTGGTTGGAAGCGTTGAATCTGGAAATGCCGAAGACCACCGATGATCTGGAAAAGGTTTTGCTGGCCTTTAAGAACGATGACCCCAACGGTAATGGGCAGGCGGATGAAATTCCGCTGTCTGGTACTTCTACTTCCGACGGCTATAATATTATCCATTATATTATGTCTGCCTTTATTGTCGACAACACGCAGAATTTCCGGTTGTATCATGATGATGATAATGTCGTACATTTTGCAGCGACTGAAGACGGCTGGCGGGAAGGGCTTAAGTATATCAACCGTTTGTACAGCCAGGGCCTAATGGATACCGCCCTGTTTACCCAGGACCTGGCTGGCCTCAAACAGGTTGCAACTGACGGGGAAGATATTTGCGGTGGTTTTGCTGCTCTTGGTCTCGGCCTAGTAACAGCCGGCGCCGGCGCGGAAGTAAACGACCGGTATAATCACTGTGACCCTGTGACTGGCCCAGACGGAACCTGTTATTCGGTTGTTTCAATTCCGACTACTCAGTCGAACGGCACCATCACCTCTGCCTGTGAAAAGCCGGAAGCACTGTTCCGCTTGATGGACTACATGATCGGAGAGGAGTGCTCAACCCTTTCCCGTTACGGAAAAGAAGGAGAAAAGTTTGAAACAAGGTAGCAGCAAGCACAAGTTGAAAAAAGGCGCAACAACAG
>CAYWRQ010000037.1:0-20244 GCA_964460915.1 uncultured Oscillospiraceae bacterium
AACTATACAAAGTGCTAAATTCAAGCAACGTTTCCAAAAAGAGACAGAAAGGAAGGATTACTTAATGGCACAAAACAAAATCGCGCAGTTTTTTGCTCCCCGGGACATGACAACTGGAAGTACCTCCAGCGCAATTGTACAGTTTACCCTGCCGCTATTGATCGGAAACATCGCACAGCAGCTGTACAGCACTGTAGACTCGATTGTCGTTGGCAATTACGTCGGTGACAATGCCCTAGCGGCAGTCGGCGCGGGTGGGCCGGTTACAAACCTTTTGCTCGTTCTTTTTGTCGGCATCTCGACCGGCGCGGGCATCATGGTTTCCCAGTTCTTTGGAGCCAGGGACAAAAAAATGCTCTCCAAAACGATTGGGAACACGTTGGTTCTGACTCTGTTTGCCGGCATAATTTTGACAATTATGGGCGCTTTCCTCTCCAAGCCATTTCTGGAGCTGCTGGATACCCCGGCCGAAATTTTACAGATGGCGACCGACTATCTGCGCATCATCTTTTACGGCATGATTGGTTTTGCCTTTTATAACATCCTCTCCGGTATTCTGAGGGGATTGGGAGACAGCTTTATGCCACTGGTTTTCCTGCTGATCTGCTGCGGCATGAACATCGTGCTCGATCTCCTGTTTGTCGCCGGGTTCCAGATGGGCGTAGCCGGCGCCGCATGGGCTACCATTCTTTCCTGGTGCGTCTCGGCTGTACTCTGCCTGATTAAAATCTTGCGGATGAGAGAAGAACTGGCGCTCGACCGCGACAGCCTAAAGCTGGACGGACATCTATGCAAAGACCTGATCCTTCTGGGGCTTCCTTCCGGCGCCACCCAAGCGATCTTCTCCCTGTCAGCAGTTGTTGTTCAGTCTTTGACAAACTCCCTTGGAACCGACGTTATCGCCTGCAATGTCATCATCATGCGCGTTGACGGCTTTGCTATGATGCCGAACTTCAGCTTTGGTATGGCGATGACCACCTTCGTCGGTCAGAACATCGGCGCAAACCGGATGGATCGGGTAGAGGAAGGCACCAAAAACGGCCTGAAGATGGGTCTTGGCACTGCGGCTGTCCTGGTTCTGTGTCTCGTGTTCTTGGGCAAGTACCTAATTGAATTGTTCACGAAAACCGACTCGCTGATCCAGCTGAGCACCAATATGATCCGACTGCTCGCGGTTGGATATGTAGGTATGGCGATTACCCAGATCCTATCAGGCGCTATGCGTGGAGCCGGCGACACAGTCAGTCCTATGTGGATTTCTATTATCACGACCGTTGTAATTCGCGTTCCTCTCGCTTATCTATTCGCATATATGACCCGGAATGAACTGCGGCCCAATGGCGAGCCGTATGCGTTGTTCCTTTCGATGCTAATTTCCTGGATTTCTGGCGCGATAATCACTTTTATAGTGTACCGCAGAGGAAAATGGAAAAATAAACTCCTTGCAAAATAATATTGTGTTTTGTAAAAGGCTGTCCGTCATATGGGCAGCCTTTTCGTGTTCTATCTTCCGCGTCTCCGGCATATTCTATCTCAGTCCCGGCGCAGGGAAGCCGGACGAGTAAAATGGCGATTAGAAAGGATTGATGTATGTGCCGGAACTGAAGATGACAAGAGAAGAACTCAGTACGACCGAAACCTTACTGGATACAGCGGCGGAACAATCATTGGAACTGGACTTCCTGCTGCCGGACTACGAGCCGGAGGTCTTCCGGCTGCTCAAAACAAGGGTGCAGCCGGTTATCCAGCAGATTCATGTAAACGGGAACCGGTTGGAGCTGGGCGGCGTATGCAATGTCAGCGTGCTGTATTTGGGAGAAGACCAGAACACCTTGCAGGCCGCAAGGCAGTCTGCCCCCTTTTCCAAAATCGTAGAGCTGAAAAAAGAAGCCGGTCCGGACTGCATGGTGCAGTGTGTCCCCCGCTGTTATTTTGTAAACGCGCGGGCCGTTAGTCCCAGGCGGTTGGAGGTGCGCTGCGGTATCAGCCTGCGCACAAGGGTTATGCAGCAGGCGGCGCTGCCCATCCTTGCCGATGCCGATAAGCTTCAGCTGCACAAGACCCCGATTACCTGCTGCGGCGCAAGGATAACGGCGGCGAAAAGCTGCACAATGAGCGAGGATTTGGAACTGGGACAGGCAAAGCCCGCTTTCCACAGCCTCCTGGACGCATCCTATCAGGTTACGCTGACTGAAAAAAAGATAATGGCCAATAAAATGATTGTCCGCGGCGACCTCCTGACCCGTATCCTCTACTGCCCGGAGGGCAGCGGAAGGCCGGAAACCATGGAGTGGAGCGAACCGGTCAGCCAGATTATCGACCTGCCGGGGATTGACGAGGAGTACATTTGTGATATCCATGTCGATCAGATCAACGGTACCTTTGAGACGATGCGGGGGGACGGGGAATGTCGGACGCTTTCAGCCGAATGGACCATGCTGTTTACGGCGGTTTGTGATAAAAACGAAGAAAAAACTATCACAGACGACGGTTTTTCCTGCCAGTTTGCTTCTTCCCCCGTTTTCGAGACGGTTCCGCTGAACCGCATCGTAACCTCCGTAAGCCAAACCTTCCCGGTAACCGCCTCCATGGCTATCCAGCAGGTCGAGAGCCTCCTTTCGATCCTGACCTCTATGGGAGAGTCCTCCTGCCGGTTGGAGGAAGGGAGACTGCTTTTATCGGGGACGATCGAGGTGACGGCGGTCTATTGCACGCCGGAAGGGATTATGACAGCGGATAAACCGGTTTTATTTGAAGCCGCCCTCGATTGTCCCGCAGCCGAAAACGCCGGCTTTTCCCCTTCGATTACGGTTTCCTCCGCCAGCGGTACCATCAGCAGCGAAGGGATCGACCTGCGGCTGCAGCTGTCTGTCAGCGGGATTCTCTACCAGACCATCCAGGCAAAGCTGCTCACCGATATACAGGTTGACGAAAGCAAGCCCTTAACCCGCTCAAACGCCGCCCTGCGCATCTGCTACGCGGAGCCCCAGGAAAGCCTTTGGGAGATTGCAAAGCGCTGCCGCACCTCCCTTTCCGCGATTATGGAGGAGAACGGCTTGCAAAGCGAAAAACTATCCGAACGGCAGATGCTGCTGATTCCCATGCTGCAGGAATGACGAGGGAGGCGCAAATTTATGGCAGATATTTATGAAGATATTGCGAGACGAACCGGCGGCGACATTTATATCGGCGTCGTAGGGCCGGTCCGGACAGGAAAAAGCACCTTTATCAAGCGATTCATGGAGACACTGGTCCTCCCCCGAATGACGGACGACGCCAGGCGGGAACGGGCGACGGATGAGCTGCCCCAGTCGGCCGCCGGGAAGACCATCATGACGACAGAACCGAAGTTTGTGCCGGAGCAGGCGGCGGAGGTACCGCTGAATGACCACGCGGTCATGCGGGTGCGGCTGATTGACTGTGTCGGTTATATCGTCCCCAGTTCACTGGGATACTTTGAAAACGAACAGCCCCGGATGGTACGGACTCCGTGGTTCGACGAGGAAATCCCCTTTAACATGGCGGCCGAAATCGGCACCAGTAAGGTTATCACCGATCATTCCACCATCGGGCTGGTCATCACAACCGACGGCTCGATCAGCGACATCCCGCGGGAAGAGTACGCCGAGGCAGAGGAACGGGTTATTCAGGAGCTGTCCGACCTGAACAAACCGTTTGTAATCCTGCTCAATGCGCGGGAGCCGCACTCCCCTGCCGTTCAACAGCTGAAAACGGAAATGGAAGCAAAGTACGGGCATCCGGTTACGGCAGTCAGCTGCGTAAACATCGGCGAGCGGGAAATTACCGATATTATGCAGCAGATCTTATATGAATTCCCGCTGCGGGAAGCGGAAATTTTCCTGCCAAGATGGATCTTATCGCTCAAAGGCGACCATTGGCTGCGGAAAGAGGTCTTTGACCGGGTGCGGGATGCGGCCGCATCCATCCATAAGCTGCGGGATATACGGGGAATGACCGATTCCCTTGCCGGATGTGAGCAGATTCAGCGTGCGGAAATTGATCAGATTGATCTGGGAGAAGGCTCCGCCCGCATCCGCATCACCCTCCGGCCGGAGTTATTCTACCAAATCCTCAGTGAAACAACCGGGCTCGAGTTCAAAGACGAATCGGAATTGATGCCCAGGCTGATGGAACTGGCCGACTGCCAAAAGAAATACAACCGGCTGCGGCACGCGCTCGATGAGGTCGAGGCGACCGGGTACGGCATTGTCATGCCGGAGATGGAGGAGCTGCGGCTGGAAGAACCGGAAATCGTCAAGCAGGGCGGCAAATACGGCGTCCGGCTGCGGGCCAGCGCTCCCTCGATCCATATGATGCGGGCGGAAATCCAGACGGAGGTCAGCCCGATCGTCGGTTCGGAACGGCAGTCGGAGGAACTGGTCATGGGGCTGCTCAAGGAATTCGAGGAAAATCCCAGCAAAATCTGGGAATCGAATATCTTCGGAAAATCGCTCCACGCGCTGGTCAATGAAGGGCTGCACGCAAAGCTGGGACGGATGCCGCAGGACGCGCGGATGAAGCTGGCGGAAACAATCGAACGGATTATCAACGACGGGTGCAACGGGCTGCTTTGCCTGATTCTGTGATAAGGAGAAAACCTCGCGGCGTTTTGGGCGCTGCGGGGCTTTTCCTATGGTATCTGATCTTTTTGCTTATTCCTGCGTTTTATCCGTATGGGACGTGTGGGCATGGTTTACAAGGCCGGAATCCCGGATAACTGCGCAAAAAATCTTCTATATCGATAGGAATGGCCAAATGCTTTTTTGAAAAAAAGTGTCATATTCCCGCAAAAATGTTGTGTATATAGATGAAGGGAAGTATAATATGGACGACTACGATATTGTCCGGCTGTACTGGGACAGAAAGGACGAAGCCATTCAGGCCACGTCCGAAAAATACGGCTTCTATTGCCGGTCGATCGCCAACAATATCCTGCACAATGAACAGGATGCGGAAGAATGTGTCAACGATACCTATTTGGGTGCGTGGAATTCCATGCCTCCCCATTGGCCAAAGCAGCTCTCTGTCTTTCTCGGAAAGATCACGCGCAACCTATCTTTCAACCGGTATAAGCAAAGCCGCACGCAAAAACGGGGCGGGGGTGAAATTACGCTGGTTTTGGACGAGCTGGCCGACTGCGTATCCGATACCGAGGATGTGGAGCAAATGATCCACCGCCAAGAGCTGATACAATCTATCACCGTCTTTCTCAGGAATCTCTCGTCCCGGAAACAAATGATCTTTATCCGCCGCTATTGGTATGCCGATCCCGTCTCGGAAATTGCCAAAACCTATGGCATCCCGCAGGCGAGCGTATCCAAAATCCTGGAACGGACCAGAAAACAACTGAAAACGTACCTAATCGAAAGGGGCTTTGAACTATGAGAAAAGAAGATTTTTTTGAAGTCCTCGGAGAACTGGACGACGATATGATCCAAAAGGCCGTGAAACCTCTAAAAAGGAAACCGGGCCGGAAAGCTCCCGCCGTCATAGCGGCGTGCCTTGCGGCCTTCCTCTCGATTGGTGTCTGCTCCCGTTATCTGCGGCAAAAGGAGGAACTCTCTAGGGAAGACTGCTACGCGGCGGACGCAGCGCCGATGGTCTACGTCCATGATACCCTTTATATCCAGTCCAGCGACCAGCAGGGTTACCCCGAAATGAAAGATGAATTTGTCTACCTGGGCAAAATTGAAGACATGGTTTCCGAAAGCGGTGCCCCGACGGAAAATTTCCAGGCAAACCATTCGGTTGTGGGCTGTCCCGTATATCAATACGGCGAAAATATCGTCGTGGAAATCAACGGCGCCTATTGGCTTTATATGGAATACGGCAAACCGGAAATCAACTGGGATGACCTGACCGAACAGGAAAAAGAAGAGGCAGACCCGACTTACCACGGCAAATAAAATGCATGATCCGATTCAAAAGGGAGAACGCTTTCCAAAGCAAAGGACAGCGTTCTCCCTTTTTTTTGCGCGCATCCGTTACGCCATCTGAATATGGCTCCCGGCCGGCGTCTTCTTCACGACAATCTGACGGTCGATGCGCTCCGCCAGTTCCCCGACATGAGAGATAATGCCGACCAGGTGGCTGCCGCCGGAAACCTCGCCCAGGATCCGCAGGGCAAGCTCCAGCGCGTCGCTGTCCAGCGTTCCGAACCCTTCGTCGATAAACATCGTGTCCAGCTTAATGCCGCCGGTGCTGCAGGAAATGACATCCGAAAGCCCCAGTGCCAGCGATAGGGACGCCATAAACGTTTCCCCTCCGGATAAGGTCTTTACCGAACGCACCTTCCCGGTATAATAATCAAGGACATTCAGCGAAAGCCCGGTCTGGGACGCGCCGTCCCGCTCATCGGTGCGCAGCAGCTTATACTGCCCCGACGACATGATATGCAGTCTCCGGTTGGCCTCCCGGATCACCTGCTCAAAATACGCCGCTTGGACATAGGTCTCAAAGGACAGCCGCTTTTTGCCGGACAAGGTTCCCGATGCTGTCTGGGCCAGCCTTTGCAGCATCGCGTGACGGCGGGCCGTCTTTTCAAAACGCGGCGTCCTGTCGGAGAGGGCCTTAAAAGCCGCACGGTTATTCTCCTTCCGGCGGTAGATATTCAGCAGCGACTGCTGTGCCTGTACAATCCGCGCGGAGACATTTTCCAGTTCCTCCTGCAGGGCCGGGATATTGGCCTTTTCCCGGCCTGCCGTCTCTTTTTCCAGCGTCTCGACCGCTGTGCGGAGCCTCAAAACCTGCTGCTGCCAACCCTCCAGCTCCTCCCGCATCCGTTCTGCCTCCTCCGGGCGCAGCTTCGCGGCCAGGTAAGCATCTTTATCGGCGAAGCCCGCGTCCGAAAGGGCCTTCCGGTATTCTTCCACGGCGGAATCATACTCCTCCTTTGCGCCTGCTGCGCCGTCCTGATCGGACTTAAGCTTTGTTTCAGCGGAGGAAACGGCAGCATCCGCCTGGTTTGCTTCTAGCCGGGCGGCCGAGAGACGCTCCTGCAAGCGGGATAAATCTTCTTCCTTTTCCCGGCAGGTCCGGTCCAGTTCCTCCAGCGTTTCGCAAGGAAGGGATGCCTTGATCTCGTCCAGCTGGGCTTTGTTCGCCTGCAGGGTACCGGCAGTCTCTTCCAGCTGACCGCGCAGGGTTTCCATCCTTTCCCCCAGCGCGCTGATCCGGTTTTCCGTCGAAGCGATATCTCCCGTGATCGTTTCCAGCCGCTGGACGCCCGCAGCCAATTTAGCACATTCGGCCTGCAAATCCGCAATCTGCTGCCGGCAGCGTTCTTCCTCACCGGCCAGGACGCCGGGGATTTCCTCGACCGGTATCTTCCGCCCAAAAAGCCGCTCCATCATTAGACCGAGGTTTCTCTGCTGCTCCTCAATTTTCACGTTCAGATCTCCCGCCTTCCGGCTGCTTTCGCTGCTGCGGAGGGCGGCCTCCTGCTCGGTGGCTTCGGCTTTTTCCAGCTGCTCCTGAGAGGGCGCGTCCTCCGGCAGCGGGGCAGGGCACGGATGATGCAGCGCGCCGCATACGGGACAGGGCTTCCCTTCGACCAGGCCGGAGGCGATAAACCCCGCCTGATGCGCCATAAAGGCCGTGCGGATTGATACAAGCGACTCCTGCGCCCGGTTCCAGCGGACAAGGTCGGCCTTCACAATCGACTGGATCCGAGAAAGGCTGCGCACCTGCGTCTTATATTCCTGCACCGCGCCCCCGATCTGGCCGATACGAACCGACAGCTGCTGTGCCCGTTCCAGCACCCCTTTCTTTTCGGCAAGCTCGGCCGGAGCAGAACGCAGCCGGCTTTCAGTCTGCTTATATTCCCCCAGACGCTGCTTTTCGGCGGCAAGTTGGTTCTTTTGGCGGTCATTTTGCTGGAGCAGCCCGATCTGCTCCTCAATCTTCCGGTTCCGCTCCCCTTCCAGCTGGGCAAGACGCGCGTACTGTGGACGGGCAGTTTCCAACAGCCGCAGTTCCCCGGTCAGCTTTTGCTGCAGCGGGGTTTCTGCCTGGGCAGTCTCCAAAGCGGCCTGAGCCGTCTTCCGGCGTTCCTGGCTTTCCTGCAAGGCTGCCTTGTCCCGCTCCGCCGCAGCGGCAAAATCACGCATCCGTTTTTGGATCTTTAACAGCTCGTCCGCCTTAGGACGCACCAGCTCGGCCTGCCGGGCAAGCCTTAACTGCTCGGCGCTCCGCGTCATTTCGGGAGTGCGCACCTGCTGCAGCGCCAGTTCCCGCCGGGTTTTCTCCAATACATGAAGCCTTCCGTTTAGTTCCTCTCCCGAATGGATCGCGGCCGCAATCCCGGCGCGGATCGTCTCATTCTGCCGGATCCTTTCGCTCAGTTCCGACTCCGACGCTTCGTCAGCCGCAATCGCCGCCCGCAAAATCTCCGCCACCCGCTCCCAGCGATAGGGCGTCTGCCGCAGCGCTTGCCATTCCTCGGCGTCTTCAGGCTGCTGCGGCAGCTCGGCCTGTTCCCGATAAAGCAGGATTTCTTTTGTCAGCCGTTCCTTTTCTTCCCGGGCTTCCGTCTCCTTGGCGCGCAGCCGCTCGGTAAAGCGGGCGAAATTCTGGGTATCGAAAAGGGTCGTAAAAATCTTCTGGCGCTCTTTCGATTCGGCCAAGAGCAGCTTTTGGAAGTCCCCCTGGGCAATCATCGCCACCTGGGAAAACTGGGCTGCGGTCAGGCCGATAATTGCAAGCAGCTTATCGTTCACGCCGCGAACCGAGGTAATTGCGCTCCCGTCCGGCAGCAGCAGCTCCGCTGTCGCCGGGTGGGTTGACAGCCCTTCTCCCCGCCGCTTCGGCCGGTCATAGCGCGGGCTTCGGGTGACGGTATAGACCTTTCCGCGGTAGTCAAAGGTCAAAGTAACGCTGGTTTCGGTGTCCGGAGACGCAAAGCCGCTGCGGAGAGACTCCGGGTCGCGGGTACTGCCGCTGGCTTCGCCGTAAAGGGCATAGCTGATCCCGTCAAAAATAGTTGTCTTTCCCGCCCCGGTGTCACCGGTGATCAGGAACAGCCCCTTTTCCCCGAACCGGGAGAAATCGACCTGGGTCGTACCTGCGTACGGGCCGAAAGCCGCCATCGTCAGTTTTATCGGTCTCATACATCCGCCCCCTCTTTATCCGTGTCGGTTTTTTCCCCGTCCCAAATCTCCGCCATAACCCGGCGGATCAGCGCCTTTTCTTCATCATCCGGCGCTTCCCCCTGCATCAGGGAATAAAAATCGTCGAAAAGCTCGGCCGGGCTTTTCCGCTCCACTTCACCGGCGGTCAAATCGCCTTGTTCCTCCGCCTGTTCATGGGCGGAAAAATCCAGCCGCATGATATTGGGGTAAACCTGCCGCAAACGGTGCAGTGCGTCCGGGACCGGCTCGGAATCGGTCAGGGTCACGTGCAGATAATCCTCCGGATCGGCGGAATGTACCACCGTGTCCGAAAGCAGCGCTTCCATCGGCCCCTTGATCTCCCGCATATCGTGCAGAGGGCTCAGCGGAATCAGTTCGATCTCCGGCTCCGACCTGCCACTTAAGGTCACGAGTACCGCCGACTTTTGATGGGCGGCCTCCGAAAAGGAATATTTGAGCGGCGATCCGGCATACCGGACACTGTCCCGGGTCAGCCGCTGCGGGCGGTGGATATGTCCCAGCGCCACATAGGTAAAGGAGAGAAAATTGGACACGTCGACATTGTCCGTCCCGCCCAGGGAAAGCACCTCCGAATCGCTTCGTTCCGGAGAAATCCCGCCCGCCGTCACAAACTGGTGCGCCACCAGGACATTGGGCCGTTCTTCCGACAGCTCCGTATGCCGGATAACGCAGCGCATTGCATCGTCATAGCCGTGGATATCCTCCTCCGGATAAAAGGCGCGGACATTGCCCGGACGGATAAAAGGGAGCAGATAAAAATTGGCTGCATCCTCTCCTTCCCCGATTGTCACGCGGCGGGGTTTCCCTTCAAAAGCGCCTGCAAGATACACGCCCCGGGCCGAAAGCAGGCTGCTGCCGAAGTCCAGCCGCTCCGGGCTGTCGTGGTTGCCGCTGATCATCAGCAGCGGGATGCCCCGCTCCGAAAGCGCCGTCATAAACCGGTCCAGTACGGTTACAGCATCGGTCGGCGGGACAGCCTTATCATACAAATCCCCGGCGAGGACAACCGCTTGCACCCCACGTTCGACTGCGATATCCAGCACTTGTCGGAGAATATACCTCTGATCCTCCAAAAGAGAAAAATCGGCGACCTGCTTACCCAGATGCAGGTCAGAAATATGTAAAAACCTCATATAAAAATCCTTTCTATGTGAACGGTGTCATACTTCTATTATAACCGGATTTTCTCCGTTGTGCAACCAGCCCCTTTAAAAAGGGGCTGGACCCCTAAACTTTATCCCCTCTCCGTCAGACCGTAAAAGTCATTACCCAGCTGCTCTACGCAGCTGTCGCCCCTTCGGGAAAGTGTCTGAACAAAGCGTATGTGCACCACTGAAAAAAGGCATAGCCCGAAAGCCATGCCTTTTCACACAAATGTACGGATCCTATAAAGAAATACGGTTGATACATACAGAATGAAACAGCCGGTGCCCGGCTCCATCGGCGCAGAGCGCAATATGAAGAAGGCACCGGTCCGATTTACAATCAATCGACCGCGATCATACGAACGGCCATATATTCCTTGCTGGGCAGCGGAATTGTAAAGGTTCCGCTATAGCTGCCGACATCGGTAATCGTCATTTCCCAGGTATCAATGACCTGCACCTTATACGTGATTCCTTCCGGCATATGGAAAGTGCGCTTATTCGGGCGTCCAAAGCCAAAATAATCAATCAGATAGCGGGCAGGACCGCGGGTGCCCTCCGGAACACCGCAGGTATCGTCCCAGGAAAGGGGCGCAAACTTCAGGCCCGCGCCGGGCGTTTCGCTGAGGATTTGATGAAGGAAACGGATTCTGGCCGGGCTTTCGCCACGCAGAGGGCCGCCATGGCTCCACCACAGCCTGCCGTTTGCTTCCGGGACGTCGTATGTCTCACCGTGACCGGCATAGCCGCCGCGCAGGGAACATTCCCAGAACCGGCGAACCAGCTCCTGGCCGCTGATATTGCCCCAGCCGTTGTCAATGTTGCCTTCATAGGCGATCTCATCCAGGACAATCGGCTTCTGCCATTTCTGGCGGTACTGGTCAACCTCCTCGGCGCACTTGTAAAGGTCTATTCTCTGGTAGGAAACATGGGTAATCCAGGGACGGTTGTGATCGTAGGGAGTCATGCAGTGATGGATGCTGCGCAGATGCCGGTAAGGGTCCTTTTCAACGATAATCGACGCGTACCGCTCCCAGTCGGCGATGGTCTTATCCCGAAGCAGGTCGTATTCATTGGCCAGGCTCCACCAAACGTTATGATACGCGGCAAAGCGGGCAATAACGTACTTCCAATAAAGGTCGTCCTGATCGGGCCGCATATGGGCAAAGCCCCAGCGGTCATACGGATGCATGATGATCATATCGGCTTCAATGCCGAGGTCGCCGACGGCCTTGATGCACTTTTCAATCTGCTGGAAATGGGCAGGATTAAAGCGGTAGAAGTTCCAGAAGTTGCCGGGCTGGACGCCGAACAACGCCATCGGATTGTCATAGTTGATTTCCGTGGGCATCTTACAGGGGCTGCCTACATACGGATAAGAGGACGGCTCATGCAGATTATAAAGATAGTGCTTCGGGAAAACGCAGAAACGGATCTTGTTAAAATACCCTTTGGAAAGCTCCTCCAGCGTTTTTTGAACCATTTCCTCCCCTTGCAGCGCCCATACATAGCAGGTCGTGCCGACCGAAAAATAAGGGGTGCCGTCCTCATACCGGAAATGCAGCCCGTTTACGCGGACAGGGCCATGATTCCCTTCTTCTGCGGGGGTTGCGGTAAAAGAGCCGGTAAAGGGTTCATCGGAAAAGCTGCCGGAAACTGTAAAGGTGTACGTTCCTTCATAGGAAGGCATAAAACGCGCTTTATAAACGCCGTCGCCATCGTAAAAGCCGTCGACGGTTACCGTCCCTTCTTTACCGGTAAAGCTGGCGGTAATCGAATAGTCGACAAAAGGATTGCCGTCCGTTTTGCCGGGCATCGTTACCTCAAAGACACCCCAGCGCGGCGCAGTCGCAGGATAATGGAATTCCATATGGATTTACCTCCTCATGTAAAATCGTGCGGCAGAAAAGTTGATCCGCATTTCCGCCGTATCAAACACCTATTATCGGTCACCGAAAACCTTACGATAATCGTTCTGGAATTTGACGATCCCCTGGTCGGTCAGCGGATGCTTGGTCATCTGCTCGATCACAGAATAAGGAACCGTCGCAATGTCCGCACCGGCCAGCGCGCAGTCGGTGATGTGGATCGGGTTGCGCACAGACGCGCAGATGATTTCCGTCTTGATGTCGGGATAGTTGGCGAACATATCCGAGATCGTCCGGATCAAGTCAATGCCGGGCTGGGAAATATCGTCCAAACGGCCGAGGAAGGGGCTAACGTAGGTCGCGCCCGCACGGGCAGCCAGCAGCGCCTGGTTTGCCGAGAAAATCAGCGTGCAGTTGGTCGGGATCCCCTCGGAGGAAAGGACCTTGATGGCTTTCAGGCCCTCTACGGTCATCGGGATTTTGACGACCATGTGGGCGGGATCAAGAGCATAAATGGCTCTGCCTTCCTCGATCATGCCGGCTGCGTCCTCGGTAGTCGCTTTTACCTCGCCAGAAATCGGGCCGTCGACAATAGAGGCGATTTCTTTCAGAACCGTTGCGTAGTCGCGGCCCTCTTTGGCAATCAGCGACGGGTTGGTTGTGACACCGGCGATGACACCCATGTCATTGGCTTTTTTGATTTCTTCAACATTCGCAGTATCAATAAAGAATTTCATAACTATTCTCTCCTATCGTTTGGCAAATTACTTTGTCAAAACACTCTGTACAGCCGCTTTCCAGCCGCCGTATCGTTTTTCGCGGGTTTCATCGTCCATTTGGGCAGTATACCGGGTACGGCTTTCTTTTTCGTAGACCGATTTATCCCAAATGCCCAGCGCGAACCCCGCCGCGTACGCAGCGCCAATACCGGACAGTTCCTCGTTGCGCGGGACCGCAACCGGAATGGAAAGCATATCCGACTGGAACTGCATCAGGTATCGGTCCTTTGTGGGGCCGCCGTCGACGCGCAGTTCGGTAATCGGAAGGTTCGCTTCCTGCTGCATCAGCTTGACCAGGTCGGTGATCTGGTAGCCGATACACTCCTCCGCCGCTTTGACAATCTCGGCTTTACCGGTGCTGCGAGTCATGCCGACAATCGCCGCTTTCGCTTCGCTGTCCCAATAAGGGGCGCCCAGGCCGGAAAAAGCGGGAACCAGATAGGTGGTATCTTCCGGGTTGGCCTGCGCGGCAAACGCACCGGATTCCTTGGACGCACCCAGCAGCTTGACATCATCCACCAGCCACTTGATCACCGAACCGGTATAGTTGATATTGCCTTCCAGAACGTAGTCTACCTTCCCGCCCATGCTCCATGCCAGCGAGGTGACGATGCCGGCATCCGAAAAGATCGGCGCCGAACCGATATTCATCATCACCGACGAGCCGGTGCCAAAGGTCGCTTTGATCATGCCGGGGGTTAAGCAGCCCTGGCCAAACAGCGCGCCATGGCTGTCGCCCAGGACCCCGTGAATCGGGATTGCCTTTGAGAGATAGCCGTCCAAATCGGTCATACCGTACATCCCGTCCGAATCGGTGACGGTCGGAAGGGTCGCCGGATCAATGCCGAACAGGGCGCAGATTTCCGTGTCCCAGCACAGGTTCCGGATATTAAACAGCTGGGTACGGGACGCGTTGGAATAGTCGCAGCGGAACTCTTTCCCGCCGGTCATTTTATAGACCAGCCAGGAATCGATTGTGCCGCAGCAAAGGTTCTTTCCTTCCAGGCCGGGCGCGTTTTGCAGCACCCACGCGATTTTCGCCGCAGAAAAATAGGGCGACAGCCTTAGACCGGTGCGGGAGCGAATGGTTTCTGCATGATCGGCAAGCCCCTCGCAGATCTTCGCGCCGCGGGCACACTGCCAAACAATCGCGTCATAAACCGGTTTTCCCGTATCGCGATCCCAAACAAGCGCGGTTTCCCGCTGGTTGCTGATGCCGATACCGGCGATTTCGTCTTTATCAATGCCCGTCTTCTCGACAACGGCCCGGACAACACCCTTTGTGTTTTCCCATATTTCCATCGGGTCATGGGCAACCCAGCCGTTTTCCGAAATCTTCTGCTGATGCGGCAGGTCGCTGCGGCCAATCAGCCGGGCGGATTCATCAAACAGCAGCGCTTTTGTACCAGAGGTGCTCTGGTCGATAGCAAGTATGTATTTCATAAATTGTCCTTTCTGCACATCCCATAGGACGGAATTTACCCGCCCTATGGAGTGGAACAGGAATATATGCGTTATTGCAGAGCCGCCTTGGCAGCGTCGACAATGCCGTCTTTATTCAGGTTATAGTAATCGAAAACCTGCTGGGAATTGCCGGTAATAACCGGGGCATCCGGAAGGCCCATGCAGACAACCTTGCGCGGACAGTTCCCCGCCACAACCTGGCAGACCATCGAACCGAGGCCGCCGATAACCGTATGCTCCTCGATTACGACCACTGCCTTGGCAGCGGATGCCGCGCGGATAATCGCGTAGATATCCAGCGGTTTCACACAATACATATCCAAAACACCGGCGGAAATCCCCTCTTCGTTCAGGGTCTTCGCGGCTTCGACCGCGGGCTTCACCATCTCGCCGCAGGCTATGATGACCACGTCGCTGCCTTTACCGATCACAGTCGCCTTGTCCATTTCAAAGGGGCAGTCTTCTTCGGAATAAACGTCCTCAACCGCATTGCGGCCCACACGGACATAGGCTGTCTGCTCATCCTCCAGCAGCGCTTCCATCAGCTTTTTGGTCTGGAAACGGTCGGAGGGCAGGTATACGCGCATACCGGGAATAGACGCCATATCCGCGATATCGGTCGCGCTGTGATGGGTCATGCCCAGCGCGCCGTAGGAAACGCCGCCGGAAATACCGATCAGCTTGACATTGGTATGGGAATAGGCGCAATCCACCTTTGCCTGCTCCATGCTGCGGGTGGAAAGGAAGCAGGCGGGAGAAGCCGCAAACGCCTTTTTGCCGCAATGGGCAAGGCCCGCCGCGACCGAGACAAGGCTCTGCTCCGCAATGCCGACCTCCACAAACTGTTCCGGGTAAGTATTGGCAAAGGGAGCCAAGGAGGCGCTCCCTCTTGAATCTGAACAGAGAACCACAATATCCTTATCGTCCTTTGCTTTTTCCATCAGGACGTCACAGATCACCTGCTTATTCGCAATCTTATTCATTTGCAGCTGCCTCCTTTGCTTTCAGTTCCGCCATACCCTGCTCGTATTCTTCGGCAGTCGGTACCTTATGATGCCAAGCAGCCTTATTTTCCATAAAGGAAACGCCGCATCCTTTGGTCGTATTGGCGACAATCAGAGTCGGCTTGCCCTTAACGGTTTTTGCTTCTTCAAAGGCAGCGTCCAAAGCGTCCACATCGTTGCCGTCAATCGAAATCACATGCCAGCCAAAGGTCGCCCAGCGCTCCTCCTGACTTTCCTGGTTCATGACATATTCGGTCGTGCCGGAAATCTGCAGGCGGTTACGGTCAATGACAGCACAAAGATTGTCCAGCTTATAGTGGCCGCCGGCCATCGCGCCTTCCCAGACGCTGCCTTCCGCCAGTTCACCGTCGCCCATGACAACATAAATGCGATAATCTTTTTTGTCCATCTTCCCGGCAATCGCCATACCGATGCCGACCGAAAGGCCGTGCCCGAGGGAACCGGAATTCATTTCGATCCCGTTGATCTTATTGTTGGGATGGCCAATATATTTGGACAGATACTGGGAAACGGTCAGCAGGTCCTCCCGCGGGAAAAAGCCCTTCTGGCAGAGAACCGCGTAGAGCGCTTCTACCGAATGGCCCTTGGAAAGGATAAAACGGTCGTGATCCGGATCATGGAAGTTTTCAGGGGTCACATTCATCTGCTTATTGTACAGCACGTTCAGGATATCCGTTACACTGAAATCGCCGCCGATATGGCCTGTTTTCGCCCGATAGACGATATCCAGAATATCCTGGCGCAGACGGTAGGAATTGGCTTTCAAATTCATAGTCGCATTTCCTTTCATATTTGATGGGCCATTATTCGCCGCGGAGATAAGCCTTGATCTCCTCGTCGTTGTCATCGTACAGATCAGGCTTTACGCCGATATATTTGCAGGCTTCATACAATCTCGCAACCACATCGCCATGGATACCGGCGCAGTGATGGATGTACGGGCCTTCCACGATCTTCGCTTCCAGCTTCTTCCAGTTCTTGACCTCGACCCAGAGGTAGGTGCCCTTGGTATAAGGGCCGTCAATGCCTTTTGCCGTGCCCAGCAGCAGGCTGTATTCGCCGTTGTCGCCGTCAAAACGGCAGAGAGTCACTTCCCCATGCTTGCACTCGGCCGCAACCGCGCCGGGATGATCAAAAGCCAAGGGGTAGGTCAGCTGCGGTTTCTCTTTTGCCAGGGACAGCGGCCAGGGCCCACAGTGCTGGAGCAGCTCGGCATTGTCGTTGGTGGGATGGCGGACAGTCCAGTCGGCAAAGAAGACGGGCTTTTCGTCCATACCGGCTGCCTGGATCAGGATCGAAGTGATAGCGCCGTGGATATCGGTTTCGCAGACAACCGGGAACCCTTCGTCAAACAGCAACGAATTTGCGCAGCAGGGCATAACCCCCAGTTCATCCTGGAGTGCATTCCAGCACTGGATGACAGCGGCGTTGCAGCCGTATTTTTTCGCCATCATCTCAATGGCAACCTTCATGGCGGCTACATTATACAGTTCTTCCTCCGTCACACGGATATCCATTTTCATCCGCATATAGGCAACACAGGCTTCGACCAGAGTCTTTTCCTCCTTGGCCTTATGTACATTCTGAACGAGTTCAGTCATCGGCACGGGAGAGAGCTGGATATTGAACTTTTCCAGCAGCTCGCCCTCGTTGCACATCGTGCTCCAGAAATCAAACGGGCGGGTCGAAATCTGCAGGATGCGGGTATGGCGGAACGCCTTCACAATGTTGCAGACAGCCAGGAAATCCCTGATTCCGCGCTCAAATTCGGGATCCTCGAGGTTGCAGTTGGTCATGTAGGTAAACGGGACGCGGAAACGCCGGAGCACTTTTCCAGTGGCGAACAGGCCGCACTGGGAATCGCGCAGACGGACGCCGTTTTCATCCGGACATTCATCGCGGGGGCCCCAAATCAGGACCGGAAGGTTCATCTCCTTGGCCAACCGGCAGACCTCATATTCGGTGCCGAAGTTGCCGTGAGGGAAGAAAAGGCCGTCGACCTTTTCCGCCTTGAATTTGGCCACAATGGCCGGAAGATCGTTGTCGTCATACAAAAGCCCTTCCTTGTTAATATCAGTGATATCAACAAATTCAACGCCCAGTTCCTCCAGGCGCTTCGCGGTCAGGTTGCGGTATTCGATTGCGGCCGGAGCAGAGAAAATGCTGCGGCGGGTGGGCGCATAGCCCAGTTTGATTTTAGCGGGAGTCATACACGTTACCGTCCTTTCATCTTGTGCAAATATCATCCTGCGAAGGAGCCGTGCAGTCAAGCACGCTTCCCCGCTCAATAAACTCGGTACAGATCTGCGATTTTGTGACAAAGCGGTCGCCCTGCCGGATCAGTTCAATCAGCCTGCGGACTGCCGTACGGCCCATTTCCTGCTTAAACACCCGGATCGTGGTCAGCCCCGGCGTCGTTATACTGCAAAAAGGCATATCGTCAAATCCGATGATCGAAACATCTTCCGGGATCCGGATGCCGTGATCCTGCATGGCTTTCATCGCGCCCAGCGCAATAATATCATTGTCCGCCAGAAATGCGCCCGGAAGCGCAGCGCCATTTTCCAGCAGATAGTTCATCTGCTCGCGGGCGCCGTCCATCGTCGGCGGCAGTACGATAATCCCGTCCTCCGGAACCTCCAGGCCATGCGCCTTCAATGCGCGTTCATACCCTTCCTGACGGTAGAAAAAGTTCTTGATCGGAATCCCGCTTTTCAGATAACCGATCTGGGTATGCCCTTTCCGGATCAGGTATTCGGCTGCCAGGCAGGAAGAATCCGTGTTGCTGATCAATACGGAATTAAACCTGTTTTTCTCAAACCAGTTGTCCAGTACAACGACCGGCGCTACCGCCTCCTGAAAACGGGCCGCTTCCTCCTCCGTCAGCTCGGTCGCCAGGAGCAGAATCCCGCTGGTCGGATCCGTTAGAATCTGTTCCAAACGCTCCTCATAGTCGGGCGAACGGCGGTTTAAATTGCACAGCACCGTCTCGTATTCCCCGATCCGGCTCTCCATTTCGACGCCTTCAATCAGCGCCGAAAAAAACGGAGTATCCGAAACAACCTGGCCGCTGTCTTTGTAAATGACGAAGCGGATGCTGTTGATCACGCCGCCCTCCGTCAAATAGCCGCACTCTCTGGCCGCTTTAAAAATTTTATCCGCGGTCTCTCGATTGACGCCCTTTTTGTTGTTGAGGGCATTGGATACGGTAGCCTGAGAAAAACCCGTCATTTCACTGATCTGTCGGATGCTCGGTTTCATGGCTATCTTCCTCCTTTACGCTTAGTATACCACGCAAAAGAATATTTTGCAAGGTTTATATAAATTTTCATATAAAAATTTCAGACAAAGTTTTGCTTCATATTTTAGCTAATACTACGGCGAAATTCCAAAGGAGTCTTTCCCTGGGAGCGTTTAAACTGACGGGAGAAGTAGGAAATATTGGAGTAACCGACTGCCAACGCAACATCCCGGATCGAAAGGTCGGTCGTAATCAGCAGCTCCCGTGCCTTTTTGATCCGTTCCGCCGTAATAAAATCCACCAAAGACATCCCCACCCGCTCCCGGAAGACGTGGGAAAGATAGTCCGGGTTGAGATAGACAAGGTTCGCAAGCTCACTGCGCCCCATTTCCTCCTGGATGTGCTCCCGGATATAACGGCGGATGATTTCAACGACATCCTGAGAGGCCCTGCCGTCGATGGACGGCGGCGGCAGCTGGGCAAATATGTAATTCAGCCAGTTTTTCATCCCGTCGATGGACGAGGTGGCTTTGATCTGCCCCATTTCCAGGTCGATTTCCTTCGCCTGCGCGGATAAAATCCGCCGGACATATTTACAGGTGTGCTCATACATATGCCGCAGATAGGTCCGGGTCAAAATCCCGTTCCGCGCGGCCCGTTCCAAAATCGCGCTCAGCTCGTCGATATTGGGGTCCATATCCAATACGTATTGCCACTCCTTCTCGTCCTCCATCCTCTTTTCGGAGCCTGGATCCAGATAGACCGTATTATCATAAAGGATATTATCCGCGCCCAGCTTAACCAGCTTTTCCGCCGCCTCGGAGAATTTTTCAATCGGCACCGCGTCCGCCGGATAGAAGGTGATGGAGCAGGGCATGGCGGATTGGCAGGCACTCAGGGCCTGCTCGATCAGCGCAAGAAACGCGTCCCAGCCTTCTACCGACTTTGCGTTTAGAAACAGCAGATAATGGCGGTCGGCCAGCCGGGGAATCAGCGGCAGGCCGCGGCAATTCACACCCGGGGCGCCATAAATCACCTCAGACAATATATTTTTCAGGCCGTATTCTGTCAGCCCTTTCCCCCACTCCTTTTCATTCTCTGTTTCGGCCCGAAGCTGGATCAGCAAAACATAGAACGAATCATAAAACTCCAGCTGACTCAGATGCAGGACCTCCGCTTCATGAAGGATCCTCTGCCGGTCAGCCGGGATCCGGCCGTCCGCCACCCGCAGGATAAACTGTTCCACCAGCTGGAATTCCGAATCGTTCCAGTATTCCGCCTTTTTATATCTGTCGGTCTGGCGGATCTTTTCCTGCACCTTCTCGATTGCCCTCCGCAGCACCTTTTCCAGCTCCTCCGGGTCGATCGGCTTCAGCAGATAATCAAAGGTATCCAGCCGGATCGCCTGGTTGGCGTAGCTGAACTTTGCATAGCTGGTCAAAAAAATCGGGACAATCGACAGATTATGCTCCCGGACCCAGACCAAAAGCTCCAAGCCGGAACCGCGCGGCATTTCAATATCGGATAAGAGAATATCAACCTGCTTTTCTTC
>CAYWRQ010000038.1:0-20062 GCA_964460915.1 uncultured Oscillospiraceae bacterium
CGGTGATCGAGCATATTTTGACCGAGAAAAAACTCGGCTGCAAGACGCTGTTTGCTACCCACTATCATGAGCTGACCGAGATGGAAAACGAATTCCCGGGCATCGTCAACTACAACATCGCTGTCCGCAGAAAGGGAGACGATATCATCTTCCTGCGCAAAATCGTCCGCGGCGGGACTGACGATTCCTTCGGCATCGAGGTCGCCCATCTGGCCGGTGTTCCGCAGAAGGTGATTAAGCGCGCCAAGGTGATCCTTGCTCAGCTGGAAGAAAATTCCGCTGCTGCCCGTCAGGTTGCGGAGGAAGGAATTTCAAAAGAGCAAGAGGAGGATATGCAGGTTTCCCTGGCCGCCCAGCAGGAGGAAAAGGCCGTGCGGATGCTGCGGCAGGCAGACCTCGATTCAATGAGCCCGCGGGATGCGCTGGATTTCCTGTATGAAATAAAGAAATTCTTGATCTGAGCGGTGTGTTTCCCTGACAAGGGGCATAACCTCTTACCCCTGGGAATCGCCGCCGGAAAATAGCGATATTCATAGCGTCAGTCTTCTCGCAAGGCAATTTGGTTTCAAGGGTGGGCAAAGATGGGAAAAGGTTTATCAGAAATGACGTTACAGGAATTATGGGAGTTGTTTCCGATCATTTTGACCGAGCATCAGCCCATTTGGCGGCAATGGTACGCAGAGGAAGAAGCATTGCTATGGGAGCTTTTGCCGCCGGAGAAAGTCCGGCGTATCAGTCATATTGGAGGTACGGCGATTGAGGGTATCTGGGCAAAGCCAACGGTGGATATATTGGTAGAAATAGCGCCCGATTGCGATATGGATTACCTTCGGAAGCTGCTGGAAAAGGGCGGATACCGGCTGATGAGCAGAGGAGATCGGCGGATATCATTGAACAAAGGCTACACGGAAAATGGTTTTGCCGAGCGGGTATTCCATCTGCATGTACGGGATGCGGGTGATCACGACGAGCTGTATTTTCGGGATTATTTGAATGAGCATCTGGATATTGCTAAAGAGTATGAGCGTCTCAAGCTATCGCTGCGGAAAAAGTATGAACATGACCGAGACGGATACACGCTGGCAAAATCAGAATTTGTTACGGAAATTACTGGGCAGGCAAAAGCAGTATATCGAAATCGGTACGAATGAAAGGAATGCATATGAAAGAGACACAGCTTCTCCTGCTGAAAGAAGCGGGGAATTTGGATGAAAAAGAGCTTTTGGAGATTTTCCGGGAGTCGTCTAGGGAAAATGCGCCGGAATGGTACCCGGAGCTGACGCCGGAGGATGCGCTCCAAAAGTATGAACGCGCATTTTTACAGTATATGTGCGAGGGACTGTATCAGGAAGGCGGTATACTCGCGGTTCTGCGGGACAGTGAGCATTACCGGAGCAGTCTCCGGCTGTATCCGTATCATGGGGAAAACTCCTTCCTGGTGGAGGCCTTTGAGACAAGGCCGGACAGCCGGAAGATGGGCTTCGGAAAGCAGCTCTATGAAAAGGTGATTGCGCGGCTGGAAAAAGAATATGGCCGGGTGACACTGAACGCCTATACGGGGAAGGGAAACGCCGCCAGTATCGCCGCGCACCTCTCGGCGGGTTTTGCCCGGGAACAGGAGTATTGGGAAGAAGACGGGACAAAGGACGAGAGTCAGGTGACGCTGGTTTATCGGACGCAATAGGAGAACGGATGCGGGATTTTATTTTTATCATCGGGCCGAGCGGGGTCGGGAAATCAACGCTGGCTAAGGGCTTGTTCCAGCATTACCGGGGAGCGCTTGCTGAAATGGACATGGTGCCGGAATTTGGGATTCCGGAAGGAGTTGACCCTGGGATTTTTGAGGAAAAGGTGTGCTGGGAGTGCTGTGTGGCACAGCTGAAAAAGTTCCGTGAGCTGGGAATCCGGAATATTGTCAGCGGTGATTTTGACGACCTGAGGACAGCCGATATCCCGATCGCCTTTAAGGGATATGATTATATCACGATAAAGCTGGTGTGCAGCGATTACCGGCAGAATATGGAGCAGATGAAAAACAGGGGGCAAGGGCTTATTGATTTCCAGCTGCTTCAAAGGTCCAGCGAAAAGATCAATAAACGGCCGCTCCTGGTCAATGAGGTTTTGCTGGATGCTGCGGGAAAAACGCCGGACGAGGTGCTCCGGGAGGCGATCGCTTTGATTGAACATACAAAGACGCTCCGGGAATATGAGTATCAGAAGCCGCCGAAGGAATGGTTTTATTCCTGGGTTATGAGCAATGGCCTGCGGTAGGAAAAAAGTGATGGGGTACTAGTTTTTCGGGACGGGAAACCCGTCCCCTACGAGTAAAGGTTAGCCGTGTATAACAGTGATTTGCTACGGAAAATAAATGGTAAAACCAATCATGGAGTCCTACACAATACTGCTTATCCCGCGAGGAAAAAAGTATCGAAGACTGCGAGCTTGTCGAGCAGTCTTACACGTTATCCCGCGTGAGACAGGGCCGCGGCGGACAAGAAAGTTTTTGCAGTTGTCCACAGGACAACGAGCTTTCTTTCAAAAAGCTGGTGCCGGCATAAAATGGGGGAAGGGTAATGGCGAAGATTAACGTGCTGCCGCGGGATGTGGCGGAGCTGATTGCGGCCGGTGAGGTGATTGAGCGGCCGGCGTCGATTGTAAAAGAACTGGTGGAAAACTCCATCGATGCGGGGGCCACCGACATCACGGTCGAGATCCAGTACGGCGGGGTGCGGTACCTGCGGGTGACGGACAACGGCTGCGGGATTGCGCGGGAGGACGCGCCGAAGGCCTTTTTGCGCCACGCGACCAGTAAGGTGAGGACGGCCGACGACCTGGACAGCATCGGGACGCTGGGCTTCCGGGGAGAGGCGCTGGCATCGATTGCGGCGGTGGCGCACGTGGAGATGCTGACGAAGGTAAAGGACGCGGTGATCGGGACGCTGGTGCAGATCAGCGGCTCCGAGGTACAAGAGGTGTCCGATACGGGCTGTCCCGACGGCACTACGATTATCATCCGGGATGTTTTTTATAACGTCCCGGCTAGGCTGAAATTTCTCAAAAAAGATACGACCGAATCGGGAGCGGTGGCTTCGATTGTCGATAAGATTGCCCTGTCCCATCCGGAAATTTCCGTTTCCTTTATCAAAGACGGAAAGCAGATGTACCGCACGCCGGGGAGCGGCGACCTGATGGGCGCCATTTACACCGTCCTCGGGCGGGATTTTGCAAAGGCGATGCTGCCGGTAGAATATAAGGCAGGGGCTATCACGGTCAGCGGCTATATCTGCCGCCCGATGTCGGCGCGGTCCAACCGGTCGATGCAGCACTTTTTTGTCAACGGACGCTATACCAAGACGCGGACCTGCGGGGTCGCATTGGAGGAAGGGTACCGGGGGTCGATTATGGTCGGGAAATTCCCGTCCTGCGTGCTGATGCTGGATATGCCCTGTGAGCTGGTAGACGTCAATGTCCATCCCGCTAAAATCGAAGTCCGGTTCCAAAGCGAAAAAAGCGTGTTTGACGCGGTGTATTTCGCCGTAAAATCGACGATCCGGCAGGACGGCCAGATCGGCCCCAATATACAGCAGGAGACCTCTGGCCATGACGGCCGCGTCCTTTCCCCGTTTTATGCCAAGGATGAGCCGCAGCAGCTGAATATCGGCGGACAGGCGCCCCAAACGAAGACCTTTGAAACGATGGACGCCGCACAGTTCCGGCAAAGGTTTGCGGAGCCCGGCGCCGCAGATGCACCCCCTTCGGAACCGGCCCCGCAGGGCCGTGTGCCCGGCGCGAAGATACAGCTCCGGGAGGAATGGCTGCCGCGAAAAAATACCGAGACGATGCTGGATGTAGAAGCGGATCCCGCGGATTTTGAGAGCCTGCCGGAACGGGTGACCGGGAAAGATCGGGAGGACGCGAAAAAACGCGCGGAGCTGGAGCGGCGGAGTCAGGCCCAGCATACGGAAACGGAGCATAAGCCGAAAGCCCCGTCCATTCTCGGCGGCATCCCGGACGGGCTGGAGCTCCTGCAGGACATTGGGCGCGCGGAGGCGCCGGTTTCCTACCATGCCGAAAAACAGGAGGAAGCCTCCCAAAAAGCCGAGATGATCCATCCGGAAAGACAGTCGGCACCCAGCGTAGAAATTTTCGGAGAGGTTTTCTCCACCTATATCCTCTGCCGGATCGACGCGGAGTTCGTGATGATTGATAAACACGCCGCCCATGAACGGATCCTGTACAACAAGCTGCGTTCCCAGGGGGAGGAGCTGGAGCGGCAGATGCTGCTGGCGCCGGTATCCGTTACCCTCTCCCGGACGGAGCACCAGCTGGTGCTGGAGCAGTCTGCGCAGCTTTTAAAGCTGGGATTTGAGGCGGAGGACTTTGGGGGCAGCACGGTCCTTCTTCGTTCGGTTCCCGCGCTGATGGCGGATGCGTCGCCGCAGGAGCTGTTTCTGGACGCCGTGGACGGGCTCAGCCATGCCCACGCGGGGGTGACCGCAGCGGATGATATTCTGCACCGGATGGCCTGCCGCAGCGCGGTGAAGGGCGGAGATCATAACAACGCGGCCGAGCTGAGGGAACTGGTGCAGGTTATCCTGAATGATGAAAATGTCCGGTACTGCCCGCATGGACGGCCGGTTATGGTGCGGTTTACCCGGCGGGAGATTGAAAAGATGTTTGGCCGTATTCAGTGATAAGGAGGAACGGTATTTGGAAAAGATCGCGGTAGTGGCTGTGGTCGGGCCGACCGCATCCGGGAAAACCGGACTCGGGGTGGAACTGGCCGGAAGAATAGGCGGGGAGGTTGTTTCCTGCGATTCGATGCAGATCTATAAGACGATGGATGTAGCGACCGCCAAGCCGACGGCGGCGGAAATGAAGGGGATCCCGCATCATTTGATTGACCTGCTGCCGCCGGAAACGCCGTTTTCTTTAGCGGAATACCTTTCTTTGGCCGAAAAAACGATTGATGAGATCCATTCCCGGGGGAAGGTCCCGGTTATCGTGGGCGGAACGGGGCTGTATGTCGATACCCTTTTGCAGGGGATAAAGCTCTGCGAGCAGGGGGAAGACCCCGCCTACCGGGCGGAGCTGGCGGCTTTGGCGGAAAAAGAGGGAGGAGAGGTCCTTCTGGAGATGCTAAAGTCCTGCGACCCGGACTATGCGGCTACTGTCCATGCCCACAATCTTCCGCGGCTGATTCGGGCGCTGGAGGTCTATCACACGACCGGCATCCCGCTGAGCGTCCATATCCGGCGCTCAAGGGAAGGCGGGAACCGGTACGAGCCGGTCTGGCTGGGGCTGCGGTACCGGGACAGGAGTGTCCTGTACGACCGCATCAACCGCCGGGTGGACCTGATGCTGGAGCAGGGACTGCTGGAAGAAGCGAAAGCGGCGTATGCCGCCCGGATGTCTACGGCGGCGCAGGCGATCGGCTGCAAGGAGTTTTATCCGTATTTCGCGGGGGAAAAGACGCTGGAGGAGTGCGTCGAGACCTTAAAGCGCTCGACGAGACGGTATGCCAAAAGACAGCTGACCTGGTTTCGCCGGAATGAGAAAATCCGTTGGCTGGAGCCGGACACGATGACCCCGGAGGAAATGGTCGATCAGGCCATGGAAGAAATTATGAAAAGCAATCTTTTCGCAGATGTGAAAATTAATGCGGATTTGCCGTTGTAATTCTGCTCAATCTATGCTATAATCAAATAATACTATGGAATGGTCTATACTTAAGA
Organism: uncultured Oscillospiraceae bacterium; assembly: GCA_964460915.1. Classification (GTDB taxonomy): domain Bacteria; phylum Bacillota; class Clostridia; order Oscillospirales; family Ruminococcaceae; genus Faecivivens. Next base: position 5,736 of record CAYWRQ010000038.1, read on the forward strand.
TATAGAGGACATAAAGCGAGGTGGCTCTGCCCGGCATCCGGGAGGCGGCCGCCGTTTCCGGATATCTTTTCAGCCCGGATCCTTTGATCCGACGCGCGGAAACCGGCAGGAAGGTTCCCGCGTCCATCCGTATATTTTTGACAGCTTTTTCGGAAAGGAAAATTTACATGAAAAATCTGAACTTACAGGATGTATTTCTGAATCAGGCGCGTAAAGAGCGGATCCCGGTGACGTTTTTCCTGGTCAACGGGTTCCAGTTCCGCGGCGTCGTCAAGGGCTTTGACAACTACACGGTCATTTTGGAATGTGACGGTAAGCAGGAACTGATCTATAAGCACGCGATTTCTACAATTGTCCCGCAGAAGAGTATTTCGATCTTAAACGGCGAAGAGGAAGCGTAACCCTTGAGCACGCGTATTATGCGGGTCGGGACGGTACTCCTGTCTGTTTTTCTGATCGTGTACGTCCTGTTCCAGCTGCAGCGGTATACGGGCAGCAGTTATTCGTACCAGACCGTATACAATACGACAGTGGAGCAGACCCTCGGCGTGACCGGAGTTTTTTTCCGGGAGGAGACGCCGGTCAAGGTCAGCCAGTCGGGCGTCCTTTCCTGCAATTATGCCGTCGGGGAAAAGGTCCCGATCAGCTCGGAGGTTGCAAGGCTCTATAAAAGCCAGGAGGCAATCGACCTGCAAAGGGAGATTTCTTCTTTGGAGGATACGCTGCAAAGCCTGCAGCGGGCACAGGAGTCTTCTAAAACCAGTGAAGTGATCCTGCCGGAAACGCTGAACGCGCAAATTGCCGGCCAGGTAAACGCGCTGATCCAGGCGCGGGATTCGGTCAGCTTTTCGGGGCTTTCCGACCTGCGGACTTCCTTGACCGAATCCTTTGCGAAACGCCAGATCATCATCGATGCCGACACCGACTACAGCGGGGAAATTTCCGAGCTGCAGGCCAAGCTTTCCGAGTTGAAATCGAGGGACACCGCTTCCTATACCAGCTATACTTCCGGCGTCTCGGGCTTTTTTGTGGATCATGTGGACGGCTATGAGGATATCTATGTCCCCGATATGCTGAAAGAGCTTACGGCATCCGATTTGGATAAAGAAATCGCCGGTTACCGGGGGTATAATGCGGATTCCTCTCAGGTCAAGGTTGTAACCAACCATATCTGGCAGTTTGTCTTTACGGTCACGGACGAGCAGGCCCTTGCTCTCGGCGAAGGCCACAGCGTCCAGGTTCGGTTCCCCAACCAGGCAAGTACGGTGAAGATGACCGTCAAAGAAATGCGGCGGGACGTCGAGGCGGGCAAATACCTGGTTATTCTGGAGGGCGATGTGATCAGCGAATATCTTCTGACGACCAGGGTGCAGACCTGTGAGCTGCTGATCGGCACCTATACCGGGCTGAAGGTCCCCAAATCGGCTATCCGGTATGAGGATGGGGAGCCGGGAGTATACGTTATCCTGATGGATAAGATGTACTTCCGTTCAATCCATGTTGTTTATGAAACAGAAGAGTTTGTCATTTCTTCCGCGACAGAGGATATGGCATCCCCTTTGAAATTATACGATACCATTATCGTGGAAGGGGTGGGGCTTTATAACCAGAAAGATGTATGACCCGGTATCTGTGCAGCAGGCGGAGGAGATCCGCCGAAGGCTCCGGGAAATTCGCTTTCGCATTGCGGAGGTTTCTTTGCAGTGCGGCAGGGCGGAGGACGCGGTGACGTTGATGGCGGTCACGAAGACGGTTTGTCCCGAAAAGATCAATATTGTCCTGGATGAAGGGGTCTGTGTGATCGGCGAGAACCGTGTTCAGGAGCTTTGCGAAAAAAATTTACGGATAAATGCCGGAAAATCGCAAATTCACTTTATTGGGCACTTGCAGACGAACAAAATTCGCGATATAATGAACAGGGTGTCTTGCGTGCAGTCGGTAGACAGCCTTCGTTTGGCCTGCGCGCTTTCGGCTGCGGCTGCAAAGGCCGGGGTGAATATGCCTTGCCTGTTGGAAGTGAATATCGGCATGGAAGAGAGCAAATCCGGTTTTGCACCGGAGGGGGTGCTCGATGCGGCAAGGGAAATAGCCGCGCTGCCAAATTTGACCCTGCGCGGCCTGATGACGGTGCAACCGTCAGAAGCCTCTCGGAGCGGGGACGACCGGTATTTTAAGCGGATGCAGGAGCTTTATACAGCTTTGCGGGAGCAGCGGCTTCCGGAAGCCCGGATTGATACCCTGTCGATGGGGATGTCCGGTGATTATGAAATGGCTGTCCGATGCGGAGCGACCATGGTTCGGGTCGGACAGGGGATTTTTGGGGCGCGCGGCTGAGGGGCTTAAGCGTCCGGCGCACCGAAATTATAAAAGAAAGGCGGCTTAACCATGGGACTTATTGATAAAATCAAAGGCTTTATCTATGATAACGACAGCGAGTACGACGACGAGATTGGAAACGAGTATGAGGAGGACAGCTCCTCCGCTACAGGCACGAATGATTATTATTCGTCCTCCTCTTCTTCCCGTTCTTCCGGTACATCCTCTTACTCCAGCTCGCGCACCTCGGATTATACGCCCAGAACGGGGCGGGTGGTGAATATCCAGACCTCTGCCCAGCTGCAGGTCATGCTGGTACAGCCGGAGAGCTTTGATGACTGTAAGCCGATTGCGGACGAGCTGAACCGGAAGATTACTGTTGTACTGAATTTGGAAGGCCGCGCGCCGGATCTTTCCCGCCGGGTACTGGATTTTCTCAGCGGCGTTACCTATGCTAATGCCGGCAACATTAAAAAGGTTGCCAAGAACACCTATATGCTGACGCCCAGCAATGTAGACTTACGCGGCGATTTGATGGACGAGCTGCAAAACAGCGGTTATATGCCGTAATTTTATGCAGACGGATAAGGAAAAAGACTACTTCCTTTCCTCTGTCCGCGATCTGTTTACGCTGGCGGATAAGCAGTATTGTCCGAAGTTCTCCGCTTTTCTGACGGAGGAGCAGCAGGCGCTGGCACAGCCGCTTGCGGAAAAGCAGGCGCGTATCTCCGGGATGCGGATCCTTTTCTGGGGCGGATACGAAGGGGCGACCCGGGTGATGCTGGGCGTTTTCCCGGAAGGCTATGAACCGGCCGGAGAGGATTTCCCGATCGTCGGGTATACGGCCCGGTGCCGGGAATCGGACCTGCTGGAGCATAGGGCGGTTCTCGGTTCTTTGATGGGCCAGCAGATCCGCCGTGAAATGCTGGGGGATTTGATTCCGAGAAAAGGCGGAGCGGTCATCTTTGCCGATGAACGGATCGAAAAGGTACTGGCTACCCAGATTGACCGGATCGGCGCAGTCGGCGTAACGATGGAAAAGGGCTTTGAGCCGATTGACACGTCTCAGCGATTTAAGGAAATCCGCGCGACGCTGACATCCCTGCGGCTGGACGCGGCTGTGGCAATGCTCGCAGGAACCGGAAGGGAAAAGGCGTCGCTGCTGATATCCCAGGGGCTGGTGAGCGTCGGGCATATCGAGGAGAAAAAGGCCGACCGGCGTCTTCAGGAAGGGGATGTCGTCATTATCCGCCATACCGGGAAATTCCGGCTGCGGGAAATAGGCGGCCCGACCAAAAAGGGAAGGACCGTCGTGATATTCGACCAATACGTTTAAGATCTTTTTTGCATCTGTTTTTGCGCGGCAAAAGCGGGAAGGAACACGACAGCTAAACAGTGAACAAGGGGCAGCGCCTGCGGGAGATGACCTTTGTTCACTGTTTACAGAGAAAGAGGGACACAGAAAAGATGAGCAAAGAAATTAAATTTGAAAAAGCGGCTTTTGGTTACCGTCCGGAAGATGTCGACCGTTATATTGCGGAAACGGAAAAGAAGCTTGCGGCCGCCAAGTCGGAAAAAGCGGAGCTGTTGGGCAAAATGAAGATTTTGGCCGACAAGATTACCGAATACCGCAGCGACGAGAGCAACATCAAGGAAGCAATGCTGGGCGCGCAGCGGATGAAGACCACGATTGAAAACGACGCCAAGGCCAAGGCCGATGCGACGGTTTCGGAGGCCCAGGAATATGCGGACAAGCTGATCGCCGACGCCCAGGCGCGCTCCAACCAGCTGATTACCGAGGCGCAGGAGCGTTCCAATAAAATGCTCGCCGACGCCCAGGCTGCGGCCGATGCCAAGGTCAACGGTGTCGCTTCCCAGGTCGAACGGGAGCGGGATACCCTTGCCCAGCTGCAAAAGGAGGTTTCCGGCTTTAAGAACCGCCTGATTACCCTGTACCGGGAGCATTTAAACCTGATAACCAACCTGCCTGAAAAGGCGGAGAGGGCCGAAAAGCCGGCCCCGGTGCCGAAGGCCCCCGAAAAACCGGCTGCCGCCCCTGAAGAAGAGGAATATACCTTTAACAGCGGGGCTTTTAAGGAAAAATTCGGGGAGGTCAATTTAGATTGACGTTTGGCTCATGGATTTGACAGATGAGCCGGGAAGGTAAAATCCCTGCGGCAAAGTACACGATGGCTTGATATGTGCTTTGTGTGGACTACGGAGGGGCTGTTTTCCAAGCCCCCGGTTTACAGGATGTCCAGTCAAGTCTGCCCCGTGATAAGATAAATCCTAAAGTGAAAGGAATGGAAAATAACCATGGCGAATGCCCAGGATTATAATAAAACCCTGAACCTGCCCAAAACCGACTTTGATATGCGTGCGGGCCTTCCGAAGAAGGAACCGGAGCTGATCAAGCACTGGAATGCAGTGGATCTGTACGAAAATATGCTGAAACGAAACGAAGGAAAGCCAAAATACGTCCTGCATGACGGCCCTCCTTACGCCAACGGCGACATTCATATCGGCACCTCTCTGAACAAAATCCTCAAGGATATGATTGTCAAGTACAAGAATATGTCCGGCTTCCAGTCCCCCTATGTACCCGGCTGGGACACCCACGGCCTGCCGACCGAGCTGAAGGCGCTGAAAAAGATCGGCGTCGACAAAAACGGCGTACCGGTCCCGAAGCTGCGAGAAATCTGCCGGGAGTTCGCAATGGGCTATGTCGAGAGCCAGAAGGAGCAGTTCATCCGCTTGGGCGTAACCGGCGACTTTAAGAACCCGTATATCACGCTGAAGCCGGAGTTTGAAGCGGAGCAGATCCGCGTCTTCGGGAAGATGGCGGAAAAAGGAATGATCTACCGCGGCTTAAAGCCCGTTTACTGGTGCCCCGAGTGCGGCACGGCGCTGGCGGAAGCGGAGATCGAGTACAATGAGGATCCCTGCACCTCAATCTTTGTCAAGTTCCCGGTGACCGATGACAAGGGCTTTTTCGCAACCCTCGGGGTCGATGCAGGCAAGGTTTCGTTCGTCATCTGGACGACGACGACCTGGACCATCCCCGGCAACCTCGCCATTTCTTTAAATCCCGATTTTGAATACACCCTCGTCCATGTGGGCGATGAATATTACGTGATGGCCGCCGAGCTGGCCCATTCGGTTATGAAGACGGCGGGCATTGAGGAGTACGAGCTGGTCGGCAGCTTTACCGGCGCCCAGTGCGAGTATATGAAGACCCGCCACCCGCTGTATGACCGGGTTTCGCTGGTCATTGTCGGCGACCATGTCACGCTGGATTCCGGTACCGGCTGCGTCCATACGGCGCCCGGCTTCGGTGCGGACGACTTTATCGTCTGCCAGAAGTACCCGGAGGTCCCGATGATGGTTCCGGTCGACGCGGAAGGCAGACAGACCGCCGAGACAGGCCCCTATGCGGGGATGAAGACAGCCGAGTCCAACGGCCCGATCCTGGAGGACCTGAGAAAATGCGGCGCGCTGCTGGCGACGGAAGAGATCGTCCACCAGTATCCTCACTGCTGGCGCTGCAAGGAGCCGGTCATGTTCAGAGCCACCGAGCAGTGGTTCTGCTCGGTCGACGCGATCAAAGAGGACGCCATCAAGGCCATCAATGATGTCCAGTGGATCCCCCAGTGGGGTCAGGAACGGATCACCTCGATGGTCCGCGACAGAAGCGACTGGTGTATCTCCCGCCAGAGGAGATGGGGTGTCCCGATCCCGGTCCTGTACTGCGAGGACTGCGGCAAGGCGATTGTAAATGAGACGACGATTGAAGCGATCGCCGAGATGTTCAGAAAAGAAGGCTCTGATTCCTGGTACCTCCATACCCCCGATTACTTCCTGCCGGAGGGCTTTGCCTGCCCCGAGTGCGGCGGCACGACCTTTAAACAGGAACAGGATATCCTGGATGTCTGGTTCGACTCCGGCACAACCCACTTCGGCGTTTTGAAACAGCGCCCTGAATTGAAATGGCCGGCTGACCTCTATCTGGAGGGCGCGGACCAGTACAGAGGATGGTTCCAGTCTTCGCTCCTGACGGCCGTTGCCTGCGGCCTGCCGGCGCCCTATAAGGCGGTTTGCACCCATGGCTGGACGGTGGACGGCGAGGGGCGGCAGATGCACAAATCCGCCGGCAACGCGATTTCCCCCTCGGAAATCATCAACCAGTACGGCGCCGATATCTTCCGGCTGTGGGTCGCATCGTCCGACTATCACTCGGATGTCCGGGTGTCCAACGAGATCATCAAGCAGCTGGCGGAGGCCTACCGCAAGATCCGCAACACCGCCCGCTATATCCTCGGCAACCTCAACGGTTTTGACCCCGATACTGACCGGGTCGCGCCGGAAGCACTGACCGAGCTGGATAAATGGGCTTATTCCCGCCTGGACGCGGTCATCTCGGAGGCAAAGGCCGGATATGAAGCGTTTGATTTCCATATCGCGTTCCATGCGGTCCTTAATTTCTGCACGGTTGATATGTCCTCGTTCTATCTGGACATCATCAAGGACCGGCTGTACTGTGAACCGGCAGACAGCGTCCTGCGCAGAGCCGCTCAGACGACGATTTATGATATTCTGAGCGCGGTTGTCCGCTTGATCGCTCCGATTCTGGTGTTTACTTCCGAAGAGATTTGGCAGCATATGCCCGTGTCCGTTTCCCTGAACAAGGACAGCGTATTCTATAATGATATGCCCGATCAGACCGGCATCACCGTTGCCGATCCCGCGAAGTGGGAGATTTTGGAAAAGGTGCGCAGAGATGTCCAGAAGGCGATGGAGCAGAAGCGCGCGGCCAAGGTGTTCGGCAAGTCGCTTGAAGCGAAGGTTACGCTGTACTGCACAGGCGAGCTGTATGATACCCTGTCTTCGATGGAAGGACAGCTCCCGGATATCTTCATCGCTTCGCAGGTCGCCGTCGTGAACGGCGAAGGCGGGGAATCGGCCGGCGAGGTCGAGGGCTTGTCGGTTACGGCTGAACGCGCCGAAGGCGGCAAGTGCGAGCGCTGCTGGAAGGTACTGCCTGCGGTTGGCTCCGACGGTGAATACCCGACCCTTTGCCCCAGATGCGCGGCGGCGGTCAGGAGCCTGCTATAAGAGATCCCGTGAACGCGGTAAGCGAACTGCGGAAAGATAAAATTGACGCCCTGTCCCGGCTGAACAATATTGCTCAGATGGGCGGGGCGTTTTCCATAGGGAGAAGGAAAGGAAGTCTTTATATGTTACCATATCTCGCACTGTTTTTGTCCGCTGTGCTGGTATTGGCGGATCAGCTGATAAAGGCGGCGGTACAGCGCTGGCTGATGCCGGTCGGGGATTTTCCACTGATCGACGGCGTTTTACATTTTACCTATCTGGAAAACCGGGGGATGGCCTTCGGGATGATGCAGGGACAGAGGTGGCTGTTGATCTGGGTGACGGCAATCGTGCTGCTGGTACTGATTGCGGCGGTCATGATGGGCAAGATCAAAAAGCCCGCGACCCTGTTTACGGTGGCGGTGATCATTGGCGGCGGCGTCGGGAACCTGATTGACCGCATCTACAAAGGGTATGTCGTCGATTTTATCTACGTAAAGATCGTCGACTTTGCAATCTTTAATTTTGCCGATATCTGCGTCACCTGCGGGACGGCAGTGCTGCTGCTGATTCTGCTGCGGGAAACGGTACAGGAAGAAAAAGCGGCGAAGGCTCAGAAGAAAAACAGCCGGTAGGCAGACTGAGGGGTGTTGTATGCTGAAAGAAGTTACGGTTTATCAAGAGGAAAGCGGGATAGAAGCGGAAAGGATTTCCCTGACTGTCCCCGCCGAAGATGCCGGGGCAAGGCTCGACAGCTGGCTGTCGGCCCGGCTGGAAGGGAAGACGCGCTCGTTTATCCAGAAGCTGATCGGGGACGGAAACGTTTTGATTGACGGGATCCCGGCCGGGAAAAAGGATAAAAACCGCAAGCTGGCGGCAGGAAAGGAAGTCGTCGTGATCATCCCGGAGCCGGAAAGATTGGATTTGCAGCCGGAGAATATCCCGCTGGATATCGTCTATGAGGATGCGGACCTGCTGGTGGTCAATAAGCCCAAGGGAATGGTCGTCCACCCGGCCCCGGGAAATTACACCGGGACGCTGGTGCAGGCGCTTTTGTACCACTGCGGCGAGAACCTGTCCGGCATCAACGGCGTCGCCCGGCCGGGGATTGTCCACCGGATCGACAAGGATACATCGGGGCTGCTGATTGTGGCGAAGTCGGACCGCGCCCATATTGGGCTCGCGGAGCAGATCAAAGATCACTCCTTTTCCCGCACCTACGAAGCGGTGGTCTATGGGAATATCAAGGAGGATACGGGAACCTTGCGCAGTTACCTCGGCCGCAGCAGCGCCGACCGCAAGAAGATGGCGGTTGTATCCCCCCTGGTGCCGGACGCGCGGGAGGCGGTCACCCATTTCGAGGTGCTGGAGCGGTTCGGGAGCTTTACCCATGTCCGGCTGCGGCTGGAAACCGGCCGCACCCACCAGATCCGCGTCCAGATGGCGTCGATCGGCCATCCGGTGGCCGGCGACCCGCTTTACGGGCCGAAAAAGGTGCTCACTGAGCTGAATGGCCAGTGCCTGCACGCAAGGACCATCGGCTTTGTCCATCCGGTGACCGGGGAGACGGTTTCGCTGGACTCCCCTCTCCCCGCGTATTTTACGGCCTTCCTCGGAAAGCTACGGCGGGGCGGCGAGACGGCAAAGGACGCGATGGCGGGGCTGCTGATGGCGGTCGACTGTGACGGGACGCTGATCCGGCAGGATGATTCGATCCCTGAAGCAAACGTCGAGGCCGTCAAGCGTTTCCAGTCGGCCGGCGGCCGGTTTACGCTGGCGACGGGCCGTCCGATTTCCATGGTGGACCGGTTTATCGAACAGCTGCAAATTACGTCGCCCTGTGTCCTGTTTAACGGCGGGATGATTTACGACCCGGTGGATCGAAAGCCGCTGTGGTACGCGGAAATCCCGCAGGCAGTCAAGCCGCTGGTGCTGAGGATCATGGAGGACTTCCGGGACGCGCCGGGCGGAGTACCGGGCATTGAGATTTTCGGGCAGGATATGAATTATATCCTGAGCTGGCACCCGCATATGCAGTGGCGGCTCATCGACCGCCGTCCAATTCCGTTTGAGAAAACGACATATGATGCGATCAAAGATATCCCTTGGATCAAGTTTATCTTCAATTATGACGAAGAATATATGGAAGATTTAATAAACTATCTAGACAAACAGGGGGTAAAAGGTGTACAATTAGTAAGAAGTGACCGTCTGCTCTATGAGGTGCTCCCGCTGGAAAGCGGAAAGGGTCGGGGAGTGGAACGGTTGTGTGACCTGCTGGGTGTCCCGAAAAAACGGCTGATTGGGATGGGAGACTATTATAATGACCGGGAGCTGCTGGATATGGCGGGCTTTGCGGTTGTCCCGTCTAATGCCCCGGCGGATATCCAGGCCCTCAGTGACCTGACGACCCAGGCAGATAACGCTTCTGGCGCGGTTGCGGAGGCCATTGATTATATCATGGGCCATCGGAATGTTGTGGAAAAGCAGCGGTAAAACCATGCGCACTGGTTTTTCGGCTGAGAGGCTGTCCTGCCCGCTTAGACAGGCGGCAGATCCTCTTTCGCTGGAGACGAAACTGGTAAAAATAGAAAGGAATGATTGAGTCTATGGAACTCGCAGAGAAAAAGGAACTCCAGAAGGCTGCAGCGAAGATCCGTCTTGGCATCATCGAAGGCACCTTCCACGCAAAATCCGGCCATCCGGGCGGATCCCTTTCGATTGCGGACACGCTGGCATATCTTTACTGGAAGGAAATGAACATCGATCCGGCAAACCCGAAGATGGAGAGCCGCGACCGCCTGGTGCTGTCTAAGGGCCATACGGCTCCCGGACTTTACGCCGCGCTGGCGGAAAGAGGGTATTTCCCGGTGGAGGAGCTGAAAACCCTCCGTCATATCGGCTCGATACTGCAGGGCCACCCGAACATGAATGACACCCCCGGCGTCGAAATGTCTACCGGTTCGCTGGGCCAGGGCATCTCTACGGCGTGCGGCATGGCGCTTGCCTCAAAGATCAGCGAGGGCGAGGATTACCGCGTGTACACGATCCTCGGCGACGGCGAAATCGAAGAAGGGCAGGTCTGGGAGGCTGCGATGTTTGCGGCCCACTACAAGTTGGACAACCTGGTCGCCGTTATCGACAACAATAACCTCCAGATTGACGGCCCGATCACCGAGGTCATGTCTTCCTATCCGATTACCGATAAATTTGCTGCGTTTGGCTGGAACGTCATTGCCATCGACGCCCATGATTTTGACCAGATCGAGGCCGCCTTTACGGCTGCCCGTGCAGTCAAAGGCAAACCGACCGCCATCATCCAGAAATCCGTCAAGGGCAAAGGGGTTTCGTTTATGGAAAACCAGGTTTCCTGGCACGGGACTGCCCCCAATGCGGAACAGTATGCGCAGGCAAAGGCCGAACTGGAAGCGGCCCTTGCGGCGATTGATTGATGAGGAGGTTATTGACAATGGCAGATGTAAAGAAAATAGCGACCAGAGAATCCTACGGCAATGCGCTGAAGGAGCTGGCGCCCAAATATCCGAATCTGGTCGTATTGGACGCGGACCTTGCCGCCGCGACCAAAACCGGTATCTTTAAAAAGGCGTATCCCGACCGCTTCTTTGACTGCGGTATCGCCGAAGCCAATATGATGGGCGTTGCGGCGGGCCTTGCGGCTGCGGGCAAAACGGTTTTCGCTTCCTCGTTTGCGATGTTCGCTGCCGGGCGCGCGTTTGAGATCGTCCGCAACTCGATCGGCTATCCCGGCCTGCCGGTGAAGATCGGCGCGACCCATGCGGGTATCTCGGTCGGCGAGGACGGCGCGACCCATCAGTGCTGCGAGGATATCGCCCTGATGCGGACGATCCCCGGTATGACCGTCATCGTCCCGGCGGACGACGTTGAGGCGAAAGCCGCCGTCGAAGCCGCGATTCAACACGACGGCCCCGTTTACCTGCGCTTTGGCCGTCTGGCAGTGCCGGTGTTTAACGACCCGGAAACCTATAAGTTCGAGCTGGGCAAAGGCATCACCCTCCGCGACGGGAAGGATATTACGATCGTTGCGACCGGTTTGATGGTCAACGAAGCAATGATGGCTGCGGATACCCTTGCATCGGAAGGAATCGACGCCCGTGTCCTCAATATCCATACGATTAAGCCGCTGGATGAGGAACTGATCATCAAGGCGGCGAAGGAGACCGGGAAAATCGTCACGGTCGAGGAGCACTCGGTAATCGGCGGCCTTGGGTCCGCGGTTGCGGACGTCTGCGCGGAGAAGTGCCCCTGCCTGGTGAAGAAGATCGGCGTAAACGACGAGTTTGGCCAGTCCGGCCCGGCGGTGGATTTGCTGAAGCTGTACGGCCTGTCTGCGGAAAATATCGTCAAGACGGTCAAGGAAACCGTCGGCAAATAATTTGGAAATCCTTTGTTTGGGAGGCTCTGAAAGGGGCCTCCCTTTTTGTATATAGCTTTAGGGCTGACCACTAGTCCGGTATATGATACAATAATAAATCTTTAATAAATATATTATTGACAAAGCAATTCCGAATGGTATATAATATAAATGTAAATAAAAGTCCACCGTGATCTATGATTCAATCCAATGTTTCCTGTTTTTAAAGGAGGGAAATCCGCATGAAAAACGCTCTCGCGGCCGAAAAAACTGTTGATAATCGTTCTATCCGTTTTTGCGATATTGTTTGCCGGAGTCTGGTGGAAAAATAGAGCCGAAAGGCCGGAAGGCGTCGTGCTGATGACCCCCGAACAGGTTCGATTTTATGAAAACCTGTACGGCAAAAAGATGAAAACGGTTTTGAGAGCGCTGGATTTGAAAAAGGATGACCTTCGCGACCCGAATGATGTGTTGAAAATGGGTCCGTTCTATTCCACTTACCTGTTGCCGGAAACGGTTACATATAACGGAGTGGACTTTTACGCCTTACTGATATTTACTTCTGAGAGGGAGCCTCACATGAGGTCGAATGTGTTTTGCGAAATTTGGTTTATAGCGGAAGATTTCGAACCGCAGGAGGCAATTGATTTCTCTAAAGGGTTGTTCGAGGACGCGATGGAACTCTACGAGGATGAAACGACCAGCGAATTCCATTACAGTCTTTTAAATGCGGCCTGTATGAAAAGGTTTCTTGCCGGGGAAGAGGGTTTTACGGATAAGTGGTACATAAATGACGACAAAACCTTTGTTCAGGTCACCGGAGGAGGCTGCGAAAAGGATCGGTATGCGACCATCAAATATGAAATCCACCTTTCTCCGCCGTAAAGGGACGGCTATAAGGAAACGGTATGATTCTCCCTTTTTGAAAAGTGAATGGGTACCCGGAAGGATCTGTCTCCGGGTACCCTTTTGCTCTGCCCGGGGAATAGCAGATTTGCCCTTTTCCTGCCGGATAAAGCGGCTTTTTTTGGCTTGACAAAAGGGGCGCAAACCGGTATAATCTATTTTGTAACTATATGCAAACGGGCAGGGTGTGCCTGTATTTTCGGGCGTTTTTGGCCCGTGGAAAGGAATGTCTATCGATATGAAAAACGTCAGAGAAATTGTCCTGACCCCCGAAGGCCTCCAAAAACTCCAGGACGAGCTGGACGAATTAAAACTTGTAAAACGTAAAGAAATTTCCGAGCAGCTGAAGGTTGCCCGTTCTTTTGGCGACTTGTCCGAGAACAGCGAATATGATGCCGCAAAAGACGCCCAGGCCGCCAACGAGGCGAAAATCCTCGAACTGGAAGCGACGATCAAAAATGCCCGCGTGATGGAAGCCAGCGAGATGAACGCTGAGACGGTCCACATGGGCGCAAAGGTCAGGGTTTACAACTCCCTCATGGACGAGGAAGAGATTTATACCATCGTAGGCTCCCACGAGGTGGATCCCGAGACTTTGAAGATTTCCGACGAGTCCCCGATCGGCAAAGCACTGGCCGCGCACCATGTCGGCGATGTTGTCGAAATCACGACGCCTGCCGGCAAGGTCTTTACGATGGAGATTCGTGAGATTATGATTTAACAGGACGAAAGGATCTATAGTCAATGAGTGAAGTAAATAGCAACCAACCGGAACTGACAGCGGAGGAGGAGGCAAAGGCCCTCTCCAAACACGCCCGCATCCGCCGGGAAAAGCTTGCCGGCTTAAAGGAAGCCGGCTGCGACCCGTATACCATTACAAGGTACGATGTAACGGCGCACTGCGCGGATATCCGTGCGGATTTCGAGGCGATGGAAGGCAAGACCGTTTCGATTGCCGGGCGGATGATGTCCAGAAGAATTATGGGCAAGGCGTCCTTCTGCGACCTGCGGGACGGCAGCGACCGGATGCAGGTTTATGTCAAGCGGGACGACGTCGGCGTGGACGAGTACCAGGGCTTTAAGAAATGGGATATCGGCGATATCATCGGCGTTGAGGGCGTCGTTTTCCGCACCCAGAAGGGCGAGATTTCGGTTCATGCCCAGAAGATCATCCTGCTGTCGAAATCGCTGTTGCCGCTTCCGGAGAAGTTTCACGGCCTTAAGGATCAGGAGACCCGGTACCGCCAGCGGTATGTCGACCTGATCGTCAACCCGGAGGTCAAGGACACCTTTATCAAGCGCAGCCAGATTATGCGCGAGCTGCGGGCGTTCCTGGACGGGGAGGGCTTTCTGGAGGTTGAAACCCCGATCCTGACCCCCTTTGAAATCGGCGCGTCCGCCCGTCCCTTTACGACCCACCACAATACGCTGGACATGGACATGGTTCTGCGCATTGAGACGGAGCTGTACCTAAAGCGGCTGATTGTCGGCGGCTTTGAGCGGGTGTATGAGGTCGGCCGGATCTTCCGCAACGAGGGGATGGACCCGAAACATAACCCGGAGTTTACCACCATCGAGCTGTACCAGGCCTATACCGATTTCCACGGGATGATGGATTTGG
>CAYWRQ010000039.1:0-2521 GCA_964460915.1 uncultured Oscillospiraceae bacterium
ATCGGCAAGCGTTACCGCCGGGAGGACGAGATCGGCACGCCCTACTGCATCACTGTCGACTTCCAGACCGTCGGAGACGACAAGACCCCTGCCGATAACTGCGTCACCGTCCGCGACCGCGATACGATGGAGCAGGTAAGAATGCCCATTTCCGAGCTGGTTTCCTACATCCAGAGCAAAATCGAATTTTGATATTCATTAGCGGCCGCCAGGTGGGTTTTCCCGCCTGGCCCCCTTTTATTTAGAGTAGAGTTAATTTAGAGTGAAGCGTGGAGAGTGGAGTGAAGGAGCGGCGCGAATCGCGCCGCAATTGAATGAATCCGTTCACGCAGGATGAAAAACAATAAACGAAGCTTCATCTCCCGCTCGACTCTGTTCACTTTACTCTGCATGCGAGGAAAAAGTTTTGGATTTATACCTCTACCTTACGGGAGGAAAGCTATTCAATTATGCGCCGACCCGGCGCATACCATAACTCCACTCGTTTTCTCGGTCTTTTCGCAGAAAAGTGATTGCGGCAGCAATCAAGAGAAAACTACACCCTCCACTCTTCACACTGAATCACACTCTACATTACTGAACTTTGGCGAAGGGAGCCAACGATTATGACTTTGTATGTTGTCCGGCACGGCGAAGCGACATGGAACGTGCTGAATAAAATTTGCGGCGGACAGTCGGATGTGCCGCTGACCGATAAGGGCCGCCGGCAGGCTGAACAGCTGGCAAAAAAGATGCCCTTTGTCGACCGGGTGCTCTGCTCCCCGCTCCAGCGCGCGCGGGAAACGGCGTCGATCCTGATGGCGGGGAAAAAGATCGTCATCAAAATTGAGCCGCGCCTGCGGGAACAGTGCTTCGGCGATTTTGAGGGGATGGACCGGGGGACCGAGGCTTTCCTCCGGGCGAAAAAAGAGCCCGCCTGCCACTTTCCGAACGGCGAGTCCAGCTTTCAGACCGCCGCGCGGGTATACAGCCTGCTGGATGAGCTGAAGGCGGAAAAAAGCGACGATTCCGTCCTGCTCGTCTGCCATGGGGCCATCATGCGGATTATCGAGACCTATTTCCGCGATATGCCGATGGATGAGTTTTATCACTATTCGCCAGCCAACTGTACACTGGTGCGGTATATGCTCTGATTGTATATAAATTTTGACTCTTATCTGTTGAATTTGCGCGTATGCCTTGAATCTATATTTCTTTTATTGTATAATAAGAGTATAATTTGTGTGGGTTATAGATGAACGGGAGGGTACAAGAATGAAACAGAAAATAATCGCCGGGATTTTGGCTCTGACTCTTTCCGGGATGCTTTTGGCTGCACCGGCTTACGCGGCGGAAACAATAGATGGAGAACATTTTGATACCGATTATTATATTGCAACGCATCAATATTCTGACGCGGAAACCTAACCTTGTTTTACAGTTGGGAAGTAATCGTATGGCTCTTTACAAGAAGCTATCGAAGCAGCCAATGGGAAACAAACGATTATCCTTTCCGCTGATATCACAGATACCATGGTCTTTCCAGACAACGCAACTGCGGTTATTGATGGACAAGGAAAATATTTTATCCATGATGTCACGATACATGATAATGCAAATGTCATGCTGCAAAATTTGACCTTTGACGGTTTTCAAATTAGCAGCGCTGGTGTACTGAAAATGGAAAACTGCATCCTTTCAAATCGGAAACGAGGCACTCGTGATCGAATCAATATTACCGCTGGCCAGTTTATTATGAAACACTGCTCTTTTAATGAGGAAGCGCTAGAGGGAATTGCACTACGGAATAATGCAGAAGGTATTATTTCAGACAGCAGTTTTGTTTGCCAAACACACCTGTATACCGGCTCTACTGCGTCTTTTACAAACTGCACTTTTAATCACGGCAGCATCTTAGCAGAAGATTCTACCAACCTGGTCGTCCAGAACTCCTCTTTTACTGGTGAAAAATGACGTGCTTTATCGGCGGATGGTCCGCTTCGGAAATTACTGTTCAGGATACTAATTTCACAACTACAGGTTCGCCAATGTCTGTTCGCCCTGTAATAGAGTTCTCCCAATGTAAAAAGATATCTCTCGAAAATATAGAAATTGATGGAAAATCGACCTACAACATGAATGTTTCAGGGAATGAAATCAATATCCAAAATTGTAACTTTGGTCCTTCCATTAGAGGTATAAACGTTACTTATTGCGATAATTTGACTTTTTCTCACAATCAGCTTAAACAAGCCGATGAAATTACTTCGCAGTTTTTTATTCTCACTGATATTGAAAGCTTGCCGACTGAAACAATGCAGTCATTCTTTGAAAACAATACGATTGCAGGTTTGATTATTGCTGGCAAAGACAAGTATTATTTAAATCAGGAAAATCATCTCGTTTTCGGCTGGCAGAAATCAAGTGAGGATTGGTACTATTTCAGCAAGAATGGCGCCGCACAAAAAGGTTGGTTCCACGATCAAGATGGAAAGTGGTATTATCTGAACCCGGATACCGCGATTATGGAAACCGGCTGGAT
>CAYWRQ010000039.1:2621-20004 GCA_964460915.1 uncultured Oscillospiraceae bacterium
CGGCAAATGGTACTATGTCGGCAGCGACGGGGCCATGTTGACCAATACGAAAGTAAACGGGTACAAGCTGGATAAAAACGGGGTATGGATTTCCTGAATCGGAGGGCATATGGTACAGCCAAACGGAATACACAGAATCTCAAAGATCGACACATATCTGAATGTCGCGGAGGTTTTCGCCTACCGCAGCACCTGCATCAAGCGCAAATACGGCGCAGTGATCGTAAAAGATGATGCGGTCGTTTCCACCGGATATAACGGCGCGCCCCGGGGCTTTACAAACTGCTGCGACACCGGCTCTTGTCCGCGGATTCGGCTGGATATGCACCAGGGCGACGGCTACAGCATCTGCCGGGCTATCCACGCGGAGCAAAACGCCCTGCTCAACTGCTCGCGGAACCAGACGATCGGCGCGGACCTGAATCTGGCCGGCATCAACCCGGAGGACAATTCGGTCCATCAGGCAAAGCCCTGCCCGCTCTGCGCCCGGCTGATCATCCAGGCGGGCATCCGCAACGTGATCCTGCGGACCGGCCCCCATCCGGATGAATATTTGATTTTACCGGCTAACCGGCTTATTTGGTATAAGGAGGAATTGGATTGAAAAAACGGATATGGGCGCTGTCCTTCTGCGCAGCGGCTGTCCTGCTGACGGCTGCGCCGGTATACGCCGGTGAAACGGCTGTCGAAACGCTTCCCGTATCGGAATCCGTTTCCCAGGGCTTTCAAATCGGAGAAAACTTCTACGGATCCCTTTCGGACGCCATTGCCGCCGCACAGCCGGGCGATACGATCCTCCTTCACGGCAGCGTCGACGCCCTTGTCTCCGGCCTGCCGGAGTTTCCGGTGACACTGGACGGCGGAGGGCTGTACGCCCTGAAAAGCGGTATCATAGCGGCAGAGGGAACAAGCCTGACCCTGCAAAACCTCTCGCTGGACGGGAATATCCTCTCCCACGGCGACCTGACGCTTGAGGGCTGCACGGTGACCGGACAGAACAAGCGGCTGAACACCCTGGCGATTACGGACGGCAGCCTATTCATCTACGGCTGCACCTTTTCCGGTTCCGCCGACACCCATATTTATGCAAACAATTGCAGAGAGATCCGCATATACGACACAGCCTTTACCGGCTCCCCCAGCCGTTCCCATCTTTGGATGCTGGGATGCGCCGCCGCCGAGATAGACGGATGCACCTTTTCCGGCTCCCCTTCTTCCCATGTTGTCGCCGGAACCGGTGAGAACATCTCCCTGTCCCGGTGCAGCTTTACCGGGGCGGCAAAAGAAAGCCACCTGCAGGCAAGCGGGTGCACCGGCGTTGCGGTCAACCGCTGTAATTTCGACGCATCCAGCATCACCGCGATCCGGCTCCATGACTGCGTCGCCGCGGAAATCAGCCGCTGTGAAATGGGCGGCTCCCCGTCCGGGCATATTGCCGCCGAAGAATGCGAAAACGTCAAAATCAGCCGTACGACGATGACCGCCGCCCAAAAAGATGCGCTTGCTTTTCAGAACACCGGGACCGTATCGGTTACCGGCAATACCGTTTCCGATTGGGCCGGGCACGCCCTCTCCGCCGATTCCGCTCTGGACCCGCAGCAAACCCGCTTGGTTATCCGCGACAACAACTGGAGCAAATCCGGGAGTTTAAACGGTTCCATATCCGTGCGGGTAAAAAAGGGCAGCTCCGTTCAGCTTTCCGGCAACAGCTGGAACGGCCTGTCTGACGGGGACGCCGCCCAGGACGGGCAAAATGTCATCAGCCTGCTGGCTTATGAGGGGAAACCAAACAGCTGGGAACAAATCGGAGGTACCTGGTATTATTTTGACCGGGCGGGAAATACCCTATCCGGCTGGAAGGAGCTGGACGGAAAGAGTTACTATTTTGCCGATGACGGCGCTATGGTCACCGGCTGGAAAAAGCTCGACGGAAAATGGTACTACCTAAAGCCCGACGGCGTGATGGCCACCGGCTGGGCAAAGGACGGAGAAAAATGGTACTACTTTAAGGAATACGGGCCGATGAACATCGGCTGGCAGCTGGTCAAAGGATGCTGGTATTACCTGGGTACCGACGGGGCGATGTGCACCGGCTGGAAGGAAATCCATGGCAAATGGTACTATTTCGATGAAAACGGCGTTATGCTGGCCGACACGGTGATCGACGGCTACCGGCTGGACGCGGACGGCGTCCGGGCAGAGGTTCCGGAATCCTAAATCGGACTGCTTTACGGATACATTACTTTTCCAAAGGAAAGGATGGAATATTTATGAAACAAAAAATCTTGGCTTGCTGTCTCGCGGCGCTGATGGTCTGCGGTGCCTTTGCCGCAACCGTTTTCGCGGAAGAAAACGGCACCCAACCGGCAGATTCGTCGGCAAGTGTTTCGGAATCCTCCGTGGAAACTTCTTCTGCATCTTCGTCGGAGACTTCCTCGGAGACTTCGAAGGACACCTCTGCAGAAACCTCTTCCGAAACCGCTTCGGAGGAAACATCGGAAAATTCTTCCTCCGAAACCAGCGAAGAATCTTCCTCTTCTGAACAGTCTTCCGAAACCGAGGAGTCCTCGGAGGAGAGCAGCGAAACAAGCGAGGACAGTGCCGAAGTGACTGCCCCCATCTGCAAAATCGGTTCCGAAGTTTACGGGAGTATTGCGGACGCCCTTGCCGCCGCCAAAGACGGCAGCAAAATCGTCTTGACGACCGACGCAGACGAAGCTGTAACCATTCCCGGCGGCGCAGCGGTCACGATTGACGGCGGGAAAAAATATACCGTCCTCGGTGGGATTGCCGCCGGGGAAAACAGCGACGTCACCCTTAAGGACCTGGTTGTCGAGAAGGGTGTCGTTTCTACCGGCAAGCTGACCATAAGCGGCTGTACGATCCGTTCTTCCGATGAGAAGACAAACGCTCTTTCCGTAACGCGCGGCAGCCTGACCGTTTCCGGTTCTGCCTTTATGGACAAAGCCAATATCCACATCTCCGCAGACGAATGCAGCCTTCTTTCGGTTACGGGCTGTAAATTCTCGGATGCGGTATCCTGGAGCCATATCCAGGCTCTGGACAACGAGTCGGTTGTGGTCAAGGACTGCACTTTTGACGGAAAGGCCTATGTCCAGATCGCTTTGCAGGACAGCGGAGAAGCCGCCCTTTCCGGTAACAAATTCACCGGAGAAGCCATGCAGAGCCATATTCAGTCTTACGGCTGCGAGAAGGTTTCGGTCGAAAACAATACCTTCTCCGGAGAGTCCGGCACCGGCATCGAGATCGACCGGGCAAAGGATTCGCTCAAGATCGACGGCAATAAGCTGGGGAACGGCAGTCTTTATCCCGTTACCGTCCGCAGCTCGGACGATATTACGATTTCCGGCAACACCATTACCGGCGCCGGACATTCTGCCCTGACCCTCTCCCTTTGCAGCGACGCAGTCATCCGGAACAATACGATTTCCGGCTGGAACCGGGAAGAGCCTGCTGTGTCCATTGAAAAAATCAGTGAACGCCTGACTATCACCGGAAACAAAATCACCGGGACCGGCGCTGCCGCAACCAGTTATATCCAGATCAACGCGAAAACCGGCACGCAGGTGCGCGTAACCAGCAATGATCTCGGCAAACTGAAGCCCGACGACCTGGCCGATAATGGGCAGCGAATCCTGAGCATTGAATACCATGACGGCGTACCAAAAACCTGGGAACAGATTAACGGAGAATGGTACTATTTCGACGCCTTGGGAGCCGAATCGACCGGATGGAAGCTGATTGACAAAAAATGGTATTATTTTGAAGCGGACGGCGTCATGTGCTCCGGCTGGAAACAGGTCGAAGGCGTCTGGTACTACCTGGGCGGCAAGAATGACGGGGCAATGCGCACCGGCTGGCTGAAGGACGGGGGCACCTGGTACTACCTCAAAGGCAGCGGTGCCATGGCCACCGGCTGGCAATGGACCGGCGGGAAATGGTATTACCTGACCGGTTCCGGCGCGATGGCCGCAAACCGCTGGATTGAAAGCGGCGGCAAATGGTACTATGTCGGCGGCGACGGCGCCATGCTCAGAAACACCACAATCAACGGCTATCGGCTGGACGCGGACGGTGTTTGGATTCACTAAATGACAAAAGCCCGGCGGCTTTCTGCTGCTGGGCTTTTCAAATTTGAAAGGAGAGCCTATGGAACCGAAAACCCTTTACGTCTCCGATCTCGACGGAACGCTGCTGCGGCCGGATGAACGCATATCCCCTTTTAGCTGCGCGGTCATAAACCGTCTGGTGGAAAATGGAATGCTGTTTTCTTACGCGACCGCCCGTTCGTTTCACACGGCAAAGAAATGCGCCGCGGGGCTGACGGCAAAAATCCCGCTGATCGTTTATAACGGCGCGCTTATCCTGGACAACGTGACCGGTGAGATCCTTTATAAGAATGTCTTTACCCAGCAGGAGGCGGCGGGGATTTACGCCCTGCTGCGCGCCCACGAGATTTCCCCCATTGTCTATGCACTGATCGGCGGGGCGGAAAAGTTTTCTTATGATGAGCCGCATATCCCTGCCTGTACGCGGGATTTTGTCCTTTCCCGCAAGGGAGACGCCCGCGACAGGCCGCTGCCGGACGAAACCGGCATCCTCACAGGCGAGGTCTATTACTTTACCTGCATCGATTCTCCGGACACCCTTTTCCCGGCGTATGAGGCGCTGCAAAGGGATTTCGCGGGGAACTGCAGCCTTGTCTGCCAAAAAGATATCTATTCGGGCGAGCAGTGGCTGGAGATCATGCCCGCCGCCGCCACCAAAGCCTCTGCCATCCGTCGGCTCAAACAGTTTACCGGAGCGGAAAAGGTTGTTGTTTTTGGGGATGGGAAAAACGATATTCCGATGTTTTTGGAAGCAGACGAAGGCTACGCGGTTGCAAACGCTGACCCAAGCCTAAAAGCAATCGCTACAGCGGTCATTGAAGCCAACACGGAAGATGCAGTCGCAAAATGGCTAGCGGGCGTTTTCCTGCGGAAAATAAACGGCAAAACAGATCGCACAAACCTAAGAACAACTTTTCCCGCGGGACAAAAAACGTTCGAAGACTGCTAGCTTGACGCAGCAGTCTAGTCAGTTTGATTCGCTGTGACGCGGCCGCGTCGGATAAAGAGCGGTCCATGACCGCCCGCGGCGGAGTATAAAAAAATTTTATCTCCCGAGCCGTTTCATCCGCACAAAATAGCTGGTGACCAAGATCAAATCCGCCCCGATCCAGGCCATAATCTCCGCCAAAAAGACCCCGTCCCCGCCGATAAAATGCGGCAGGGTCAAGGCGGATCCTGTGCGCATGATAAATTCTGCAAAGCCGGATACCATCGGCATCACGGTATCCCCCATCCCCTGCAGCGAGGAGCGGACAACGTGCAGGATATACAAAATCGGAAGGGTCACGCTCATCATGACCAAATACCGGTACGCGGTCGCCATGGCCTCTTCAACCTCCTGCGGCGTTCCCGAGATAAAGCCGGATAGGATGGACCGCCCGCATAGGATCATGATCATCCCGATGACCAGCGAGGTCCCAATCGCCAGCGAAACCGCCGTCCGTACGCCCCTGCGGATCCGCCCGTAAGCGTTCGCGCCCATATTCTGCCCTACATAGGTGCTCATTGCATAGCCATAGGAGATGGCCGCGATCTCCAGCAGCCCATACAGCTTATTCGTCGCGGTATACCCGGCGATAAAGGTCAGGCCGAAGCTGTTGACAACCGACTGCACAATCATCCCGCCGACCGCGATGATGATATTTTGCAGCGACATCGGCGCGCCGAGCCTTAGCAGCTTTCCCCCCACCGCCCAGTCCTTTGAAAACCAAACACGGGCTTCCCGGTCATAAAAATCCTTTTTCGACAGCCCCATCGTCTGAATCCGCAGCAGGAAGACTAGGCAGTATACGCCGGAAAAGACCTGCGCCAACAGGGTTGCGACAGCCGCCCCGGCAATCCCCCAATGGAAGACCAGGACAAACAGCAGATCCAGCCCGATATTCAGCGCCGAAGCAATCACCATCGCGTAAAGGGGCGTCTTTCCGTCGCCCAAAGACCGCAGGATCGCGGCCAGCAGGTTATAGGCCATGACAATCGGCATCCCGCTCAACAGAAAACGCATATAAAGCAGCGACATACCCATAATGCTCTCCGGCGTATGGAGCAGCACCAAAACCGGCCGCGCCGCCAGCTGGCTCACTACCGTAATGATTCCGGAACAGACGATTGCCAGCCAAACCGCATTGGCAAGGACCCGCCGCAGCCCCTGCATATCGCCCGCACCGAATTTCTGCGCCATCAGGATTGCAAAGCCCTGCGCAAACCCCTGGATGGCTCCCAGCACCATCCAGTTAAACCAATCCGCCGCCCCGACCGCCGCCAGGGCGTCAACACCCAGCCCTTTGCCGACAACCGCCGTATCGACTACCGTATAGAGCTGTTGGAATACATTGCCTGCCATCAGCGGCAACGCAAAGAAAAAGATCAGCTTAAGGGGGCTGCCTTCGGTCATATTTTTTACCTTTGTCGCCATACTTTCCTTCCCATCCTTCGCGCACAAAAGGGGCGGGACCGATGCCCACCCTGTGCCCATCTTTTCAAAACCATATCCGTATTGTATCGAAAGTAGTAAAAGCCTTTGTCAATAACGGGTGCTTCTTTTACAGAAATCGAAAAACTGCGCAGGCATGGTTCCATACCGCGCAGTTTTTTCCGACCGGAAAACAAGGTTTATTCCCAAATTGACATACTGGTATTTTCGGTGATCTTTTTGGGCACCTTTTCCATACACTGTACAATCTCCCGCGGGGTCGGGAAAGCCGCAATCGCACCGGGACGGGTGCAGACAAGGCTGCCGACGGCATTGGCAAAATCCAGCATAACGGTAATCTCGACACTGGACATATCATGTACGTTTTTATTCAGCCGCATCAGGTTGTAGATCACCCCCGCCAAAAACGCGTCGCCCGAGCCGGTCGTATCCACAACCGGAACATCATACGCGCTGGACAAATAGGAATCCTGGTTGACATAGGCATAGCAGCCTTTGTTCCCCTTGGTGATGATGATCATCTCGGTGCCGTTCTCCAGATAAATCTGTTCGCAGGCCTCCCGCTCATCCATACCCGGGAACAGGAAATGGAAATCCTCCTCGGATATTTTGAGGATATCCGCCAGGATCAGCGCGTTGAGGATCACCTCTCTCGCCTGCTCGGGCGATTCCCAAAGGTTTAAGCGGATATTGGGATCAAAGGTAATCCGGGCGCCGCTCTCCTTCGCCTTGACGACCGCGTTTAAGATCGTCGAGCGGCTGGGCTCTGCCGACAGCGGAAAGGAAGAAAAGTTGAAAACCCGGCAGTCGGTGAAAATCTCGTCGTCAATATCGTCTTCCTCTAGATGGGTATCCGCCGTCGTGTCGTTGCGGTAGAAGGTGAACTGCTTTCCCTCTTCTGTGCGGTGGACAAAAGCCAGCGGCGTCTTGAGCCCGTCCGCCAAAATCATATTTTGCGTATCGACGCCGGACGCCTCCAAAACGCTTTTGACGGTACGGCCAAACGTATCGTTACCGACCTTGCCGATAAAGCCGGTCTTTACGCCCAGCTTCGCAACCGCACAGGCGACATTGGCCGGGCTTCCGCCCACATTCTGTTCAAAAATCGGGACCGTGTCCTCCTCGGATGAAGCCGGCTGTGCCGCATCTGGCGGCTCCGTCTCGTCTTCAGTCTCGTCCAGATCCCAATCTGGCAGATCCGCCCACTCGTCTTCCGTTTCCTGCTCCACCTGTGCAGGCGTGACAGGAATAAAATCAATCAAAGCTTCGCCAATGCTGAGGACTTCATACATAGTAAGCATCCTTTCATATCAGGTAATGGGTCATCATATCAAAAGCAGCCAGGCCTATACCCCGATCACTGCACTTATCCCAAAAAATTATATTCTGCGCCGGCCGGCAGGGTTATCCTCCAACAGCGTCCCCTGTAATAAATTTCCGAATCAAAATCGCTGCCGGCCTTGATCACACAGCGGGTCAGCTTCCCTTTTTCCCATGCAATCGAGATTTCCGCATTTCCCACAAGCCGCAGTCCATCAGCTGCGCCTAATTTCCATGCCTGCGGAAGCGCCGGGAGCAGTAAAACCCGTTCTTTGGAGCTTTGTACCAGCATATTGGCAATCGCGGCCGTTCCGCCCAGATTCCCGTCGATCTGAAAAGGCGGATGCCGGTCAAAGAGGTTAGGGTACGTGGAACTGCCAAAAAGCTGACATAAATTTTGATAAGTGGCTTCTCCGTCCCAGAGCTTTGCATAGTGGTTGATGATCCATGCCCTGCTCCATCCCGTATGGCCGCCGCCGAAGGACAGCCGGTATTCCAGCGTCTTCCGCGCCGCCTCCGCCAGCTGCGGGGTTCCGTCAGGGGTAATCTGCCCGGAGGGATGCAGGCCGTAAAGATGGGAGATATGGCGGTGTCCGGGTTCGGCTTCCTTGTATTCTTCCCGCCATTCCAGGATCCTGCCATCGCTTCCGATCCGGGTTGGGAGCAGCCGGCTGTCGGCCTCCCGGATATCTGCCAAAAATTTTTCCGCGTCCGGGATACCGATTTCCGCCAGCAAGGCCGGGATTTCTTCCGGATTCAGTTCCTTTGCCGCGTCCAGGCACCCGCCAAACAGATCCCGCAAAATCTGGTTATCCATCGTACACCCGATCCCGTTTGCTCCCCGTTCCCCGCTCAGAAGGATATAGGTGTTCTCCGGGGATACCGACGGGCAGGTAGATAAGTACCCGTCGACCTCAATCAAAAAGTCCAAAAAGAACAGCGCCGCTTCGCACATAATGGGAAACGCTCTGCGCAGGAAAGCTTTATCCTGGGTATACGCATAATGGGTCCAAAGATGGGTACACAGCCACGCCGCGCCCATAACCCAATACGAACCGGGAACCCAAGCGTCCTGCACATCCGTATCCCCGTGAATATCGGTATTATGATGGCAGACAAACCCCCGGCAGCCATACATTTCCCGGGCGGTTTCCCGTCCGTTCTTTCGCATCTGCTCAATCAGCGCAAACAGCGGTTCATGGCACTCGGGCAGAGCGCAAACCTCCGCCGGCCAATAGTTCATCTGAGTATTGATATTGACCGTATATTTTGCATCCCAGGCCGGCGCATAATCCTGGTTCCACAGCCCCTGCAGCGTCGCCGCTAAAGTTCCCGGGCGGCTGCAGCTGATCAAGAGATACCTGCCGAAGTCAAAGTAAAGCTTCGATAAGCCCACATCTTCCTTCCCGCCGGCAATCCATTTTATTCGCTCATCGGTCGGAAGGGTCTCCGCGTATACATTCTCAGCCGCATCGTTCTCGATTTTCAGGGCCACCCGGCCGAAATACTGCCTGTAGTCCTGGATATGACCGGCACGCAGCTGTTCATAGGCATCATCCGCAATCTGATCCAAACGGTTTTTGATATGTTCCCGCAAAAGTCTCTGCAGCCCCAGCTGCATACGCAGTTCCCCGATTTCCGAGCTGCACAGCCCCTGCGTATCCACTTCCAGCGGTTGATCCGCCGCGCCGTCTATATATGCCTGCTTTTCCTCGGCCGTATAATGATAGGTGCAGTCTGCGGTAAAAGTCAAAATCACTTCGTCGGCGTTTTCGACGCAAAGGGTTTCGCCAATTACCTCCACCGTGCCGCCCCTTGTCTTTGCCCGCAGGGCCATCGCAAACTCATAACCGCCCCGGCCAAGATTGCCGTGCAGAAGGATGCCGTCCCGTCCCAGCTTACCTACGCCATCATAATACCGTCCGCTCTGCTGAAAGCCATCAATCGGGCTGCGGGTCAGGAGGGCGTCAAAGGAGATACTGCCGGGGTGATCGGCGCTGATACGGATGACCATACAGTCTGCCGGTGCCGAGACAAATACCTCCCGCGTAAAGGTGACTTCTCCCAATGTATACTGTACCTCAGCGCAAGCCGTTTCCAAATCCAAGCTGCGGATATAATTGGACGGTTCCCCCTGCCCGTCAAAGTGCAGGATGATATCCCCCAATGGCTGATAAGGATGCATACTGACCGGACAGCCGGACAAACTCCGAACCATCATTTTCTCCGCTTCGGAAATTCTCCCTTCCAGCAGCGCTTTCCGAATCTCGGGCAGATATCTAATCCCGTCCGGATTGCGCCGGTGAACCGACCCGCCGTACCAGATGCTTTCCTCATTCAGCTGAATCCGCTCCCGGAAAACATTTCCAAACACCATCGCACCGAGCCGGCCATTCCCTACAGGGAGTGCTTCTTCCCATATTCCGGCCGGATGCCTGTACCATAATCGGCTCATAGAACACCTCTTTTCCCACACATCTGCAAAAACATCAGATCTTTTCCAGCTTTGCAAAATTCGCCATAATCTTTTTGGTCCCGACCTTATCGAAAGCGACCTCGACCAGGGAATCGCTGCCCATCGGCCGGATCGAAACAACCATTCCTTCGCCGAATGTCTTATGGCGGACGCGGCTCCCGACGCCGTAATCGATCACGGCCACAGCGGTTTTCGGTCTGGTCCCGACCAGGGGCGTTGCCTTCGGGACCGGCGTTGTCAGTCCGCCCTCCCGTTTCGCCTGGACCCTTGCCTGGTAGGCCTCTCTCCTGGCGGCAGTCGTATCGACCAGCTCCAGCTTATCCTCCGGGATTTCGGCCGCAAAGCGGGAGAGCCGGTTCCGGTTGGTTGTACCGAAAACCATCCGTTCGTAGGCGTGGGAAATATACAGCCGCTTTTTGGCGCGGGTAATGGCGACATAGGCCAGCCTCCGCTCCTCCTCCAGCTCCTCCGGCTCATAAATTGAGCGGACCGACGGGAAGACGCCGTCCTCCATTCCCGGCAGAAAGACCACCGGGAACTCCAGCCCCTTGGAGGAATGCATGGTCATCAGCATTACGCTGTCATCCTGATCGTTCATATCATCCAGATCGGTATACAGGGCAATCTCCTCCAGGAACCCTTCCAGCGTCCCTTCCGGGTTTTCCTGTTCATATTTCATCATCGTCGACTTAAGCTCGCCGATATTTTCCATACGGTTGATCCCTTCGTCGCCCTGTGCCTTCAGCATCGCCGTGTAGCCGGTGTCCTCCATAATTTTGTCCAGCAGCTCATCCAGCCCGCCGTTCAGCGCCGTATCCCGGAACGACTCAATCATCGACGCAAAATCCATCAGATGGATGGATTTCCGTGCCAGCGCCCCATACTGGTCCGCGTTGCGCAGCACCTCAAAGACCGGGATGCCGGACTGGGCCGCGATTTCCATAACAGCCGATACCGTTGCGTCTCCGATCCCGCGCTTAGGCTCGTTGATGATCCGGCCAAGCCGCACGGTATCGGAAGGGTTGACGATGATGGACAGATAGGCGACGATGTCCTTGATCTCCTTGCGCTCAAAGAACTTCATGCCGCCGAACAGCCGGTAGGGGATACCTGCTTTAATGAAATACTGCTCGATCACCGAGGATTGGGCGTTCATCCGGTATAAAACCGCATGATCCCCGTACCGCATCCCGTTTGCGACATTTTCCTCGATGGTATCGGCAATAAACTTTGCTTCTTCCCGCTCGTTCTGCACCTTTTCCAGCCGGATTTTGTCGCCGGTGCCGTTTTCGGTCCAGAGGTTTTTGCCTTTACGGCCGATATTATGCTGTATCACCTCATTGGCGGCGTCCAGGATGGTCTGGGTAGAACGGTAGTTTTGTTCCAAACGGATGACGGTGGTATTCTTAAACTGGTTTTCAAAGGAAAGGATATTTTCAATCGTCGCGCCACGGAACTTATAGATACTCTGGTCATCGTCGCCAACGACGCAGAGGTTCTGGTATTTGGAGGCCAGGAGGCTGACCAGCGTATACTGGGCATGGTTGGTATCCTGATATTCGTCCACCATCAGATAGCGCCAGCGGTTCTGATAGTATTCCAACACCTCCGGGCATTTCTGGAACAGCTCAACGGTTTTGATAATGATATCGTCAAAGTCGAGGGCGTTTGCTTTCCGCATCCTTTTGGCATACGCTTCGTAGATCTTCCCGATCTGCTGTTTCCGGAAATCGCTGCCGGCCAGGTCCTGATAGCTTTTCGGATCTTTTAATTCATCCTTCGCCCGGCTGATTTCCCCCAGCACCGCTTTCGGCTTAAACATTTTATCGTCCATTTTCAGGTCGTTCATCGCGTCCTTAATGACCCGGACCGCGTCGTCGGTATCGTAAATGGCAAAGGAATGGGTATAGGCCGCGTCCATTTTTTCGATATCCCGCCGCAGGATCCGCACACAGCAGGAATGGAAGGTACTGGCCTGGATTTCCTCCGCGTCTTCCCCCAGCATACGGGAAAGCCGCTCCCGCAGTTCCTTAGCGGCCTTATTGGTAAAGGTGATCGCCAGGATATTCCAGGGGCGCACCGGGTATACGCCGAAGATTTCGGCCAGCTCATCATCCGTCAGATCGACCTCTCCGTTGACGTAGCCCTGCAGCGCCAGGCAGTGATCCTCCGTAAGCCCGGAGGGAATGTACGCGCTGCCGTACGCATCGCCAAACTTCACCATACCGGCAATCCGGTTGATGATTACCGTCGTCTTTCCGCTCCCCGCACCTGCGAGAATCAAGAGAGGGCCGTTGACCTGAAAGACCGCCTCCCGCTGCATCGGGTTCATATGTGCAAAGCGCTTCTCCATCGCCGCCTGACGAAGGGCGATAAAATCAAAATTTTCCATTTATGTATGCTCCTGTAAAGGGGATTTCCCCTATTTTTCTATCCCTATTGTACGCCTTATATTTTACCATACCACAAACGGAATTTCAATGCCGGATTTAAAATGCCCCTACCGCATCCGCAATAGGGGCCCCCAGCTTTTTGAAAAAAGCTGGGCAAAAACTTTTAGTTCGCGACGGTCCTCCAGCCTTTTGAAAAAGGCTGGGCGAAAACTTTCAGATCGCGACGGTCCTCCGGGCTGCGCCACTCCGTCGGTCGTAAAATATTAGAAATTGCGGAGCGCGCCGGGTACAGGCGGCGGTTCAGAACGTCTTTTGAGGACACTCGGAGAACTACCTTCCGTTCGGGACAAAAGACATCCGAAGAGCGTGAGTTTGTCGAACGCTCTCACTCGTTCAGTTCGCTGTGACACGGCCGCGTCGGATAAAAGTGGTCCGTGACCACCGGCGGTTCAGAACGTCTTTTCAGAGCGCTTTTTCGCCGCGCCGAATACATTTTTTGCTTCAGGACGTATCCCTACGGGAAAAACATTCGAAGACTGCGAACTTGTTGAGCAGTCTAGTAAGTTCGATTCGATGTGACACGGCTGAGTCGGACACAGTGCAGGCTGTGCCTGCCGCACGGCGTCCCACCGGGACACCGGCGGGGGTAGCCGCGAAAAATGGGGTAGGTAGGTTCCACACAGACACATGACTGTAAGTTAAGAAACCGCCGCTCATGCTCCGGATGGCTCTAGCTGGCATCGAGCCAGCCAGACCCATGCGGACACCCCTTAATAGGGTTTCCGCCCTTCCTGATTTGTGGAACGCGGAATACGTTTTGTTGCTGTCGGGTAAATGGTGAAAAAGAGAAACAAAAAGAGTTACGGTCGCTTTTGAAAAAGCTCCGCAAAACTTTCCTGTCACCCTTTCCGTTAGGTAGAGAAAAACATTACCCCGTCGCTCGGCGCTCCGGTCGAACGACAGGGTAGAGTGTGCAAAACCAATCGTGCGGGACAAAAGACATCCGAAGAACGTGAGCTTGTCGAACGCTCTCACTCGTTTGGTTCGCTGTGACACGGCCGCGTCGGATAAAAGTGATCCGTGACCACCGCGTCGAATAAAAGCGGTCCGTGACCGCCGCCGATTATCCGTCGATTTCCGCCAGCTTTTTATAGCTGTTTTTCAGCGCGGGATACAGCTCGGTATAGAGCTGATAGAAAGGCGCGTACTTTTCGCTGTTTTCGGGGATAGGCTTTTGCACCTTGTCCGCTTTAATGATTGCGCGGCAGGCTTCCGGAACAGAAGGGTATTCCCCTGCGCCGACCATCGCGAGGATCGCGACGCCCAGCGCCGGGCCTTCCCGGTTGGCAGCCGTTTTGACCTCGCAGCCGTACAGGTCGGCCAGCATCTGCCGCCAGATTTTCGAGGTTCCGCCGCCGCCGCAGGCCATCATGTCGCTGACCGGGACGCCCATTCCGCCGATGATGTTCTTGCAGTCGTTCAGCGAGAAGGCGACCCCTTCCAGAACCGCCCGCAGCATATCCCGCTTAGTATGAATCGCCGACAGTCCGAAGAAGACGCCGCGGCAGTCGGGATCCAGGTGCGGGGTACGTTCGCCCATCAGGTATGGCAGGTAGAGGAGCTTGTTGGAACCGACCGGCACCTTTCCGGCCTCCTGATCCATCAGGTAATAGGGATCGACGCCCATCTGCGCGGCAGTCTGTTTTTCCGCATCGCAGAAATTGTCTCTGAACCATTTCAGCGACAGCCCCGCTCCCTGGGTCACGCCCATGATGTGCCACTGGCCGGGGACTGCGCAGCAGAAAGTGTGGACCCTGCCCTTGGGGTCGATGGAAACGGTGGAAGAATGGGCAAAGACAACGCCGGAGGTGCCGATGGTGGTGAAAGCCTTGCCGTCCTCGACGACACCGGTTCCGACCGCAGCCGCCGCATTATCTCCTGCGCCGCCAACCACGATTGTCCCGGCAGCAAGCCCGGTCAGGGCAGCCGCCTCCTCGGTCACATAGCCGGTAATATCCGGGGACTCATAGACCTTCCCCAGCAGATTCTTATCGATATCCAGCTTTTCCAGCACCTCGTCCGACCAGCAGCGGTTCGGGACATCGAGCAGCTGCATCCCGGACGCGTCGGACACCTCGGTCGCGAACTCACCGGTCAGTTTATAGCGCACATAGTCCTTCGGCAGCAGGATTTTGGCGCAGCGGGCATAGTTTTCCGGCTCATTGTTCCGCACCCAGAGGATTTTTGATGCAGTAAAGCCGGTCAGGGCGGGGTTTGCCGTAATTTCGATCAGCCTTTCCGCGCCGATTTTGGCGGTAATCTCCTCGCACTCCTTGGCGGTGCGCTGGTCGCACCAGATAATCGAGCGGCGAATAACCTTTCCGTCTTTGTCCAGCATGACAAGGCCGTGCATCTGCCCGGAAATACCGATGCCCTTGACCTCAGAGGAGGCTGCACCGCTCTTTTCCAAAACCGCTTTGATCGTCCCGACCGCTGCGTTCCACCAGTCGTCAGGGTCCTGTTCCGCGTAGCCGTTTTTCGGCTGATAGAGCGGATACTCGATTGTAGCGGACGCCAGCGCTTTCCCCTCCCGGTCAAACAGCACGGTTTTGGTGCCGGAGGTTCCAAGGTCAATGCCAATATAATATGCCATAATATACCATTCCTTTCCTTTTTACAGGTTTTCCTGAATCCGAATAATATTGTCCATATAGCAAAATTCTTCCGTGGGAAGCGTGTTGTTGACGACCGCGTCGAAGAGGATCTGCATCGCGCGGTAGCCTTGCCGGAAAGGCTCCTGGCAGATGGTTGCGTGGATCAGCCCCTGCTGCATCAGCTGGCGGATTTCGTCCGTGTCGTCGCAGGAAATGACGCTGAGATCGGTCCTTCCGAGGTCGACTGCTGCCTGCATCCCGCCGACTGCACCGGCCGCCGCAAAATACAGGGTATTGATTTCCGGATGGGATATCAGCATCCGCCGGGCCGCCCGATAGGCAACATCATGTTCATCCAGGCTCTCATCCACATCCGACACGATACTGTCCGGCATTTTTTTGAGAGAATCCGAAAAGCCCTTCATCCGCCGGTTGTGCCCCAGCATCCGGATGGAGCCGGTGATAATCCCGGCGCGGACGCCCTCCGGCCGCATCAGCCGCAGCATCCCCGCTGCCGTTACGCCCGACTGATAATAGTTGCACCCGACATAGCAAAGGCGCTTCGTGTTTTCAATATCGGAGTTGACCGTTAAAATCGAGATCCCGGCATCGATCAGCTGGTCGATCTTTTCTTCCACGGCGGGAACGTTGATCGGGCTGATGGCGATACCGGATACCCCCGCCGCCAGCATTTCATCCAGCTGGGAGAGCTGCTGCTCCACATCGTACCCGCGTCCGCCCGCGATCCGCAGGGTGATCCCGAAATCGGCGTATTCGTCCACCGCCGTCTGAGCGCCCCTGAGCACCTCATCAAAGAACTCGTTGCCCTCCGCGTTGACAATGATGCCGAAGGAAAGGTTTTTCCGCTGGTAGGCCAGCGCCTTCCCCGCCCGGTTGGGCGTATACCCCATCTCCGCCGCAATCTCCAAAATGCGCTTTTCTACCTCCGGCCGGACATTCCCCCGCCCGTTCAGCGCCCGGTCGACGGTACCGCGGGAAACCCCCGCCAGCTCGGCGATCTGCTTGACTGTTACCGGCATAACGCGCCTCCTTTTCGTTAGATTGTGCACGTGCACTGCTCGTTTTTATAGTAACACGTTTGGGACGCCGCGTCAAGGGTTTTGCGCGGTAAGGAATGGATTTTGTGGATATCTGCCGCACCGCTGCATCCTCAACGCATACAATAAGGCCCGCCCCCAGATATTTCCGAGAACGGGCTGATTTTATTATATCGTTTATTTCTTTTTCTCCTGTTTCCCCTTCTCCAGATACTGCTTCGCGTCCTTAATAAAGCTCCAGATCATGACAATCATAATAATCCCGATCGGGAACGCCGATATGATACTGACCGACTGGATATTGTTCATCGAGCTTTCCGAAAATACGAGCGCAATCGGCAGGACGATCAGCAGGATGCACCACAACAGGGTAATGAGGGTGTGCGGCTGCTCATTCTCCCCCAGCTTTTTATAGCTGTAGCAGGCCGCCGTATAGGCAATCGAATCAAACGAAGTCGCATAGAACGCAATCATACAGACTAAGATCAGCACCAGGATAAAGGTCGCGCAGGGCATCGTATTGATGATGTTTAGGATCAGCGCGTAGAGGTCGCCGCTCGCCTCATACTGGGCAATAAAATCCGCCGCCCCGCTGGTCTGCAGGCCGAGGGAGTAGTTGCCCAGGATGATAAAGCTGACAATCGTAGAGCCGACGCCAAAGATGTAGCCGCCCAAAATCGTCTGACGGATGGTGCGCCCTCTGGAAATATTGCCGATGAAGAAAGGGGCGGCAATGCTCCATACCATCCAGTAGGCCCAATAGTAAATCGTCCAGTCCTGGGGAAAATTGCTGGTCCGTCCCGGGTCG
This sequence comes from uncultured Oscillospiraceae bacterium, assembly GCA_964460915.1. Classification (GTDB taxonomy): domain Bacteria; phylum Bacillota; class Clostridia; order Oscillospirales; family Ruminococcaceae; genus Faecivivens. The sequence goes on from CAYWRQ010000039.1 coordinate 19,895, forward strand.
GTATAGGTAGCCAGCTCGATGAAGTGCTGAAACATTTTCCCGAGCGACTGGAACCCGTTTTCGATGATAAACCGCCCCTGCCCGCCAATCAGCAGCACGACAAGCAGCAG
>CAYWRQ010000040.1:0-19817 GCA_964460915.1 uncultured Oscillospiraceae bacterium
CGGTGATTCCCGAAAAGGGCTTAAACTCCACAAAACCATATGTGCGGCAACGATTATTAGTATAACATAAATATTCGGATTTGTAAAGGGGCAAAACCCCTTTTTCTCTATATTTTCCTTTTTATTTTTGTTCATCGGCGGACAGATGCTGTTTCGCCGATATCTTCCGCATCAGCCCATGCAGGAAATTCGATGTGCAAAACAGCGAAACCGCCGCTCCGAGGATGCAAAAGAGGATTGCCCAGCCGCCATCGCTGCCGATAGAGAAGGTTTGCGGCCAGATATTGGGGATACTGCCGATGACAAAGCCCAATATGCCAAAATACATAGCCTGTTTCGCTTGCTGCATCATTAGGTCGATCAGCTTTGCGCAGAACAAAATCCCGATCACCATCCCGATCCCGACCGGAATCAGCACCGCGAAATTCATCTCGCTGACCGCCGTCAAAACCGAATGGTAGACCCCGAACAGCATCATGAAAAACGATCCGCTCACCCCGGGGATCACCATAGCCGCAGCCGAAAAGGCCGAATACAGCACCAGCTTCACCACATCCACGATACCCGGCGTACGGATCAGCTCGGCGGCGCTGTCGTCCGGCTTGACGAAAAAGATACACAGCATTCCCGCCAGCGTTGCAATCAGCGCCAGCACGCTGTGACGGCGGAAAGGTTCTTCCAGCGCTTTGCGCATCACCAGCGGGACACTGCCTGCGACGACCCCGATAAAGAAAAACTGCATCTGAACCGGATGGGTTTGTAATAGTTCCGAAAGGGTGCCCGAAAGCAGCAACACCCCCATGACCATCCCCAGTCCGATGGGCAGAAGCAGCTTCACGCTCTTGACAAAATTTTTGCGCAGGTTGCTGATGGCGGAAATCATCCGATCAAAGATGTCCAGGATTACCGCCATCGTTCCGCCGCTCATGCCGGGGATAATGCTGGAAATGCCGATCAGGGCGCCGTTTATCAGGTTCATCAGAAAACTCATACGTGTCTACCTTTCTGGTATCGAATTAATGAATCGCTCCCTTTTAGGGGCTATGGAGAAGGGGACGCCTCTGCCTGCACGGTATACAGCGGCAGGAATACGCCGTCCTCGATGAGCAGCTGCTCGGCTTCGGCGTATAACAGGGCAGCGGTATCCGCGTCATTCTCATGGATCGCCCGCAAAAGGGCCGCGTCATACTCTTCCGACCGATACCCGCAAACATTTAGCCGGTCATCGGATAAAAAGCACGAAAGGACACCGGCCGGATGGGCATATTCCGGGGACAGCACCATCAATGCGCAATCGTAGTCTCCCGCCTTCACCCTGTCCTGCAGCTCGCTTTCCCCGATCAGCTCCACCGACAGGTAAAGCCCGAAATCCCGCTGCCAGACCTGCGCCAGAGACGCAAACTCCGCCTGCAGCCCGCTCTCCTCCGATATCAGGATGCTCCTGCCGTAAACCGTTGCGCCCGATGCCGACACCCCGCTTTGAAAGAGCCGTCGGGCAGCATCGACATCCCGCTCCGGGAATTTCAGCGCGTCCATTCCCTGCCGCAGCGCGGGCGGCAAAACAGACCGGGGTACATCCAGAAAATCCGGAAGGTCATAAAACAATGCCCTACGCACGCTCTTTTCGGAAAACAGCTCATCCGCTTGATGAAACAGCAGGCCATACACCTGCGCCGTATCCGCCATATCCGCCTTTTCCCGGATCACGTCGGACTCGCCGCCGCCGATCTCCAGCTTCAGGGTTGTCCCCGCCGCAGAAGTATCCTCCCGGCCGCGCAGCCGAAGATAGTCCGTATCCCAGGCCGACAAATAAAAAGGGCCGTTTCCCAGCACAAGGTCTTTTTCAAGGCCATACCGCCCGTGGGTATCCAGGAAAAAATCCTCCCGGCACGGGCTGGCCGGAGCGGTCGTCAGCAGATAGAGGAAACGGTTATCCGGCTGCCGCAGCGTAAAGGTTACGCACTCTCCCTGGGCCTTGACGCCCAGCGGGACATCTTCCCCGCGCAAACGCTCCTCAGCCCCTTGAATGGAGGTAAAGTCCGCTGCCGCCGGGGCATGGGTCTGCGGGTCAAACAGGCGGGTAAAAGCAAAGACAAAATCCGCTCCCGTCACCTGTTCGCCGTCCGGCCAGCACGCATCCGGACGGATGACAAAGGTATAGGTCTTTCCATCCTCCGAAACTTCCCAGCTTTCCGCCGCCGCGGGAAAGATCTCCCCTTCGCGGACGGTCACCAGCCCTTCAAACAGCTGCCGGATCACAAAGGCCGCGCTGTCCCCCTGCGCCAGCTGCGGGTCGAGATTCACCGGACCGGCGCTCAGAGCATAAACGGTTTCCTCTTCTTCCGAATCCAGGCAGCCCGTCAGCATAAAGGCCAGCAGCAGGCAGAGCAAAACAGCCGCCCGGCGGATTCTCCTATTCATATATACACCGGGGCGGCCAAAAAAGTTGCAAATTTTTCCATTATTCCGCATATTCTTCAATAATTGCCCGGGCAACCCGCAGACCGTCCACTGCGGCGCTCATAATGCCGCCGGCGTATCCGGCCCCTTCCCCACAGGGATACAGCCCGCGCACGGCCGACTGAAAATCCTCCCCGCGCAGGATCCGCACAGGGCTGGAGGTGCGGGTCTCGGCGCCGGTCAGGACGGCATCCGGAGCAGCGAACCCACGGATCTTCCGGTCAAAAACCGCAAGGCCGGTCCGCAGCATCCCGGTTACAAAGGACGGAAACAGCCGGTCAAAATCGACCGCCTCCAGCCCCAATGCGTAAGAGGGATGCACGCTTTTCAGTGCAAGCCCCGTTCTTCCTTCCATAAAATTCCCGGCTGTGGCCCCCGGAGCACGGTAATTCCGTCCGGCAAGCGTATAGGCGCGCTGTTCCAGCTGCTGCTGGAAACGGACGCCGTCCAATACATCGGGGCCAAAATCATGGCTGTCTACCGAAACAACAAGCGCCGCATTGGCGTTCTCCCGGTCGCGGCGGTATTCGCTCATGCCGTTAGTGACAACCTGGCCCGGCTCTGACGCTGCCGGTACAACCAGGCCGCCCGGGCACATACAAAAGGTATAGACCGCCCGGCCGTTCTCCCGATGGGAAAGCTGGTATTCCCCGGGCGGAAGCGAGGGATGCCCCGCCATTTTGCCATACAGCCCCCGGTCGATTGCAGACTGAAGATGCTCAATCCGCACGCCGACTGAAAAAGGTTTTGACTCCATCGGAATCCCCGCTTCCCGCAGCATCGCAAAGGTATCGCGGGAGGAATGGCCGACCGCGAGAATCAGACGGCTTGTCTCGATGGTTTCACCGTCCACAGTAACGCCGGTAAGGCGGCCGTTTTCGATGCGCAGGCCAGTCAGGCAGGCGTGAAACCGTATCTCCCCGCCCCTGGCAAGGATCTCCTGCCGCATCGAGCGGACTACCTCCCGGAGCTGGTCGGTGCCGATATGGGGCTTGGCCCGGCGGAGGGTTTCCCTTGGTGCTCCATGGGCGCCGAACTGCTCCAAAACATACCCGCACAGCGGATCATTGATGCGAGTCGTCAGCTTCCCGTCCGAAAAGGTTCCGGCTCCCCCTTCGCCGAACTGGACATTACAGTGCGGGTCAAGAACCCCTTCCTTCCAGAAGGTTTCCACCGCCTTCACCCGCTCATCCATCGCATAACCCCGCTCTAAAACCACTACGCGATATCCCTCCCGGCTCAAAAGACCGGCGGCAAAAATCCCGGCCGGGCCAAAACCGGCAATCACAACCGGCGTGCCGCACGGACGAGCTCCATGGGTCACGGTAAACTCCGCGTCCGGCTTATACTGGACATCCGCAAACCGGGACGCGGCCTTTTCCTCCCCTTCATACAGGCGGACAGCAACGGTCGACACCATCCGGATTTCCGATTGGCGGCGCGCGTCTAAAGAGGATTTGGAGACAAAGGCATCCTTTACCTGCGCGGGTTTTAAACGAAGCATAGACAGGGCCTTATCGACTGCCGCCTGTTCATCGCTTCTCAGCGGCGTTTTAATATTGGAAATCAGCAGCATAACAGCTTCCTTTCTCAGCTATACAGGGCAAAAGGGCTGTCGGGAACCCGGCAGCCCTTACCGATCAATTATTTGCCGAAGTGTCGGCGGAGGAAGTCTCCTTTGGATTCGCTTCGATATCTACCGTGTACTCGCCTACTGCCCAGGCAAGCACCTTCCCCTGTACGTAAATCTTCGTTGTAACGGTATACTGCCCCTTGCTTACATTGTACTGGGACAGGTCAATCGTGCCAACCAGATCCTCGGACGTAAGCTCAGATACAATCGACGAATCACCGACAACCCGTACCCCCTCCAGCTTGGCCGTCAGAGGCGCGACCTCATAGCCGACAGGAAGGTTTTCAAAGACAAAGTTGTCCACATCGAAGGTTTTGGTTATCAGCCCGTACGACGGGAAGGTAACCACAACGGTATTGACATTTTCAACATTCTTCAGCCCCGCGTTCAATGTTATATCCAGCGTAATCTCTGTCCCGATATCGATTTCACGGAAATCAATCGGCCCAACAGTCACGCTTTCGATATTGTCGATCGTCTCGCTGGGAGACGCGACGAGGATCGAATTGCGGGAAAGGGTATAACCCAGCTGTTCAATCGGGAAGCCCTTCGGGATGTTTACAAATTCAACCTTCAGATCCAGATACTTGGTCTTATAAATCGGGATCGTAATTGTAACGCTCTCCTGCTCATATTTTAGGTTTGCCGTATCGACCGCCGCGCCGGATTCATCCAGGAAAGACAAGGTCCCGGAAGTCGTCAGCGTTTCGCTCAGCTCCCGCTCAATCGGGATGGAGACGACACAGCGCGCGATTTTTTCCAGCTCTGTCTGCGGCCCGGTAACCGTAATATAATCAATGTCCGCATAGGCCGTTTCCATCAGATACCCCTCTGCCGCAGTCAGATCGGGCGCATTGATCTCAATCGGAAAGGTGCGGGGAATAATCTGGTCAAAGGTTACCTGCATTTCCTCGGTAGACTGGCCGGTAATCTTATAGCTATCCGTCGTCACAACCTGGCTTACGCTGATTTTCAGCGTATAGGTCCCTGCCTTCATGACCGAAGAAAGGGAAACCTGTGCCCGGATACTGTTTTCGTCCAGCGACTTAACGGCATACCGGTCGCCGCTGACGGTTACGTCTACTTTTGTCGGGATGTCTCCGATAATCTCCAGCCCCAGGTCCTGCGCCATCGAATTCTCGTAATTGACCGTGATCGGGATATTGGTGATCGTCCGCGTCACGTCGTTGGTATTTTGCAGATAGATGACAAACCAAAGGATCACCGCCGCAAAAATTGCCAAAACCGCGACAAAGCGGTCATCGTTAAATAACGCCTGAACCGTTAAGCGACGAAGCTTTTTCGACGCCGCTCCGTCCTTCTGAGCGTCCGGCTGCAAGGGTGCGCTTTTTTCCTTCTTTTTCATCGTGTGTCACTCCCTTCGCACGGCTCACTTATTCCGTTTCCGGAAAAGCAGCTTTTTCGGCTTGCTCTCAGAGAATTCATCGGTCTTCTGCGGCAGCAGATAATAATCCAGGGTCTGATGCAGCTTTTCCACCGAAAGGTTGCGGATCAGCCGTCCGTTGACCGCAAGTGAAATGCCTCCGGTTTCCTCGCTGACGACGACGGTCAAAGAATCCGACACCTCACTGACACCGATCGCGGCGCGGTGGCGGCTGCCGAGGTTTTTGTCAATATCCTGTTCCTGCTTTGGCTTGGGCAGGAAGCATCCGGCGGCGTATACCTTGCCTTCCCGCATGATCATCGCGCCGTCATGGAGCGGGGAATTTTTAAAGAAGATGTTTCCCATCAGCTCTACGCTGGGGATTGCGTCGATCACGACGCCCGTATTGATCTGCTCGCCCAGCTTGACCTCCCGCTCGATGACAATCAGGGCGCCGGTTTCGGTAATCGAAAGGCGCTGGGCCGATTCGCAGATGACATCAATCGGCTGTCCCCAGATCGTCGCCCGGCGGAACGACTCGTCCGCGTGACCGAAGGGCAGGATCGAAACTTTTGTACGGCCCGCCCGCTCCAGCATACTCCGCAGCTCCGGCTGAAAGACAATGAAAATCAGGATAAATCCCATCTCGATTACCCGGTTCAGCAGCCACAGGGTTGTAGAAAGATCCGCTATATATACCACCAAATAGACGCCCGCCAACAGCGCAAGGCCCTTTACAAGCTGCCCGGCGCGGGTTTCCCGCATGATTTGGATTCCTTTATATATGATGTACGCGATCAGTGCGATATCGATTGTATCACGAAACAAATCAAAGTCGCCGATCGCCAACAGAATTCCTTCCCAAGTCTGGGTAAAGAAGTCTGATACGCTTAACCCAAGCCTTTCAAGAAAATTCATTTGTGTCACCTCGTTTTTCAACATCGTCCGGGAAACCGAACTCTACTCAGCATAACAGAAAAGACTGCATATTCTCTGAACGAAATAAAAATCTTTCGTAAAAAATACACATCTTTACCCTTTATACATTGTATCAGTATTTTCCGTGAATTTCAACCTTTCGCCGCGATTTTTTTCAGGACATTGCATAAAGCGTCGACCTGTGCCGGGACCCCGCCGAATCCGCAGGAAAAGCGCACGGTACCGTGCTCCCGGGTGCCCAAAAGGTCATGGGCAAGGCCGGCGCAGTGATAGCCGCCCCGCAGCATAAAGCCCGCGCTGCTGAGCTGCTCGGAAACGGAGGAGGAATCCTGCTCCCCGACCACAAAACTGATTGTCGGAACGTTTTTCCCCAGTTCAAAGGACTGATTGCACAGCCGGATGCCCGGAATTTGGCGCACCTGCCGGTCAAAACAGGAGGCAAGGCGCATTTCCTTTTGATAGATCCGTTCCGGAGTCAGGCGCAGCACCTCTTTGATGCCGGCGCCCAAGGACATAATCCCCGGAAGATTAAGCGTCCCCGCTTCGTAGCGGTCGGGCGCGTCCTCCGGCATTGTGTCCAGGAGCGAGTTGATGCCGGTGCCGCCCTCCATCAGCGGCGGCAGGACAATACCGGGCCGCAGCACCATGATGCCGGTCCCCGCCGCGCCCCACAGGCTTTTATGCCCCGCCGTGCAGATAATGTCGGCGCCGGTTTCCGCCAGGGTAACAGGCAGGATACCGGCTGTCTGGGCGGCATCCAAAATAAAGACGATCCCTTTCTCATGACAGATTTCCGCGATTTCTTTGACAGGAAGAATGACCCCCGAGACGTTGGACGCATGGGTGCAGACGACCGCCCGGGTATCCCGGCGAAGCTCCGGTCTAAGCGCCGCGAGCGTCCGTTCCGGCTCATCCTCGTAGACCGCGAAATGGGAAACGGTGACGTTCCCGCGTCTGGCCAGCTCCGCTGCCGGGCGGAGGGACGCGTTATGGTCCAGCATCGAGGTCACGATATGCCCGCCGCCTGCCATAACTCCCTGGATCGCAATGTTCAGGGCATGGGTACAGTTTAAGGTAAAGACGATGTTTTCCGGTTCCGCGCCGAAAAGCCCGGCCGCCAGCTGTCTTGTCTCATACACCTTCTCCGCCGCGCGCATGGCCATCTTATGGCCGCCGTGCCCGGGATTGCCCCCATAAAACCGGAGGGCCTCGTTTGTCGCGCGGATCACGGACGGCGGCTTGGGATAGGAAGTTGCCGCTTGGTCAAAATATACGATAGGAGCCATAACCCACCTCCCAATCGGTAAAATGGATACAGCCCGGGGTTTCCCAGGCCGCACACCACTGTTAGTTGTTATACGGATATTTTCCCAACACTTCAACACCGGCTGATGCAAGCAGCCCTGCCGCTTTCTCTCCGTCACCCCGTACCAGGATGCCGTAGCTGCATCCACGGGAGGCGTATTGTTCGGGCGTGCGTACAACACCGGCGGAAATCCAGCTGCGTTCCAGAATCCTCTGCCCCTTCTGGGCGTACGTCATCGAACGCACCGTCAAAAGTGTCCGCATTCTTACCGCCTCTCTTTCTACCATTTGTCTTGTGTTCCTTATAGGATATGACGGGCAGGCGCAAAAAGTTACCGCAAAACAAAACGTCCCGGAAATCCTACTTGGGAAATCCGGGACGCAAAAGCTTATTATTATCGAATGGATTCCAATAAACAGACCGCGCTGGCCGTCATACCCTCTCCCTGGCCGGTGATGCCCAGCCCTTCCTCGGTCGTGGCCTTGACCGAGATATCTTCTATGGGTGCGTCCAGGGCTTCGGCCAGCCGTTTGCGCATGGCCGGGATGTGAGGGGCCAGCTTCGGGCGCTGGGCCGCAACCGTCACATCCAGGTTGCCGAGCCGGTAGCCGTGGTCATGAATCAGCCGGTTTACCTGCCGCAGCAGCAGGATACTGTCCGCGCCTTCATAGGCCGGGTCATTGTCAGGAAAATGCTGTCCAATGTCCCCAAGGGCTAATGCGCCGAGCAGCGCGTCCATAACCGCATGGGTCAGAACATCGGCATCCGAATGGCCGAGCAGCCCCTTTTCATAGGGAATCTCTACCCCGCCGAGAATCAGCTTCCGGCCATCTACCAGGCGATGGACATCGTATCCCTGTCCAATTCTAAATTTAGCCATCCAAACGTCTCCTTTTGTTTCTATTTTTTTCGGCGATACTCTACTATCAAAATTCCGACTCCGATCAGGCTGTCCCCCAGTCCCGCAAGCAGCAAAATAAATCGCCAGGTGAAGAAAAGGCCGGTGCCGAACCTTCCCCATTCCGTCCGCCACTCCGTCGTAAACACTGCCCAAACCACCGCTAAAACCAGTGCCAAAATGACGGTCAAAATACCAAGAACTAAGGTTGCGATTCCCGCCCCAATCCGGAACTTCCGGCGGCGTTCCACAACCGGGTCGGGAACGGTTGGGGGCGCTGTATCCGCGTTTTTCTGTATATCGTTTGCTTTCTGCGGCTCCTGCTGTTCATCCAAGAGCAGATAATCGATGGTCACGCCAAAGATTTTGCTGAGCAGCACAATCTTCTCAGCATCGGGAATAACTTCGCCAACCTCCCAGCGGGAAACGGCCTGCCGGGAAATATCCAGCCGCTCCGCCAAATCCTCCTGTGAGAAACCCATCTTTTTCCTGCAGCGGGCTATTTTGATTCCGATATCCATACAAAACCTCCTCTTTTTGATGAGATTATTGTACCGCACGGCCTGCGGGAATACAAGCGGGCGGGGCGGGAATTTGCGCAACGGGCAGTTGCACCGGAAAAAATGGGCAAAATGGACTCAAAAATCCTCGTCCCACCCCTCCGGCAGTTCCCATTCCGGCTGGAGCGCCAGCATCGCTTCGGCGGCCGGGAGGTCTTCCGGCGTCGTAATTTTGATGTTGTCATAGTGGCCGGTGACAGCGGCGACCGGAAGGCCGGCCTGTTCAAAAAGCTGCGCGTCGTCGGTAAAGGTGAACTGCTGCTCCTCTGCCTTTTGCATGGCGGCGCGATAACCGGCAAGGCGGAAAACCTGCGGGGTCTGCGCGCAGAAAATCCCGCTCCGGTCGGGTGTAGCAACAACCATGCCGTCCTTTACCTGCTTGACCGTGTCCTTGGTCATGACGCCGAGCAGCGCCCCGCCGCACCCTTCCGCCGCGTCGAGCGTCCTTTCGATATCCTCCGGCCGCACCAAAGGACGCGCCCCGTCATGGATCGCGACGGTATCGCAAAGCGGATAGACATATTCCAACGCGTTTTTCACCGACTGCTGCCGCGTTTCGCCGCCGCACGGGATCACGCGGACCCTCGGCAGGCCGTGCAGCATCTCATCAACCGCGTCCCAGTCGCTCCGCCGGCAGACAACCAAAATCTCGTCAATCCGCCGCACCCACACAAACGCCTGCACACTCCTGCGGAGCACCGGTTCGCCGCCCAGCTCCAGAAATTGTTTATTGACGCCGCCCATCCGGGTTGAATTACCGGCGGCAAGAATAATTGCGGAAACCATCTTCTTCATCCTTTCCGTTTATGGAAAAGGCGGCAGCCACCGATGCAGCTGCCGCCTTTGCGTCAAAATTATCTGGAAGATTTGGTGTCGCGCAGGACAACGTCATGTGCGCCGCCCTCCACAATCGAGGTAGCCGAAACCAGCGTGATCTTCGCATTCTTCTGCAGATCCGGGATGTTCAGGACACCGATGTTGCACATCGTATGACGGACCTTGGAAAGCGATCTCGCCACATTGTCCTTCAGCGGGCCGGCATAAGGAACGTAAGAGTCAACGCCTTCCTCGAAGGAAAGCTTCTTCTCACCGCCCATGTCGTAGCGCTGCCAGTTGCGGGCACGGTTGCTGCCTTCGCCCCAGTACTCCTTCATATAGTTGCCGTTGATGATGACTTTGTTGGTGGGAGATTCGTCAAATCTGGAGAAATAACGGCCCATCATCAGGAAGTCTGCACCCATGGCCAGGGCCAGCGTCATATGGTAATCATGTACAATACCGCCGTCCGAGCAAACGGGGACGTAGATACCGGTCTGTTCAAAATATTCGTCTCTCGCCTTGCAGACCTCGATCAGCGCGGTAGCCTGTCCGCGGCCGATACCCTTCTGCTCACGAGTGATGCAGATCGAGCCGCCGCCGATGCCGACCTTGACGAAATCCGCGCCGCATTTTGCCAGGAACAGGAAACCTTCCCGGTCGACGACATTGCCTGCGCCGATCTTGACCGAATCACCATAGGTCTTTCTGGTCCATTCCAGCGTCCTCTTCTGCCACTCGGTGAAGCCTTCGGAAGAGTCGATGCACAAAACGTCCGCACCGGCGTTGACCAGGGCAGGAATACGTTCCTCATAGTCGCGGGTGTTGATACCGGCACCGACAATATAACGTTTATGGGCATCCAGCAGCTCCAGGGTGTTCTCTTTATGGGAATCGTAGTCCTTACGGAAAACGAGGTATTTCAAATTGCCGTTCTTGTCGATCAGCGGCAGAGAGTTCAGCTTATGATCCCAAATAATATCATTAGCTTCTTTCAGGGTAGTCGTCTCGGGAGCGGTGATCAGCTTCTCAAAAGGCGTCATGAAGTTCGCGACAACCTCGGTACGGGCCATACGGGAAATACGGTAGTCACGGCCGGTGACAATGCCCAGCAGCTTCCCGTTCGCCGTGCCGTCCTCCGTGACCGCAATCGTGTCATGGCCGGTCGCAGCCTTCAGATCAAGGATGTCCTGCAAAGTCGCGTCCGGACGGACATTGGAGTCGGAGGTAACGTAACCGGCCTTATACGCCTTCACGTGCGCAACCATCGCGGCCTCGTCCTCAATCGACTGGGAGCCATAAATAAAGGAAATGCCGCCCTCTTTTGCCAGCGCAATCGCCAGCTTTTCGCCGGAGACAGACTGCATGATAGCGGACACAAGCGGAATGTTCATCGTCAGCGGACACTCTTCCTCACCCTTACGATATTTTACACAGGGGGTACGAAGGTTGACATTGCTCGGAATACACTCAGCCGAGGAATAACCGGGGATTAACAGATATTCGCCAAAAGTATGGGAAGGTTCTTCGTAAATAAAAGCCATTTCATTCTCTCCTTATCTGTACTTTTCCCCGTCTGAGCAAGAACATCTGCACGTGTCTACAGCGGGGGTTATGAATAATATTGTACACAAAATCGACGAAAAAGTCTATCAACCAAATGACGCTTTTTCACGATAATTTTACAACATTTTTGGCGATTCAGACAAAAAATGGGGTTTGACTTCGGTAAGTGTGCGCGTATTAAGGACAGATGTATAAAAGAAATGAGGTGCGAATTCTGTGCCAAAATTCCGGGTTTAGAATTGAACCATGGCATACTACTCCCCAATCCTCTCCCAAATATATGCTTCCACATCGTCTAATGTAACCGATTCTCCGGCAGCCGGGATATCGAACGTCGAGGAATCATACGATACCCCTTCTCCCTCCTGTACAAACAGGTACCGGATTCCGTCACTGATATAGCAGTCTCCAAGAGCTGTAAATTCAAAAAAACTCGCACCGCTGTGCACTCCATCGCCTTCCTGGATCAAATAAGGCATAAAAACACCCTCTGTACCAATTTCCAAATCAGATAGAAAACCGTCAATACTGCTGCTGACTCCGCTAGTTCGACATTCTGCTGACAGCATACGCACCGCTGTATTATCTGCAAAATCACCGCGAATTGAATGACTGACTTGAATTGTATACACCGTATACCATTTTTTTTGATTTGTAGCGGTAAAATCCACTTCATAATACTCTATATCCGTTACAATACCACGAAAGATTGCTGTGTTCTTCTCAAAAATTTCTTCCGGTTCTAACCGCACAAGGCAAGAAGAAGAAGAAGAACCGCCCATTGAGATCTTCATACCATTAAATTCAGATACTTTCACATTTTCAGAATTTCCAACAAGCGATACGTCAATATATGAATGTCGGGATATAGAAGCCAGGCCTGCCATTACCAGTAAAGCAGCTGCTATTGCTCCGATTCGCCGGAATCTTTTTTTGGGTCCGTCTATCGCTTGCTTGATATACCGGTCATCCAACTGAGACAGGGCGTCAGCTATGTAATCTTTTGTCATACAAAAATCCCTTCCTTTTCCAGATCAGTGCGGAGCCGGGTACGCATACGGGACAGACGAGCAGATATGCTGCCCGGGCGCATCCCGACGATTCGTGCAATTTCCTGTACTGAATTTCCAAACCAGTATCGACGGGTAAAGATCACCTGATCACGACTGCTCAGTGTGCTTAAAAAGCGGTTCAGCAGCTTCCCAAGCTGCTCCGATGACCAAACCTCTTCCGCAGACGGAGACGGCAGACATTCCGCCAGCTCGTCCAAAGACAGGTCATATGCACTGTTCCGTTTCTCCGCCGTATCATAACGCACCCGTTTTAGGGACAGATTGCGTGCGATCCGGCAGACATACGGCGACAATGGATTCGGTGAAGCAGGCGGGATAGCATTCCATACTCCAAGATAGGTATCGTTGACACATTCATCCGCTTTTCCGTCATCCCCGGTAATGTTCCGGGCAATTTGAAAAAGCAGCCTCCCATATTTGGCAGCCAGCGCCTTGATAGCCTGTTCGGAACGTGCAAAAAACAGGGCTATAATTTTACCGTCATCCATAATAATCACCTCCAATCGTTCCTACTTATTATCTACCGGTTTGGAAGAAAAGATGACAGCATTCGAAAAAAAATCAAAAATAGGGGACAGCCATGGAATACAGCTGTTCCCCATTTTCCCTTTTAGATTTCCGGAACGGTAATCACACCCGTGACCGCAGAAGCGGCGGCAGTTGCAGGACTTCCAAGGTAGATATTTACCCCGGAGGTTCCCATGCGGCCGAGGAAGTTTCGGTTATTGGTCGCCAGAACCGTTTCGCCGTCGGTCAGGATACCGCAGGCGCGGCCGCAGCAAAGCCCGCAGCCCGGCTGGGTGATGATCGCGCCCGCTTCCGCAAGCGTCTCGATATAGCCGGCGGCAATCGCCTCCCGATAAATGCTCCGGGACGCGGGGGTGACGATCAGCTTGACATAAGGCGCAACCTTTTTGCCTTTCAAAATCCTGGCTGCAACGGCAAAGTCCTCTAAGCGGCCATTGGTGCAGGAGCCAAGAAAGACCTGGTCAATCTTCGTTCCAGCTTTTTCGGATACGTCATGGATGTTGTCGACCTGGGAGGGACAGGCAACAACCGGTACAAAGTCCTCTGCGCGATAGGTCAATACCTTTTCATAAACGGCGTCCGCATCCGGTTTCAGCCAGGAAACCTCTGCGAGATCAACCTTCGAATACTCCGCAGTCTTTTCATCCGGCGCAAACAGCGCGCATTTCGCCCCGCACTCGATCGACATATTGGACATCGTCATCCGGGAGGAAACGCTCATGGCGTCGATGGCCGAGCCGCTGAACTCGAGGGCCTTGTAGGTCGCGCCGTCGGCCCGAAGGTCGCCGATAATGCGAAGGATCACGTCCTTGGACTGGACATTACTGGGCAGTTCCCCGTCAATCACAATCTTGATCGTCTCGGGGACCCGGCACCACATCTCGCCTGTGCCGAGAATCGACGCCATTTCCGTATAACCAATACCGGAAGAAAAGCAGCCGACACAGCCGTAGGTGGTCGTGTGGGAGTCGGTGCCGAACACGATATCGCCGGGCTTGGCGTAGCCCATCTCCGGCATCAGCTGATGGCAGATACCGTCGGCGCGGTGGAAGTTTTTCAGGCCCTGTTCTTTGACAAAAGCATCCCCGATCTGGAAATGGCGGACGTCCTCGACCGCCGAAGTCGGCACCAGATGGTCATAAATCAGGACGACCTTGTCCGGATCCCAAACCTTTGTAAAGCCCATTTCCTTAAACTTATCCACGACAAAGGGAATAAAAATATCGTGGATCATAACCCGGTCAACGTTTACGGTGACAATCTGGCCGGGGCGCACATCGGCGCCGCCTGTATTGCGCATGATTATTTTTTCAATCAACGTATGTCCCATGATAGATGCTCCTTGTTATTATTACAAATTGGATTTTGCGCAAGAGACTGTATTATGTACGATTCCTAATATGTTTCCATTTGCCCACATAGCATATTATAAAACCCAAATCGCTCATAAAACGGCTTCAAGCATTCTTCATAAACCACTGAAATCATATAGATACGCTTTTCCTTCAGATATTCAATCATTTTATCCATCAGGTCTGTGCCGATTCCTTTGCCTTGGTAATCAGGACAAACCATTAAATCCTGAATATAAGCATCTGTTACCCCATTTGATACACTATCAATATACCCTATCAGTTTATCATCTTCATAAACCGCAATATGGTAATACGATGTCATCAAAGGGCTTTTGTACTCTCTTTCCATCCTGTTCCAGCCCACAGATTCACGCAAATCCGCCAATGCTTTTACAGACACTTTTTCGTTGAATTTGTACGTTATTATGTTTTTCACCCCCATGGCATATTTATATCGTTAAATGCCGATTTGTCTATGAAGTCCTCTGTAAACACAGTATTTTCAAGACGTTTCGCCTGTTTGTGTTCCAGCCTTATGTAGTTTCCCTTGTTTTTGCCCTTACGAGCCGAGACAAGGAATTTCTATTTGGGTTCAATATGATTTTCGGCGAGTAATAAGCCCCCGGAAATTGAGAGCGAAACATCCTCCTATCAGAACATTGGATGTATATAGCTTCTGTTGGATTATTTTTTTACAGCACGAACTGCCACATAGGAGTTCATATACTGATCAATTAATCCTCCACCGTCACAATCCTCGTAAATATCCGTAATTTCGAAACCGGCTTTTATCAGTCCACCGATTTGTTCTGTCAAGGTGTGACTGAATGCAAGCGGTTTACGTTCACTCTTCTTTTTCCTTAACTCTTCTTCGGACAGATCTTTGATCGGATTAAATGGCAAAGAATGCCTTGAAATCAACAAATCTTCGTTCATAAAATCAGGATCAAACATAAATAATTCTTCTTTAACAAAAGCCGTCATAAGAATGCCGTTTGTTTTTATAGTTCTTGCGCACTCTTTCCACATGGGGATAATATCCTCAATATAACAATTTGATACTGGATTAAAAATTATATCAAAGAAATTATCTTCAAAAGGAAATGGTTTGGATAGGTCCGCTTTTACGATATTTATGTCGTATCCTTCTCGCTCCGCAACATATTTTTCATTTACAAGCTGTCGATCAGAAATATCTGTCACCGTAACGAATGCCCCGTGTGCAGCGAATACCGGACATTGCTGGCCCCCGCCACAGGCAAGGGCAAGCATTTTTCTTTCCTTTAGTTCCGGAAACCATTCCCTCGGAACGAGTTTGACTCCCGCCAATGAAACATTTAAATCTCCATTTTTAGAAGCAATATAATCTTCGTGGCTGATAACCGTAGTTTTATCTATAAGGCATTCATTTATATTGTCCCATATTTTGGAGTTGAATTCTATATAATCCATTTTACCTCCTGTGTGTCTCCATTGAATTTCAACATCTATACTATTTCACGATATATTTTCTTGTTTTTATCCTATAAGATGTAGAAACGTGGAATTATGGTATGGCGCAGTTCGCTCCATAACCAAATTACTCTGCTCACGCAAGGTAAATCGTCAATAGATATTTACTCCGCTCGAATGATGAATCACGTAAAAACTTATGAGCGAAAGTCAGGCTATATAATCTTTGCTTTTTCTTTCGGGAGCAGCGCTATTCAATCGTGCCGCGATCCGCGCCGCCTTCACTCCACTTTTTCCCCGGTCTTTTCGCAGAAACGTAACCGTGGCAGCAGTCAAAGGAGAACTATACGCTCCGCTCTGCATATTAAAGGATCCCGTTTCGTTTCTGCATCGCTTTGACCAGGCCGCCCGCCTCAAGGATATCCATCAGGTTCTGGGGCAGAGGGCTGATGGGGTAGGTGCTGCCGTCGTGCTCGATCTTTTCGCCGAGGGTGACGGTGATCTCGTCCCCCTCCTTTACGTGGTCGTAAAGGCCGCTTTCAATGAGCAGCAGGCCGTTATTGATTGAGTTGCGGAAGAAAATGCGGGCAAAGCTTTTGGCGATGACACAGGCGACGCCCAGATGCTTGATAATCTCAGGCGCCTGCTCGCGGGAGGAGCCGCAGCCAAAGTTCTTTCCGGCGACGATGATATCGCCGGGTTTAATCTGGCCCGCCAGCTCGGGACGCAGAGGTGAAAAAGCAAACTTTTTCATATCATCGACAGTTTTCAGCGCAAGGTATTCGGTGGGAATGATGATATCCGTATCGATATCGTCTCCCAGCACCCAGATTTTTCCGGTAATCGTGGACATGGTGATTCTCCTAACATTCAAGATGGTGAGTAAACAGAAGGTTTGGGCGAACAAAATCAGCCCAGGTCAGCCGCGCCTATAATTTTGCCTGCAATAGCGGAGGCGGTGACGGTCGCGGCGGAACCGAGGTAAACCTTCGAGGTCTTATGGCCGGCGCGGCCCTTGAAATTGCGGGTACCGGTCGAAATCAGCACCTCATTCTCTCCAATAACCCCCTGGCAGCTGCCCCAGCAAACCGAGCAGTTGCAGTTCATGACCATCGCCCCGGCCTCCAGCAGGATGTCGATAATCCCTTCGCGCAGCGCCTGGAGGTAAACAGTATTTGAAGCGGGCGCGACGATAAAGCGGACATCGGGATGGACCTTTTTGCCCCCCAGGATGCTTGCCGCGACCCGCAGCTCATCGATGCGGCCGTTGTTGCAGGAGCCGAGGAAGGCTTCGTTGATCGTCACGTCTCCGACTTCCCGCAGCGGGATCACATCGTCCACAAAATCCGGCCTGGCGACAACCGGTTCGATTTTATCCAGATCATACTCATAGGTCTTCAAAAACTTCGCGTCCGGATCGGAAACAAACATATTCTCATATCCCCTGCCGTGCTCTTTCATGAACGCGACAACCTTTTCGTCCGGCTCGACAATACCGGTCTTTGCGCCCGCCTCAACCGCGAGGTTGCACAGGACAAAGCGGTCGTTGATCGAAAGGCCGTGGGCGCCGTCCCCGGCAAACTCCATGACCTTATAGTTGGCGCCGTTTGCGCCGATGTCGCCGATAATAGTCAGGATCAGGTCACGGGGATAAACGCCCTCCCGCAGCTTGCCGTGGAGGTTAAAGCGAAGCGTCTCAGGGACCATGACCCAGGAGCCGCCCGTCACCATCGCGTACAGGAAATCGGTGCAGCCGACCCCGGTCCCAAACGCACCCAGCGCGCCATAGGAGCAGGTATGCGAGTCGGCGCCGAAAATCAGCTGGCCAGGCTCGACATAATCCTCGAACATGATCTGGTGGCAGACGCCCTTGCCCTCGTACATTTTGATGTTGTTTTCGCGGGCAAACTCGCGCATTTTTTTATGCACGGCAGCAGTCTTCGGGTTCTCCGCCGGAATATTATGGTCGACAATGAAAACCACTTTACTGGGGTCGGCAATCTTCGGGTGCCTGAGCTTATTCCGGTACATATCAATCGTTAAATGGGTGGTGCCGTCGTTGGACATCATATAGTCCAGCTGAACGGTGTGGATATCGTTCGGTTTTACTTCCGGTACGCCAGCCGCTCTGGCGATAATCTTTTCAGCAATGGTCATGCCCATGACAATCATTCCTTTCTATTACTCGTCCTTATTGAGAAATGCCAGCAGGCCGCCCGCGCTGAGGATTGTCTGCATATATTCGGGGAGCTTGGTGCAGGTAAAATCCTGCCCATTGGCATGGATGACGCCGGCGCCGAGGTCAAGCTCCGCCTCGTCCCCCGCCGAAACGCAGTCCGCCATCTCTTTAGAGACTAAAACCGGCAGGCCGATGTTGATCGCGTTGCGGTAGAAGATGCGGGCAAAGGATTTAGCCACGACCGCCTTGACGCCGAGGGCTTTTAAAACGCTCGGAGCCTGCTCACGGGAGGAACCGCAGCCGAAGTTTTCCCCGGCGACAATGATATCGCCCGGCGCTACATTCGGCGCAAAAGTCTCGTCCAGAGACTCAAAGGCATGGTCCTTCATCTCGTCAATATTTGGGAGCAGCAGATACTGGGACGCGATAATCTGGTCGGTATCCACGTCGTTTTTAAACTTGAAGATTTTGCTCATCGATACTCTCATTCCTTTTTTCGTTTTATGGCGCTGTGCAATCCGAGAACCTTCTCTCCTGACAGACAACCGGATACTCTTATTTTACTATGAAACACGGGCTTTTGTAAAGGGCTTTTTTCATAATAAAGCGGAGGGCACATCGGTAAATGCACAGCAGCCGTTTCCCGCTTGCAGCCCCGGATAATCTCTGTTATAATGATTTCGATAACAGACCGGCAAACCCGGGCCTATCTATTCAGTTTCCCGAAAATAGATAAAAGTACCATTTGAAAGAAGCAGAGGTAAAATGAATATAACAAAGCAACAATATTTAAGGAATCCCTGCGGAGAATCTTCACTCCCTTATTGGAAGGCGGTCATGATGGAACTGCCGGAGGATATGCTGATTCAACATGATTGTCATTTTTGCGGCGAATGTTTGAGAGATTATATAGATGAGCCTTATTTTCGACTGTACCATAATCTGCAAATGCTGCCCGGAGCAATCTTGCCAAATGGTTTCCGGCTGTGCGAAGCCGCTCCAGCCGAATATGCCGCATACATCAACCAATGCTATATAGGAGCATCCATAACCGAAGAAGAGATCAAATCATATTTTCAGCACAGCGTATACTCAGCAGAACTATGGGTCGCTGTTCAAGAATGTAAAAGCAAAAAAATCGTCGCGACAGGAATTGCAGAATTAGATGAACAGGTAGGCGAAGGAATATTAGAATGGATTCAGGTTTCTCCGGCATACAGAGGGCTTGGACTCGGGACCTACATTGTTGCAGAGCTTTTAAACCGTATTGCCAAAAAGGCACAATTTGCCACTGTTTCCGGTCAGATAAACAATCCGTCCAAACCGGAAAATTTATATCGAAAATGCGGATTTCAAGGGAATGATATCTGGCACGTATTGAAAAAAAAATTCATTATGCCGATTATGCAGAGTAAGGATGCATCATATGCCGCATCTCCTATGCAGTGTAGTTTACCGGAGGTCATCCCGGATACATATGTCGAAACGGCGGAATATGACTGTCTGCATGACGAAGGCATACAATATGGAAAAAAACTGCGGGACGCGGGAGCAAGGGTGCAAATCAATGAAACTACGGGCACTATCCATGGCTATGATTATGCCATAAAATCTAAGGCAACACCGCACAAATGCCTGTTTGATAACAAAAGGGAATCCCGACCGGAA
>CAYWRQ010000041.1:0-19733 GCA_964460915.1 uncultured Oscillospiraceae bacterium
TCAAAAGTTGTGTGGAACTATTTCTATAAATATAATATAGCACAAATACGCAACATATACAATACATAAAAATAACAAATATCAAACAAAATATATATGACTTTTACAATAAAGCACATGTAATATATGCAAAAAAGTGAATATTATACAGATTTGGTTTTATTATAGTATAGGCAGCCCGGAGAAGGACTGCCCGTAGGGAAGGCGTTTCCATCGGTGCAGTCAGAGAGAAAATCGAGAAATAATAAAACCCCCGCCGCAGGCTCCTTTGAGGGAGTTTGCGGCGGGGGTTGCAGTTGTGATATGTTTATTTTCGTTCGCTAAGAAAGCCAGTCACACAATCGACACCGTTACATTTGCCCGTGACCAGTACAACCGGATCGCATAATGCAGAAAGCTGTTTAATCGTTACATTTTCAAGTGCTTTTTCGATTGGAAGATAGACGCTTATATCCACTGGCGTTCCGCTGGGAAGATCGTAAACAAAACGGATAAGCGGATCGGAGCAATCTATCTTCTGCACATCCATATTCTCCAATAGCTGATATCGATTATAATCAATATTGGCTTTTCCAAGAGTAGCGTAAGTCTTGCAGCTTTTGGTAAACAACGGATGAATTCGTCGATCCCGCAAATCATCGAAAAAAACAAACAGGGTATAGCAGCTGGGTGTTGCGTACATTAGCTTCTGATTTTTTCCATCATCAGCCATCCGACTAATGGAAAGCAGACGATAAAACGAATTGAAATACGTTTCCGGCAATTTGCTTGGCAAGTAAAAATGCGTGCCAGCCTGAAAACAGAGAAAAGACGTCAAAAGGTTTTGAACAATGATATTTTGTTCAAGTGCTCTGTGCAGGTTCATATCATTTTCCGCTTGACAATTAAAAGATGGAATACGTTCTGGCTGTCCGACATGCAAATCATTTATGCTTTTCCTAGATGGCCACAGGGGTAATATGTCATCCAATGTGATTAATTTTAACTTAGCCATCATCTTATAGCCAGTTTCGCCTGGCCTTTAAATGTACCATATCCATCTACCAAGGTGAAATTTCCTTCAGTTGCTAAAGAGAAAGACTCATTTGCTGTTGCTACGATACCATCAAAGTCGGCAGAAATGGTAGCTACAGTAGTATATTCTTTTGTATACCTTTGATCGTAATTGTAACCATTACGGATGAATGTGCCGTTTGCGGCGTATTGAGTGTAATCAAATGTTCCTTCAATAAAAGTAATCAGTCCAGTGCCAGAGACTCGGGTTACAACAGTAATCATTTGTAAATGATTTGAATCTGCGTAATAATTGCCAATAAGTTTGGTCGTAAATTCATGTGAACAGTCTTTTAGGGGGGCAACTTTGGAGTCTCCAGAGTTAAAAGTATTTACAGTTGTTTCCAAAGGTATTTCAAAATGGTAAACTCCATCTTCTCCTTGGATCATTTCAACGATAGGAATGTCTTCAACTTCTTGAGAAGAATACGCTGATACAGGCATTAGGCTTGTAGTCAAGGTCAGGACAAAAATAACGGTTAATGTGATCAGTTTTTTGATAAATGTTTTTTTCATTTTGATCATTCCTTTCATTTGCTTGCGTATTGTTAAGTTAAATGAAAATTGAGACGTTGAGCTTTTCTGTGGTATGTTGTTCCCGTAGCCAATCCGATAAATTTCTCAGTTTTCTTGCAGAAACTTATGCCAACTTTTCATTTTTACTTAGCAGGGCCTATAAGATTGTGTGTCGAATGAATAAATTCATATCCTCCTTTCTGTTTTGAATAATTATAGTATATACTGCTTGATAAAATAAGTCAATGACACATCCTACAATATATTCGTAAAATGTTCTATATTTTTTACAAAAAAATTGATAAACAGAATCAAAATACGCTTTCCTGCACGCTTTGCCTATAATACAAGCAATTCTTTTATAAAAACTAGCTAAATCTTTGAAAAAATATGATTTTCAGTTGAGGATGGCGGGAGAATATGCTAGAATTGAGATAGTGTAAAATAGAGAGAAACGGAGGACTCACGATGATTTATGTTATTTCCGATATCCACGGCTGCTACCAGTCGTATCTGAAAATGCTGGAGAAGCTGAAGGTGAGGGATTCGGATACGGTTTATGTACTGGGGGATGTAATCGACCGCGGGAAAGACGGGATCAAGGTGCTGCAGAACATGATGATGCGCCCGAATATCATCCCGATCCTCGGCAACCACGAATATATGGCGGCCCACGCGCTGGACTCCCTCGCCGACGCGGCCAAGGAGAAGGCGGAGCTTCCCTCACCGCTGCTCAAGGCAAAGCTCGCAAAGTGGATTTCCGATTCGGGCGCCGCGACCCTCCACGCCTACCGCAAGCTGACCCCGTCCGGACGGGCGCAGATTTTAGACTATCTGAGCGAATTTTCGCTTTATGAGGAGGTGCGCGCCGGCGGCAAGGACTATATCCTGATGCACGCCGCGCCGACCGACAAGGGCCGCGCCCTCTCCGAGTATACGCCGGAGGAGCTGCTGTTTACCCATACCCTGCCGGAGGAGCACCCGATCCCCGGGAAGGTTTTGGTGACGGGCCATACGCCTACCTTCCTGCTGGGGGACGAGTACCGGGGGAAGATCGTCACCAGCGAGAGCGGCGACCATATCTGTCTGGATGCCGGGGCCGGGTACGGCGAAAACCTCGCGGCAATCTGCCTCAATACCGGCTGGCACTATTACGTCTCGACGCGGGAGGACCCGGCACTGGCATAGGCTGAAAAGCGGAATGTCCCGGCGTTTCTCAAAATTTGCTATTTGTCTCCGGTTGTGCTATAATGTCAGAAGGTATTATAACAAGAAGGAGAAACAGCATGGCGGCAAAAATCAAGCAGATTGACGTAACGGATGAATCCCGGAGCACGTGGAAAACGATTGTCCTTTTGGCGTGGCCGGTCTTGGTGGAACAGATTTTTACGACGCTGGTCAGCTTTGCGGATACGGCGATGGTTGGATCGCTGGGGGCGTGGGCGACGGCGTCGGTTTCGATCAGCAACTCGCCGATCTTTTTGCTCAACGGCATTATCATGGCCCTCGGCGTCGGGATTACCGCCCTGGTCGCCCGGGCGAAGGGCGCGGGGAACGACGAGCTGGTAAAAAAGCTGATGCGGCACGCCGTGCTGGTCATCCTGTACATCGGGGTTCCGATTGTGCTCGTTATCCTCTGCCTGTCCCGGAAAATTCCGTTGTGGATGGGCGCGGACGCCGATATCCTCGATACGGCGGCGCAGTATAACCTGATCACCGCTTTCGGGCGGATTTTTAACCTCACGGCCATGGTGCTCAATTCGGCTTTCCGGGGGTACGGCGATACGAAGACGCCGATGGTATTAAACCTTGTGATGAATATTGTCAATATTATCGGCAATTTCCTGCTGATTTACCCGACCCGTCCGCTGACGGTGCTGGGCCTTACCTTTACAATGCCGGGTGCGGGCTGGGGCGTCGCGGGGGCGGCCGCCGCAACGGCCATCGGCATGGCGGTTTCGGGCCTGATGGCGCTGTATGTGGCGTTTAACCCGGGCAACCCGTACCATGTTTCGATGGGCGGGAAGGGAAGCCTGCGGCCAGACAAGGCGCTGACCCGCCAGATCGTCTATATCAGCTTCCCGGCTATGCTGGAGCGCATCTGTATGTCCTCCTCCGGCATCTTCGTCACCAGCAGCATCGCGACGCTCGGCACCGCAAATATTGCAGCCAACAGCCTGAGCCTTTCGGCGGAGTCCCTTTCCTATATGCCGGCCTTTGCCTTCCAGACGGCGATTACGACGCTGGTCGGGCAGTCACTCGGGGCGGACAAGCCGAAGCTGGCGGAAAAATTTGTCCGGGCAACGATGTGGATGGGTACAACCGTCATGTTCTTTACCGGCCTGGGCCTGTACATCTTCGCCGCGCCGATTATCGGCATCTTTACGCCGGACGGGGAGGTCATCGGGATTGCGTCCCGGTGTTTGCAGCTGATGGGGCTTATGCAGATCCCGCAGATTGCGGCGTGGATTTTTTCGGGCGTCCTGCGCGGCGCGGGGGATACGACCGTCAACTTTTACATCAGCGCGTCGACCAACTGGGGGATCCGGACACTCTTTTCGGTGCTGGCGATCCGGGCGTTCCATCTGGATCTTTACGCGACCTATATTGTGATGGCGGTCGAAATCCTGGTGCGGATGTTTGTCCTGTACCTGCGCTACCGGTCGGGCAAATGGAAAACGATTATGAAGAAACTGGAGCAATAAAAAAGTCCCCGGACGAGTTTCGTCCGGGGATTTGCCGTCCGGGGGAAAAAGATCAATAGTTTTCCGCCTTGATCTGGAAATAGCTCTGCGGGTGGGCGCAGACAGGGCAGATTTCGGGCGCTTTTTTGCCGATGACAATGTGCCCGCAGTTGGCGCACTGCCAGATCATCTCCTCATCCCGGGAGAATACGAGGCCGTCCTCGATATTGGCAAGGAGCTTGCGGTAGCGCTCCTCATGCTCCTTTTCGATCCTTCCGACCATGGTGAATAGGGTGGCGATCTGGGTAAAGCCTTCCTCCGCCGCTTCCTTTGCCATCCGGTCGTACATATCGGTCCATTCGTAGTTTTCGCCGTCTGCGGCGTCTACAAGGTTCTCGGGGGTAGAGGGGATGCCGTCGTGCAGCAGCTTAAACCAGATTTTTGCGTGCTCTTTCTCGTTGTTGGCGGTTTCTTCAAAGAGGTTTGCGATCTGGACGTAGCCGTCCTTTTTGGCCTTTGAGGCGTAGTAGGTGTACTTGGTGCGGGCCTGACATTCGCCAGCGAATGCTTCCATCAGGTTTTGCTCGGTTTTGGTGCCTTTGAGTTCTTTCATGGGGGATGCTCCTTTCATAGAGAGGTGAATATGGGTAAAGGGCGGATGCCCGGATGCGCAGGATCAGTTTATGTGACTTTGTCACGGAAAATGACCGAAAAACGGGGTATACTAAACGTATCAAAGGGAGGATGATCAAAATGGCTGTGAAGTTAAACAAAGACAAAGAAATCGTCCAAACTGTCCGCGAGGGCTTAAAACGCACCGGCGGATACTGTCCCTGCCGGCTGCAGCGGAGTGAAGATACCAAATGCATCTGCAAGGAATTTAAAGAGCAGATTGCGGATCCGGATTTTGAGGGATACTGCCACTGTATGCTCTACTATAAGTCAAAAGACTGATGGTTTGTAAAGGAAAGGAAGGAAAAATGATGGCAATTATACATCTGACCAAGGATACCTTTGAAAAAGAGGTCATGCAGTCGGACAAGAAGGTGCTGATCGATTTCTGGGCCAGCTGGTGCGGGCCCTGCCGGATGGTCGCGCCGCTGATCGACGAGATCGCCGGGGAGCAGGACGTCGTCAAAATCTGCAAGGTAAACGTCGATGACGAGCCGGAGCTGGCACAGACCTTCGGCATTATGAGCATCCCGACCCTGGTCGTCGTCGAGGGCGGCAAGGTGATCGAGACGGCCATCGGCGCCAGGCCGAAGGAAGATATTCTGGCCCTGATCAGCTGAATATCGATAAAGGCTCCGGGACTCCCCGGGGCTTTTTATTTTGCCCGCTCTCGCAGGCGTTTTTTGTCCAGAATCTCGATCGTCCCCCGGCTCTGGCGGATGATCCCCTCGGAGGTAAAATACCGCAGCATCCGGGAGACGACCTCCCTGGCCGAGCCCATGTACCGGGCGATCTGGTCATGGGTCAGGCGGAGGACCGGGCTGCCGGTTTTGGCCGACTCGTCCAGCAGGAAGATGGCGAGCCGCTTGTCAAAGCTCATGAACAAAATCTGCTGCATGACCCACATGGCGGCGGAAAAGCTCTCGGCGGTGCTGCGCAGGGCAAAGTTTTCCGCGTAGATATTCGCGTTTGTCACCTCTGCAAAGACGCACCCGCTGATGATCTGTACCGCCGAATCCTCCTCAGCGTCCACAAAGACATCAAAGGTAATCTGCCGCATGGCGCAGGAGGCGGACAAGATGCAGACCTCCCCGGCATACAGCCGGTACAGGGTGATTTCCCGCCCTTCCTCGGACATCAGGTATACCCGCAGGCATCCGCTCTCGACGATCAAGACACCGGTACAGCCGCCGCCGATGCCGTGGATGTTTTCGCCCCTTTGAAAATGGGCAGGGTTTGCCGCCCGGCAGAGCTTTTGCTGCTGATCCCCGGTCAGCTTGTCCCAAAAAGGAAAATATTGACGGAAGTAGGACGGGCATTTTTCCTGGTTCATGGGCTTCTCCCCTTTGTTGATGCTGCTTTAAGGATACCATTTTCATAGGGGGTATTTCAACGTTTTTGTGTGAAGATTTTGCGGGTATTTTTCTTTTCCGCAGGGCCGCGGACAGCAGGCGGGAAGGGGAAAGCCTTTCAAAAGCGTAAGGATTTCTCCCGTTTTGTAAGGCAGTTCGATGGCGGATTTTCGCCGGGTCTGGTATAATAGGACCATCGGCGGGAGAAAGGATAGACCGCCGGAAATGTGGAAAGGAAGATGCATCATGTCCCTTTTGGAAATCAGCCATCTGCAAAAAATATATGTGACCCGTCTCGGCGGCAACCAAGTCGAGGCGCTCCATGACGTGAGTTTTGCCGTAGAGGACGGGGAATACGTTGCGATCATGGGCGAGTCCGGCTCCGGCAAGACGACGATGCTGAACATCCTCGCAGCCCTTGACCGGCCGACCTCCGGCAGCGTCACCCTAAATGGGGTCGAGCTGTCCAGCCTGCTGGAAAAAAAGCTGTCGGCTTTCCGGCGGGACAATCTGGGGTTTGTGTTCCAGGATTTTAACCTGCTGGACACCTTTACGCTGGGGGACAACATTATGCTGCCGCTGGTGCTGCAGGGGGTGCATTATCGGGAGATGGAAGACCGGCTGATTCCGATTACCGAGATGCTGGGGATTGCGGATCTGGTCAAGAAATACCCCTATGAAGTCTCCGGCGGGCAGAAGCAGCGTGCGGCCGTCGCACGGGCGCTGATTACCCGCCCGCAGCTGATTTTGGCGGACGAACCGACCGGGGCACTCGACTCCAAGGCGACCGATTCGCTGCTGCGCCTGTTTGGGCGGATCAACGGGGCGGGCCAGACGATCGTCATGGTCACCCATTCCGTCCGCGCGGCGAGCCATGCCGGGCGGGTGCTGTTCCTCCGGGACGGCGAGGTCTATCACCAGCTTTACCGGGGCGATCTGTCCAAGGAGGAGATGTTTGTGCGGATCTCGGACACCCTGACGATGCTTGGCTCCGGGGAAAGGGAGGATGCTTAAGATGCGCAGACTTTCTTTTTATCTGCGGCTGGCGGGGCAGAACCTGGTCAAGAACCACCGGTTTTACCTGCCCTATATCCTTTGCTGCATCGGCACGGCCGGGATGTTTTACATCATGAGCTTTCTGACCCAGGACAAGATGATCGGGGATATGCCGGGGGCCGAATATGTCCAGTCGGTCATGTGGCTGGGGGTCGTCGTAATCGCGATTTTTTCTGTCTTCATTATGCTGTACACCAACTCCTTTATCATGAAGCGCAGGCAGCGGGAGCTGGGGCTTTATAACATCCTCGGGATGGAAAAGCGCCATATCGCGATCCTGATGCTGTTTGAAACGCTGATCCTGGCCTGCTGTGGGATTGCGGGCGGGCTGCTGATGGGGATGCTGTTTTCCAAGCTGATGATCCTGATTCTCGCGCAGGTCCTCCGGTTCGGGGTGCCGATGGGCTTTTCGGTGAACGAAGGGGCGGTAAGCCTGACGGCCATCTGGTTTTTGGCGGTTTTTGCCGTCTGCCTGCTGCGGAACATCGGGGGCGTGCTGCGGGCCAGCCCGATCGAGCTGCTCCATTCCAGCGCCAGGGGCGAGCGGGAACCGAAGACCAAGTGGCTGCTGGCGCTGGGCGGCGTTGCGGCCCTGGGCGGCGGGTACGGCATCGCGCTGACGGTCAAGGACCCGATAAACGCCCTCGCATTCTTTTTCGTCGCGGTCATACTGGTCATCATCGGTACCTACTGCCTGTTTACGGCGGGGTCAGTGGCGCTCCTCAAGGGCCTGCGCCGGAATAAGAAGTTTTACTACCGCACCGGCCCTTTTACGGCGGTTTCCGGGCTGATCTACCGGATGAAGCAGAACGCCTTCGGGCTGGCCAATATCTGTATCCTGTCCACCATGGTGCTGGTGACGATTTCGTCCACCGTCTGCCTGTATGTCGGCATCGATGATATCGTAAAGGAGCAAAGCCCCTATGATATCGAGATCGATTTGCAGACACAGGACAGGGAAAAGCAGGATACGGTAGCCCAGGTGATACGGGACAGCGCCGAAAAGGTGGGCGTATCGGTCGAGCAGGAGAACCGGTTTGATTATCTGCAGTTCAGCGGCAAGTGGACCGGGCAGGACTATGCCCTCGTGACCGGGACGATGAGCGAGCTGGAATATGCGGTCGAATTTGGCATCATCACGGCGGAGGGGTATAACGCGCTGCATTCGCAGGAGCCGGTCACGCTCGAAAAGGGGGAGGCGCTGGTCTACGGTTCCCCGGCCTATACGGCGGATACGCTGACCATCGGCGGCAAGACCTTTAAGGTAAAAAGCCAGCTGGAGGACTATCCGATCCTCAAAGGGGCCGCGATGATCGTCATGAGCCGGAGCGTGGGGATGGTCGTTTCAGATGAGGAGACGCTGCAGGAAATCTGGCAGATGCAGGCGGACGCGTATAAAGAGAATCGCAGCGATATCAAGCACGTCATCGGCGTGGACGTCGATGGCGCCGCCGGCCAGAAGGTTGACTGCTATCTGGCGGTGCGGGACTGGCTGAACGAGCATAAATGGGAGGAATATGGGTTCAGGGCGCTCAGCCGCCAGATCAACCTGGATGAATCCTACCAGTTTTACGGGAGCTTTCTCTTCCTCGGCATCTTCCTGGGGACTGTGTTCATGATGGCGGCGGTGCTGATTATCTACTATAAACAGGTATCCGAAGGGTACGAGGACCGCGAGCGGTTTGTCATCATGCAAAAGGTCGGCATGGACGCGCGCACGGTGAAAAGGAGCATCCACTCCCAGGTGCTGATGGTCTTTTTCCTGCCGCTGATTACGGCTGGGATCCATATCGCCTTTGCGTTCCCGATGATCTCCAAAATGCTGAGGCTGTTCGCCCTGCACAATACGGCGCTCTTTGCGTCCTGCACGGTAATCACGCTGCTGATTTTCTCGGCGATCTACATCCTGGTCTATTCGATGACCGCAAAGACGTATTATAAGATCGTAAAGGGATAAGGAGGGGCTATGAAACGAAGGTTATCGCCCTGGCCCTCCTGCTGACCCTTCCGTCCTGCGGGAGGAAGGCGGGGAGGATGATCCTGCCGGAAACGGGTAAGGTGATGTCAGTGACGGTTACGGTGGGAGAGCGTGTACGGGAATACAGCGACCCCGGCTGGATATCGGATTTTATCTCGATGGCGGCGGAATCGGAGCCGACATCGCTCCAGTCGGTGAGCGATACCCCGTCTGCTGCGGAATATGTGCGGGTGGATATCTGCCTGGGGAGGGCGGCAGCACCTTTTTCCTGTACGAAAAGGACGGCAGGCCCTATGCCGAGCAGCCCTGCCAGGGCGTGTTCTTGACGGATGAGGCCCTATTAAAGGCGGCTGGGCTGGGGCAGTAGGAAAACCGGAAAGGCGGGAATTTATGGAGGATTTGCTGTCAATCGTCGGCTGGCTGGCGGCGCTTGTCGCCGTGCGGCTGGCGATCGTGGGGATGCACCGGAAAGAAAGGAGAGGGAAAAAGGATGCTGAAAAGGACGGCGCAGGTTTTGGCCGCGGTCACGGCGGTATTTGCCGCAGTGTACCTGCTGATAAAACGGAAAAATAGATAAACGCGGCAGAGGGAAAATGGGAATGATAAGGAAGACGGTGCGTCAGCTGCTGCGGACGGTTCCCCGGGTGATCGCGACGGCGTTTTTGATCCTAATGGGGATGCTGTTTACCAGCTGCTCGAAGGAAACGCTGCTGGGTCCTCATACCGGCGTCCTGCAGCCGACCGGCGAATGGGACTTTCCCTTTACCGGGGAGGATGCCCGCAGAGAGGAACGGTACACCGGGCGGTACAGCGCGGAGTTTAAGGGCTATAACGGGATCCAGTACCTTTTTGCAGGTTCATGCCTTGGCCGGGAGGACGGGGAAACGGTTACAATCCGCTGCCAGATGGAGATCGAGAGCGGTAAGGCAAAGGTGTTCCTTTGCTCGGAGAGCGGGGAAACGACGGTCCTTCTGCTCGGGAGCGGGAGCTGTGCGGAGACGCTCGCCCTGCCGGAGGGCGTGAACTATTTTGGGGTCACGGGGGAGGATTTCTCCGGGAAGCTGGAGCTGGAGGTCGAATAAGGGAAGGTGCACGGGCTTGAAGGGCTCCGTGCGCTTTTTCGGGTTTGCGATCCTTTTTTCATATGCAGAGGCTTTTCCGGCAGATTATAGATTGCAATCTGGCGCGGAATGTGTTACGATATCAGGGAAGGGAGTGGGCTGTTTGGAGTATCGGGTGCTGATCGTGGAGGACGACCGGGTGATCGCGGAGGGGATTGCCGCCCATCTTGCCCGGTGGGGGTTAAAGGCAGCCTGTATCGAGGATTTTGAGCACGTGCTGCAGCAGTTTGCCGCCTTTGACCCGCAGCTGGTGCTGCTAGATATCACGCTCCCCTTTTACAGCGGCTACTACTGGTGCAGCGAGATCCGGAAAATATCCCGCGTGCCGGTGGTCTTTATCTCGTCGGCCGCGGATAATATGAATATCGTGACCGCCGTCAACATGGGCGGGGACGATTTTATCGCAAAGCCGTTTGATTTGAGCGTTTTGACGGCCAAGGTGCAGGCGATGCTGCGGAGAAGCTACGATTTTTCCGGTTCGGGCAAGATGCTGTGCGCCGGTGAACTGATGCTGAATCTGTCGGACGGGCGGCTCTATTATAAGGGCGGGCAGCTGGAGCTGACCCGGAATGAGCTGCGGATGATGGAGATGCTGATGGAAAACAGGGGGAAGCTGGTCAGCCGGGACGCGCTGATGACCAGGCTTTGGGAATCGGATGCGTTTGTCGATGAAAACACCCTGGCGGTCAATATGGCCAGGCTGCGCAAAAAGCTCTCCTCCCTCGGGGTCAGCGATTTGATCCACACTCGGAAAGGCATGGGGTACCTGATCGAATGAAGGATTTTTTTCGGTATCTTTGGGAAAATAAGTGGATCATCCTATTATGGCTGCTCTGGAGCGGGATACAGACCTGGATCTTCGTCCTGTACCGGATCTCCTTGGAGCCGATACTGTATAGCAGCCTTTTCTGCCTGCTGATCGGGGCGCTGTTTGCCGCACGGGGGTTTGCCCGTTGGAGACGGAGGCAGCGGGAGCTGAAGATTTTGGATGCTCAGCTGGACGAAAAGGTGCTGCCGCTGCCGGAACCGTATAGTAAGACCGAGGAAGGGTACCAAACGCTGCTGCGCGACCTTTCCGATGCGCGGAACGCCGACCGGCTGGCCTTCCGGAGGGAAACGGAGGAAATGTTGGACTTTTACACTCTCTGGATCCATCAGGTCAAAACGCCGATCGCGGCCATGCGGCTGCTGCTGCAAACCGGCGCGGATGAGTCGGACGGTTCCAAAAACAGCGCCCTGTCGGGGGAACTGACCCGGATCGAGGGGTATGTCGAGATGGTGCTGTCTTATCTGCGGCTGCAGTCGGAGCAGACCGACTACCTGTTCCGGCAGATCGAGCTGGACACCCTGATCAAAAAGACGGTCAAGCGGTTCGCGCGGCTGTTTATCGGCGGGAAGATTTCCTTCCGGTTTGAGGAAACCGGCAGGAAGGCTGTGACCGATGAAAAATGGCTGGGGATTGTTTTGGAGCAGCTGATCAGCAACGCGGTCAAGTATACCCCGCCCGGCGGCAGCGTGACCATCCGCGCCGACGAGGAGGGAAGGCTTCTCATCACCGACACCGGCATCGGTATCCGGAAGGAAGACCTCCCGCGGGTTTTCGAGCGGGGATATACCGGCTGGGGCGGCCATCAGGAGCGCCATTCCAGTGGGATTGGGCTGTATCTCTGTCGGCGGATTTTAGACGGGATCGGCGGCGAGATCAAGCTTCTCTCGGAGCCGGGGAAGGGGACGACGGCAGTTGTCGCTTTGCCGGAACGGGAGGAAGGGTACGAATAAAAAGCTTTTCTAGAAGGGAGAATGATTATGTCTGATTTTTCGATTGGCGTTATGCTGGATTCGTTCCGTTTGCCGCTCGATGCGGCACTCATGAAGGCGCGGGAGGTCGGCGCCTGCGGCATCCAGATTTATGCGACCAAAGGCGAAATGGCGCCGGAGAACCTTTCGAGCAGCCAGAGAAGGGAACTGCTGGCGAAGATAAGGGATAACGGGCTTACCGTTTCGGCCCTATGCGGCGATCTGGGGATGGGGTTCGGAAACCGGGAGCGCAACCCGGAATTGATTGAGCGCTCCAAACGGATCCTTGACCTGGCCTGTGATTTGGAGACAGATGTCGTGACGACCCATATCGGCGTGGTGCCGGAGGACCCGCATCATCCGCGTTATCAAATCATGCAGGAGGCCTGCGGAAGGCTGGCGGAGTATGCGGATTCGCTGGATGCGCATTTTGCGATTGAGACGGGGCCGGAGCCGGCAAAGCGGCTGAGGAAATTCCTGGACTCGCTGGGTTCGCGCGGGGTCGCGGTCAACTTTGACCCGGCAAACCTGGTGATGGTTGTCGGGGACGACCCGGCTGAGGCGGTAAAGGAGCTGAGCGAGTACATTGTACATACCCACGCCAAGGACGGTATGCGGTATTACTGGCGGGAGCCGGAGGAGATTTACGGGATTGTCGAGGGCGAGATCCCGACGTCGCCGTCCTTTGCGGAGCTGCCGCTGGGGGAAGGAAAGGTTGATTTCCCGGCATGGCTGGCGGCGCTGAAAGAGGTTGGTTACCACGGCTTTTTGACCATCGAGCGCGAGGTCGGCGAGGACCCGGAGCGGGATATCCGGATGGCGGTCGAGTTCTTGAAGAAGCTGATCTGATTTCGCATTTTCTTCCCGGAGAGCGTGACATAAGTTTAGGATCCAGCCCTTTTTAAAGGGCTGAATCCTAAACTTTTGTCCCGCTCTCCGGAAGATGGATGAAAAGGAGAAAAATTATGTCGAAACTGAAAATTGCAATCGTGGGCGTCGGAAGCATCTCCAATTCCCACATCCATGGCTACCTGTTAAACCCCGATGTCGAGCTGTACGCGTTTTGCGATATCAACCCGGTTCAGCTGGAAAAAATGGGAAAAAAATACGGCGTCGAGCGGCTGTATACTGATGAAAAGGAAATGCTCGAGGCGCTCTCGGAAATCGACGCGGTCAGCGTCTGCACCTGGAACTCCCAGCACGCCCCCTGTACCATCATGGCCCTAAACGCCGGTAAGCACGTCCTCTGCGAAAAGCCGATGGCGACCTGCGCGGCGGACGCGATCAAGATGAAAGAAGCGGCCGAGAAAAACGGGAAGCTGCTGATGGTCGGCTTCGTCAGGCGCTACGGCAACGACGCGAAAATCCTTAGGGACTACATCGACGCCGGTTACTTCGGCGATATCTACTACGGCAAGGCGACCTATCTCCGCCGCAACGGCGCTCCCGGCGGCTGGTTCGGCGATAAGTCCCGCTCCGGCGGCGGCCCGCTGATCGACCTGGGCGTCCATGTCATCGACCTGACCCGGTACCTGATGGGCAACCCGAAGCCGGTTTCGGTCTACGGCGCGACCTTCCATAAGCTGGGCGACCGGCCGGACATCAAGGGCGGCAAGCGCGGCTATGCGGCCACTACTGCCCAGGCGGCTGTTTTCGACGTCGAGGACCTCGCCACCGCGATGATCCGGTATGAGAACGGCGCGGTCGTTTCAATTGAAGCAGCCTTCTCGCTGAATATCAAGAACGACGAAGGAAAAATCCAGCTTTTCGGCACCAAAGCGGGCGCAAAGCTGGATCCGGAACTGGAAATGTACACCGAATTAAACGGCTATATGTCCAACGTCCAGCTCGATACCCCGACCGCGCTGGATTTCGACGGGCTGTTTGAGGGCGAGATCAACCACTATGTCGACTGCGTCCTGGGCCGCGCGGAGAAGTGCATCTCCCCGGCGGAGGACGGCATCACGCTGATGAAGATCCTCGACGGTATCTATGCGTCCGCACAGAGCGGCCATGAGGTAGTCCTGGACTGATACAGATAGGGAAAAGGCCGGTGCGCGGCTCCCGCAGGCGGATTGCCGCCGATCGGGGCGCTGCACCGGCCGGTCTTTATCCCGCGTTTTTCATGTTGGGCCATACCCATTCGACCAGCGCATCGGGATACTGCTTATCCAGGAAGGTGCCGATGGCGGTATTGGCCGCTTCGCCTGCCTGCCGGGCCGAGTAGCGGGTAATGGCCAGCCCGGAAAGCAGGGCATTGATAATCATCAGCGCCGCCAGGCACCAGGTCAGAATTTCTCCCGGCAGGATCGGGATTTTTTCGACGAGCGCGCTGATCCGGGGGTAGAGGATCTGCACCCAGACGACCGAAAGGACGCCCCAGAAGAACATGAACAGGACATTTGTCCGCCCGCCGATGTTTAAAGGCATATGGCTGTAGTCCCAGAAAACCTTTCCGAATACGATCTCCGTAAATACCGAGCAGGCGTATTCATAGGTCCCGCCGAGGAAAAATCCTCCCAGGAAGACATACCGGTCCCCCTTTTTCGAAAGCGGCAATAGAACGGAGGTCAGCAACACCGCGCCGATTCCCCAGACGATCGAAAAGGTACCGTACAAGACGCTGGAACGGCTCATCAGCTGCCCTGAGGTCGCCCAGACGAAAACCGTCTCAATCCAGTCTCCGAGCAGGGAGCAAATGAGGAATACCCAGAACAGCTTTGCCAGGCTGAGTCCCTTGGCAAAGACACGGTTTCCGGCAACGCTGCCGTCAATATCGAGGGCGGGGGGAAAGGCATTTTCCAGACGCCGGTGGATGCTGAGATTGAGTCGCTGTCCGATGGTGCCGGTGGTGCGGCGGAGGTTTTGGACCACCGTGTGGGAAAGGGCGCCCTTCCGGTCGGGATGCAGGGCAATGACCGTCGTCAGAATATCGGAAACAAAAATAACGCCCAGTACCGTGTCTATGGCGATCAGCAGCCCGCGCGGAATCAACTGGCAGAGAATATAGGCCAGCGGGTTCAGAAAGCAGACGGCCAGCATCGCGCCGCCGCCCCAGATTAGGATGTAGAAAAGTCCCGGCAGGGATCCCAGCATCGCCCGCTTTTCGGCGTTCCACAGCCTTCTTCCGGCGGTTTTATTGGCCAGATGGGAACTGACCGCCTCGACCGCATTCGCGATAATCATGCAGCCAATGGTCTGTAGGACGTAGTTTCCGGTAAGCGGCGCGAGAAAGACCAGGATCAGGTCCATCGCAATCCCATAGGACGGGCATACAGGTCCCAAAAGGATACCGGTGTTCAGAAACCGTCGCCGCCGGACGGATAAAACGGCAACCTCCAGGCACCAGCCGAGAAAAGAATACAGGAAAAAGAAGAAAACAAGTTCCAGAAAGGTGTATTGCATCAAAATTCCTCCCCAGTGCCAGTCATCCCGACAAAAATCGCCGTAAAATGTGCTATAGACAGTATACCATGGAGGAAAGCGGATTGCAAGAAAAGAGGGGTACATTTTTTTATTCTTTCGTTTTGTCATTTTCTTGCAACTTTTTTTCGGGCTAAAACATATTTATTAAAGGAGATTGTTTTCGGTCAACGTTCATATTTCCTTCATGCTTTATGGAGAAAAATGGATTTTAGAAAAAGCCTTGACAGTGGATTTTGCCCATGTTATAATTCAACTGTACTATTACGAATATTACAGAAGACAGCAAAAAGGATGAGGAGGGAAGATATGGCGGAACAAGCTGCGGGGGAGGTTTTGCTCCCGCGCACAGAAAAGCAGCCTGCACAGGCGAGAAAGCGAAATCTGATTTTACAGGTCAAGCACCTGCGGAAGGTCTACCAGATTGAGGACGAAAAGGTCATTGCCCTGGGGAACATTTCCCTGGAAATCGAAAAGGGCGAGATCTGCTGTATCCTCGGTACATCAGGCAGTGGTAAGTCGACGCTTTTAAATATCATGGCCGGGCTGGAAAAGCCGACTCGGGGGCAGGTCTTTATCGCAGGCGGGGAGATTACCGCCATGAGCGAGAAGCAGCTAGCAGTATTCAGGCGGCAGAACATCGGGTTTATCTTCCAGTCCTATAACCTGATGCCGCAGGATACGGCACTGGAAAACGTGGCAATGCCGCTGATTTTTAAGGGCGTGCCGCGCAAAGAGCGGGAGGAAAAGGCCAAGCAGATGCTCGTCCGTGTCGGGCTAAAGGGCCGGATGAAGCACCGCCCCTCCCAGATGTCCGGTGGCCAGCAGCAGCGCGTTGGCATTGCCAGGGCCTTTATCGCGCGGCCCCCGGTCGTGTTCGCCGACGAGCCGACCGGCAACCTGGACAGCCATACGACGACCGAGGTCATGGAGATGATCGTCCGGATGGCGCGACGAAACGACGAAACGCTGATCATTGTCACCCACGACCGGGATATTGCGCAGTATGCCGACCGGATTGTGCGGCTGGTGGACGGCGTCATCGTTGGGGACGAGAAGAATGTCTCGATCGTCCCGCCGGAGCCGCCGGGGACAGCCCCGGAAAAGAAGCCGGCTGCGGCAAAAAAGGCTGCGGGCGAAAAAAACCGGTCAAGGACGTGAAACGGAAAGGCAAACCTGCTTTCCAGGGTTTATTCAGCAGGAAATCGCCTTGATCGATAAAAGCGGATAGGACAAACAGATTGACAACGAAAGGACTTTGAAAGACATGGCAACTGGGGAGAAAAGAAAAGCTTGCGGCAGGCTGACGGCGGCGATTACTGCGGTCATGATGCTGATTATGATGGCGGCGGTTTTGCTGCCGGGGATGAAGATAAATGCGTATTATGATGCATATAATAATTACTATCAATATGAAAGCAGTATTATAATTAATACGAATCCTGTCCAGATTGATGAGGGAAGTAATTTCTCACTTACACTGATTTTTCCGGCATCTATGAATCAAGAATTCTTTAGTATGGGAGAATCAAAAGTCGTCGATGTATATGCGATTGGTGATATCAGTGGTTCTTATGTAGAAAATAACGCAGTAACGTGGGTAGCAGATAGTGTAGACTCAAGCAGTGGTCATTATGAGCTCTATATCCCTTCTCAAATTTTTTCTTACAATGGTAAAGGGACTGTGGCATCTTTGGATATCCGAGTGAATAACAAAACATACCAGCAGTCTTTCTATCCATATACATTTATACCGACGCCTGGGGAATCTTCCGAACCTAGTTCCGAACCCGCCCCCGAACTGATCGGCAACCAGGTTGTTGTCTCCGAAGCGGCCCAAATGCCGGAGGTCGCAGCCGGGGAGACAAAATCGATTCTGATCCCGCTGGAAGCGAAATCCTCTGTTGTTGGCACCGCGCAGGTGACGCTGATCATGCCGGAAGGCTTGTTCCTCAACTCCGCCGCTGCGACCCAGTCGGTCAGCTTCGGCAAGGGCCGGAGCGAAACCCTTATCGCGGAAGTGACCGCGAAAAAGGACGTCACCGACTCGGTGGTCCCGATCACAATCAAATCGGTCTACGAGTACGACGGCAAGCAGGTCACCGAGGAAACAACCTTCTCGGTACGGCTGAAAGCGGCCCAGCAGATCGAGTCTAACGGCAAGCTGGTGATCACCGGCTATACCCTCGGCGCCAGCACCCTTTCCTATAACGGCAATACGACCCTCGATATCACGGTCGAGAACAAGGGCAGCGCGACGATGAAGGACATCACGATGACCCTGGACGGGCTGGCGACCGGTTCGGTTACGCTGAAAAACGGGATGGACGTCCAGACGCTGACTGAGCTGCTCCCCGGGCAGACCTCGACCTTTACCTACGCAATCCATGCGGATGAAAACGTCCCCGACGGCACGGCAATCCTGACGGCAACCGCAGCCTGCGGCGAGGAAACCTCCGCCGCCAAGGTCTTTATCCCCTGTATCGCCAAACCGGAGGACAAGGAAGACGGCACCAGCGGCCCCGGCTCCTCCAAACCCCAGGTCATTATCGAAAGCTATACCTACGGCGATGAAAACGTAACCGGCGGCAGCACCTTTAACCTGGCGATGGTCCTGCGGAATACCTCCTCCTCGACCGCAATCGAGAACATCAAAATGGTTATCTCCTCTGCGGCGGACGAGACGACCGGCGGCGTATTTACCCCCGCCAGCTCCTCCAACTCCTTCTACATCGCCCGTGTGGCGGCAGGGGAAACCTTCTCGGAGAACATTGACCTGACCGTAAAGGCGGATGCGCCGCCCAAGTCCTACGGGATCGATGTGGCGCTGTCCTATGAAGCGGTGATCGACGGCACGCGGGAAACCCTGACGGCCACCGAGCGGATCACGATCCCGGTGACCCAGCCCGACCGCTTTGAGGTCGACGAGGCCCAGATCAGCGACTATAACTATGTGGGCGATTCGATCTGGTGCTCGCTGAACTATGTCAACAAGGGCAAGAGCGCGATTTATAACCTTTCGATCGCCGTCGAAGGCACCGGCTTTACGACCGGCGACACCAATACCTATGTCGGCAACGTCGAAGCCGGCAGCGGGGACTATTTTGAAACCACCCTCAACGCCAGCGAGGCGGGAACGCTCGAGGGCAAGTTTATCCTGACCTATGAGGACTCCGCCGGCAACGAGTCGACCATCGAGCGCCCATTTACGACCACCGTCCAGGAGATGAACTGGGGGATGGACGACCCGATGATGGAAGACCCCAGCATGATGGAGCCGGTGGACGGGAATACCGGGCTGCCCTTGGCGGGCAAAATCGTCATCGGCGTGGGCTGCGCGGTTTTGATTGTCGGCATTGTGCTGCTGGGCTTCCGGCTGCGCAGGTCTAAGAAGAAAAAAGCGGCGGCCATGATGGAAGACGACGACGACAGCTACGATTTTGAGGACGACAGCTACGATGAATAAGACAAAAGCAAAACGCGCCCCTCGGGCGGCCCCAAAGGGCGGCGCGAAAGGCGGCTCCAAAAAGTGGCTGGGCAGGTTCAGCGGCGGCATGACCAAGCGGGACTCGATCCTGATGTGCATCAAAAACCTGCTGCGGCGGAAGGTGCGCACGATCCTGACGGTATCCGGCGTTATCATCGGCACCTGCGCGATCACGGTCATGGTCTCCCTGGGGCTGGGGATGCAGAAAACGCTGGAGGAAACCCTCTCCCAGCTGGGCGATTTGACCATTATCTCGATCTACAACTACGGCACCTCGACCGAGGAGCCGCTGGACGACGCGATGCTGGAAAAATTCCGAGAGCAGGAGAAGGTGGTGGCGGTTACGCCGATCTACAACTCCTACGCGTCGCCCAACTGGGGAACCTTTTCCTTCGGCAACGGGAAGTATAACTACAACGGCCAGGTGATGGGCGTCGATTTTGAAGCCCTGCGGCAGATGGGCTATACCTTCCTGGACGGGGATTTCCCCGACCCGGAGGGCGGGTACGAGGACGTGATCGTCATGGGTGAGGACGCGCTGTACAACTATGTCAACAAAAAGGGCAAGTATTTCGAGCAGGTCCCCGACGCAAA